>JAHHOT010000143.1 GCA_018677555.1 Gammaproteobacteria bacterium | reverse complement strand
GGGGGCGCCGCTTCTACAGTTGGGGTCTGCGTTCGGACGCTTTGACTTCGTTCAACCCTTACAGGTTGACGAGGAATACGGCGGCGATCGCCGCGGGCACCGCGTAGCGCACGAGGAAACGCCACAGGCGATATAGCGGGCCATCCGGCAATGCGAGTTCGGCCAGCGTCGCGCTGCGGCTGAGACCCCAGCCTGCGAGTACCGCAACGAGCACGCCGCCAAGCGGCATCATGAGGTTGGACACAATGTAGTCCAGTGTTTCGAACACGGTTCTGGATTCGAAGGCATCGAAAAAGCCGAGCGGATGAAAGTCGCTCCAGTGATTGAACGAAAAAACCGTGCCGAGACCGAGAACCCATAGCAGGCTGGTGGCAACAAACGTGATGCGCCGGCGTGAGAACTTCGTCGTGTCCTCAAGCGTTGCCACCACGCACTCGAGGATAGTGATCGCGGACGTCAGTGCAGCGAACGCCATCAATACGAAAAACAGCGGGCCCAGCAGTTCGCCACCGGGCATGCGACCGAACGCGACAGGCAAGGTTGCGAATATCAGTCCAGGACCCTCGGCCGGTGAAAGATCGTGTGCAAATACGATCGGAAAAATCGCGAGGCCTGCCATCAGCGCGACACCGCCGTCGGCAGCCGCGACGACGACTGCCGATTTGACGATCGATGCACTGCGATCCATGTATGCGCCAACGGTCAGCAGCACGCCAAGCCCGATGCCGAGCGAGAAAAATGCCTGGCCAATCGCCAGCAAGACTGTTTCGGCGTCGAGCCGGGAAAAATCCGGAACGAACAGGAACGCTGCGCCTGCGGCAAAGTCTGCTGCCCATAACGCGTAAATCAACATCACGACGAGGATGACGAATAGCGCGGGTGTCATCCATTTGAGTACGCGCTCCAGCCCGTGCCGCACGCCGGCGGCGACGGTAACGCCCGTCAGCAGGAGAAAAAGCGATTGCGACGCAATCATTCTTGCAGGGCTCGCCATGAGTTGAGCCAACCTCGTTGACGACCCCTCTGCGTCGAGTCCGGAGAAACTGCTGAGCAGTGACTGGACGAAGTAGTCGATGGTCCAGCCAGCGACAACAGCATAAAAGCTGAGCGCGATAAATGCGCCGGTCGCTGCGAGCTGACCGTAGAAGCGCCAGTGGCGCCCGATACCGTCGCGGGCCGCGAGGTTCTCCATCGTGCGCACGATGCCGGCTCCGCCGCGGCGGCCGATAAGAAACTCCGCCGCAAGCGCTGGCAGGGCGATAAAAGTGATTGCGGCGACGTAGACCAGAACGAAAGCACCGCCGCCATTCTCGCCGGCGACGTAGGTGAACTTCCAGACATTGGAAATACCGACGGCGCTGCCCACCGCCGCAGCGATAAACATCAGGTTGGATGACCAGCGTCTCTGTTGGCCGGATTCGTTCACTAATCGCGCTGCTGCGAGTCGTGCAGATTCATTTTAATGATGCGCGTATGCGGGCCGCTGAAATCCCGTTCAAGCTCATACACGTCGCCCGGCGGAATCGACATGCGGCTCAGAGCGGCCTTGATGTCATCCCGATCCTGCTGTGTCAGGCGGATCCCGCTGATCGCCCGGTTCTGCGCTGCTCTCGATTTCGTGCCGACGCCAAGCATTATCGCCGCCACGGCTGGCTGATCGAGCGTCCAGCGTGCGGCAATCGCGCTGGCAGGTACGCCGTGCCGCTCGCCAATCCCGGCCAGCGTTCGCAAAAGGTGTTGAAACGTGGCCCAGCTGCCGGCTTCGTCGATGATCAGGCGGTATTTCGTGAGCGATCGGTTGGTCACGTCGGGAGCCGGCACATCAAGGTATTTTTCGCTCAGGAATCCACCGGCGAGCACGCCGTAGGGAAGAATATGCACGTCGTTTTCTTCGCACAGTTTCGCCATGTGCCGCTGCGGCCGCCGGTCGAGCAGTGAATACTGGCATTGGATCGATGCCAGGTCGGGCGCTCGCTGCAGCAGCTCGGCGAGATGCGCAGTATCGTAATTTGTGACGCCGAGTAACCTGATTTTGCCGGCGTCGCGAAGATCCATCAGCGTTTCGAGCATTTCCATGTGGCCCGGAAGTTCGTAGCGCCACCAGTGAAACTGCAGCAGATCCAGGCGTTCCACGCCGAGCCTGCTGAGCGAGCGGTTCACTGCGTCCTTGATTTTCGGGGCAGTGAGTTCGTGCAACGTGTCTCGATCAGGTGCGTACTTGCTGTGAATCTGGACGCTGTCAGGCGCAGCCAGATTTTTGCGAAATCGGCCGAGCGATTCCTCGACGCCGACGTATATATCGGCGCAATCGAAGGTCGTGAAACCGTGATCGACGAGTTCGGCAAAAATCCGGTGCGTTTCGCTTTCCGTCGCCGGACCGCCACCGTGATCCGGCGTCAGTTGCCAGCACCCGTTTATGATTCTGGAAATCGAATACCCGGGCGCAAGCTCCGTGTGCTCGACGTCACTCATTATTGTTCGCCGTGAGCGGCACGACTGTTGTTTCACTGTGGCGGAAAGTCCGCTTTCCCGTCCTGGTTATGCGAAAGCGGGCAGCGCAGAAGGGGTCCGGGCAGGCGATGTCTGCGTCAGTCGTCATCCAGTCGTTGCTTGCGGTCATGCGCTGTTTGGCCGGCAACAGTGGCAGGATGGCGGCCAGTGCGTACATGGAAAATCCCAGGCCGTCGGGAAACAGGAGGTTTTCGCCGGACACCAGAAAATAGTCGCCGGTTTTGTGGCTGCATACCATGTCGGCCTGATTGCCGACGACCTCGACTTTCAAATCCCAGAGTTCGAATTCGTCGTGCGCCATGATCACTCCCGTTCTGTTTCTTTCGAGCTCCTACGATACCCTTGCAGGATCGATAAAATTCGCAGGGTCAAGAAACATCAGTTTCACGGTCAACTCGCCGGCTTTGCGTTGTTCGATTCCGGTCACGAGCACGTTTACCGTGCCGTCTCGCTGCATTATTCCCGGGATATTGAACAGCAGGTCGCCAGTCTGTTCATTGGTGAAAATATTGAGATTCTCGTCGTTCTTGAGCTTGTCCGCTATCAGCTGCAAGTGCGCGCCGAGCACGTCGCGGAACGCGCTGAAATTCAGCTTGCCGATATATTCGCTGTGGTCGAGCGCCAGCGAGCAGTAAACCTCGCCCTTGTCCCCGGACGATATCTCGAGGAACGGAATCGACCGGCCAGCGCTGATATCGTTGAATGCCCGCTTGGCTTCGGTTTTGTCCTGGCGAAAGAACGTGTTGGTCAGGTGCTGGTGCGCGGCCGCCAGCAACTGCCGTGGCTGCACCTGTACTTCATGGTTGGCCATTGTGCGGTCCGGGCATCAGCGCATCTCCTCGCGCAGCCCGATAAAGAGGCTCGCGCATAGCAGCAGTAACACTATCGCGAATGGCAGCCCTGCGGAAATCGTCAGCGCCTGCAAGGATGTCATGCCGCCGCCGAGCATCAGCGCCATTGCGACCGATCCGGCGAGAATGCACCAGAAAACGCGCTGTTTCGTCGGTGCGTTCATCTTGCCGCCGGCCGTTATCGTGTCGACGACCAGCGAGCCGGAATCTGCGGAGGTAACAAAGAAAATGGCGATCAATGCGACGCCCAGCGCCGAGGTCACCTCGGTCATAGGCAGCAATTCGAGCATCCTGAATAATGCAAGTTCGGCAACGGAATCGCGGACGCCGGTATAACCTTCGCCGAACAGCTGGTCCAGCGCCGTGCCACCAAAGGCGGACATCCAGACAATGCCAATTACGGTGGGAATGATAAGTACCCAGACGACAAATTCACGCACGGTCCGCCCGTAGCTCACACGGGCTATGAACATGCCGACGAAAGGTGACCACGATATCCACCACGCCCAGTAGAATACGGTCCAGTCATGCAGGAACGCCATGTCCGGTCGTTCGATCCAGTTGCTCAGGGCGGGCAGGTAGTAAACGTAGTCGACGACAGAATTGAACAACTGCTTCGCCAGTGCCTGTGTCGGCCCGGCGAGGATGACGAATAACAGCAGCAAAGCGGCGAGAACCATGTTCAGCTCGCTGAGACGTTTGACGCCCTTGTCGAGGCCCGCGACGACTGACACCAGCGCGATCGCCGTGATCACCAGGATTATGATGACTTTCACGGTGTTGTTTATCGGGGTGTCGATCAGGTAGTTGAGGCCGCCGGCGATCTGTTCGGCGCCGAATCCGAGCGACACTGCCAGTCCAAACAGCGTCGCGAAAACAGCGGTCGTATCGACGATGTGACCGAACCACCCCCAGACGTATTTTCCGACCAGCGGGTAGAAGGCGGATCGCAGCGTGAGCGGTGCGCCCCGATTGAAGCAGAAAAAAGCCAGCGACAGGCCCACGACCGCGTAAACGGCCCAGGCATGGAGGCCCCAGTGAAAAATTGCGGCGGACATGCCCACGGAGCGGGCAGTTTCTACATCTGACGGCGGTACGCCGAGCGGCGTGTTCACCGTATGCGTTACGGGCTCCAGTACACCGAAAAACATCAGTCCGATGCCAACCCCTGCGGCAAACAGCATTGCGAGCCATGCCGGGTATCCATACTGGGGTTCGGCATCCGCACCGCCGAGCCGTACGCTGCCGTACTTCGAAAATGCAACGGCGATGCAATACAGCACGAAGAAATTCGCCACAATGATGTAGAACGAGTCGAATTTTTCCGTTATCCAGTTGCGCATTTCGCCGAACAGGATGGCAGCGGCGTCCTGGAACAGCAGCGTGCCCACAACGATCGATACGATCATTACGGCCGAAATAAGAAAGACATGCGGCTGCACGTCCAGGCCGTACTTCTGTACATTGTCCTGACCGGATCTGTGAATATCGCCGCCGCTGCTGCGGCTCTCGTTAACTGCCACCTGGTGCTCCGATCGCCACGGCGCTGTTTTTCGTTTGCGCCCACTTCCGGGGCGCCGAGTGCCCGTTCTCCCTCGCGTGCCCGCTGAATTGCAGGATTCCGGCTTTCATTTGCCCTGCTGTGCCATTAGCCAGTGTCCCTGGAGATCCACGACGGATGCGCTGGCAACACCAGGCAAAGTACGCCGAGAAACACATAGTCAAGCATTTGATTGACTGACGACCATTCCTGCAAAACATAATGGCCGACGAGAAGCGATAACATGAATGCGAACCATACGTGAATGGCGATCCATCTGAAGCGGTGACTGATGAGCAGCAGACCGATTCCGACTTCGGCGAAAGGAATTATTGCCAGGTAGGCATTGACGAGTGCTGCCGGCAGATTGATTCGCAAATCGCCCTGGAACAGCGCTGAATAGTATGCGAAGAACCCGCCGGCGCTGAAAAACTTGCTTATTCCGGCCGTGAGCAGAACGACGATCATTGTCAGTCGAACGATGCGTTCGGCGTCACGCAGCAAAGTCGGATTCAGCATGCGATTATTTCCGATTCTAATAGTTATCCGTCGAGCTTCTTATACATGATCGAGCGCGACGATGGCATCGTCGCTGCGTCACAAGTACATGATTTCTATCGCTGGCGCGACGAATCTGCCAGGCACGTCAGGTATCGTCTTCGTTCTGCCAGGCGATGTCTGCCGGTCCGGAAGTAAAAGTCGTATATGTTACAGTCACGGTCGCTTGCAGGCAGCTACCGGGCCACTCGATGTAATAGCTTCAGTGTTCGAGCAAACGCGCTGCACGTTGCGGCCGTATCGTTCATGCTGCTATGCAGCATTTCGGCGCATGACATTCGCGGGTAGCCGCCCGCATCGCTGGGGGAGAAATCGTTGAATTACCATCGACCGAAGAATACCGTGCTGTCCGCTGCTATCGCGACGGCACTCGCCAGCACCGGCCAGGTGCAGGCGCAGGGGATTATCGAAGAGATTACGGTTACGGCGACCAAGCGTGCTGAAAACATGCAGGATATTCCCGTTGCGGTACAGGCAATGACCGGCGAGAACATTCGCGAACTCGGTGTCTCGAATTTTGACGAGTACGTTCAGTTCCTGCCGAACGTCGTGCAGGCAGGGCGCGCTCCGGGCCAGAGCGAGATTTACATTCGAGGTGCTGCCACCGAACAGTCGGCGATAACGGTGTCGTCGGTGCAGGGTTCCGCACCGGCAGTGGCGCTGTACCAGGATGAGCAACCGGTTTCTTTCGGTGGCAGGAACCTCGATATCTACGCGGTTGACCTGGCTCGCATCGAGGTGTTGCCGGGTCCGCAAGGCACCCTGTTCGGGTCGAGTTCCCAGTCAGGCACCGTGCGGCTGATTACCAACAAGCCGGATCCATCCACGTTCGCCGCAGGTTTCCAGGCTGACCTGTCGACCACCACGGGGGGCGAAGCCAGCTCGGCATTGACGGCTTACATCAACATGCCGCTGTCCGACAAACTCGCGGTGCGAGTCGCCGCCTATACAGACAGCGCCGGCGGCTGGATCGACAACGCGCTCGGTACTTACGAAACGGATATCGAGGTCGTCAATCGCAACCAGATTTCCGGTGCTGCAAGAATCTGCACCGGTGATCCGCTGGTCGACAACCCCGGCTGCACCGGCCGCGCCGACATGAGTCAAGCAACCGCCGAAAACTCGGCCCTGGTCGAGAAAGATTTCAACGACGCGACTTACCGCGGCGCCCGGCTCGGCCTGGTGTACGATTTCAATGACGACTGGACGCTGTTGCTGCAACACACGGGACAGTCGCTGGAAACGGAAGGCGTCTTCGAGTACGACCCGCAGCTTGGCGGTGAGGAGACGGTCTATCGCTTCGTCCCGGTGGAGAATGAGGACAGCTTCGGACTCACGACCTGGACGCTCGATGGTCGCCTGGGAATGCTCGATCTCATTTACACCGGCGGCTATCTCGATCGGGAGGTCGAATCCATAACGGATTACACGTCTTATACGAGTGGCGGTGGCTACCAGGTGTACTACATGTGCATCGGCGGCTACTCGACGGGAAGCCAGTGTTTCGACCCGACCAAGCAATACAAGGACAACACAAGCAACTCCCGACTGACCAACGAGCTGCGCGTGTCGTACGACAGCGACCGCTGGCGCGGCACGCTGGGCGTATTCCTGGACG
>JAHHOT010000031.1 GCA_018677555.1 Gammaproteobacteria bacterium | reverse complement strand
CTCCTACACTCGCTACTGGTCGCGGCAGGGGCGCCGCTCCTACACCCGCTACTGGTCGCGGCGGGGGTGCGGCTCCTACACTCGCTACTTGTCGCGGCGGGGGCGCCGCTCCTACACCCGCTACTTGTCGCGGCAGGGGCGCCGCTCCTACACTCGCTACTTGTCGCGGCAGGGGCGCCGCTCGTACTGTAGGAGCGCCGCCCCCGGCGCGACAGCACGGCCGGGCCGCCGCGTCTTTTCATTCAAGAAAGTCAATCGAGCAGCGAATTTCCCGCAAACGCTTTGATTATCGCGTTGATGCTCGCGACCTGCGGGCCGCTCGCCAGGTCGTAATCCTCGCCGGTATATCCCCACCAGTCCCAGCAGCCCTGTGGATTGAACATGCTTTTCTCGATCTGCGGATAGACGACAACGATACGATTCGTCGCCGCCCACTCGTTGATCCCTGCCTGCCGGGCGAAGCTGTCGCCGATGAATTCCGCGCCCTGGCGGCAACCGTGAAACGAAATATGTAGCCGACATTTGCTCGTTGACTCGCTGCAGCTCGCAGGCACGTACGCGTAGGCCGTGTCGGCGATAGCGCTCTCCGACGAAACAAGTCGAGACAGGTCCAGCTCCCGTAGTTGCGACGCTGCTTCGTCTGCCCGGGTTGATTCCAGGTCGCCATACAGGTGCTGCAACATTGTTCCGGCGAGATCGTAGTCACAGGCGTTGAGATAATCTCCGCTCATTTCGCCGCAGGGGCCGCCTGCCGACACCGTTGGCCAGCCATGCGCCGACTCGACCGATGTCACGATGGCCACGTTTTCGCGAGGCAGGAACGCGCGGTAGAAATCCGCAAGCGCTTCGCTGGCCAGCGGCGACACGACCGAATCAACCGGGCTGTGCAATATCCAGGCGCGGGTGCGCGACAACGCGCCGAGGTCCGCTATATTGTCCTGTGCAGATTGGGTCTCTGCGTACTCGAGCAACGGCGCGAGTTCCAGCCCTTCACCTTTCAGGCATGGCCCGAGCGCGGTCTGCACACTGCCTTGCGCACAATGGTAGGGACCCGCGGCGACCACGGCGGCGCCGCTGACGCGGTCGGACAACGCGACGTGAGCCTGGACCGCCATGTAGCCACCGCTGGAAACGCCGGACACGGTGACCCGGCCAGCCAGTGGGCCAATGTCCACGGCTTCCGTCGGATTCAGCCCTTCACCTGCTGGCAGCTGCTCGTTCGCTCGATCGCAACCGAGCAGGGCAGACGCTGCAAGGATCAAGAGGGGTACGTATGTTCTAGCTGTTGTCCAGCAATTCGACGATCGCATTGAGCGCCTCCGGTTCGTCAAGAATGGGTGCGTGGCCGCGATTGCTCACCGGTACAATTCGCAAATCGGAATTTCGTAGCTTCATCTTTTCAGCGATGTTCGCGCTCATGATGTCGGAGTGCTCGCCGCGCAGCAGCAACGTTGGAATATCATCGAGCGCGCCGAAGACCTCCCACGGGTCGCCCGGTATGCCGGCCGCGCCCGCACGAACGGCCGTGCCGATTTCGCGGTCGTAGTCGAGGTCGAAATCGCCATCGTCGGTTTTGCGGTACGTGGTTTCGGCATACCAGCGCCAGTCCTCCTCGCTCCAGCCCGGCAGCGCCGCTTCATAGTTGGCGCGCGTGTTGGCCACCGCTTCTTCGAATGTTGCGGCACGGCTCAATGTGCCGACGGACCCCACCACGCGCGTGAGTCCCGTGGGATTGATCTCCGGCCCGATATCGTTCAGCACGACGGATGCAACACGCCGCGGCTCGTCTCTGGCAACAAGCGTAGAGACTATGCCACCCAGCGACGTGCCAACCAGGTTCGACCTGTCGAGACGCAGGTGCTCCAGCAGTATTCGGATATCGAGCGCGTATTGCACGGGATGGTAGTTACGCCAGTCGCGGTCGTACTCGGAGCGACCGCGGCCACGCAGGTCCGGGCAAATGACGCGATGCCGCGGTGTCAGTGCTGCCGCTAGCCGCTCAAAGTCGCGGCTGTTCCGCGTCAGGCCGGGAATGCACATTACGGGCACTGCCGACGAGGACATGTCGCTTGCGTAATCCCGGTAGTAGAGCTGCAGGCCGTCTTGCGAGACGTAATACTTGTCCTCGTAGTCGGTCACCGCTCGACATCCTCGACATAAACGAGGGCGCGGCCATCGGCAATCGGCTGACCGTCTTCCGTCTGGCACAGCGTTCGCAGGTCGACCAGCTGTTTCTCGGGCCTCAGGCGTGTGATCTCCACGCGCGCGACCAGTGTCTGGCCGACCTCCGCGTCTTTCAGGAAAGCGGTCTGCTGCTTGAGATAGTTGGTTCCCCGGCCCGGGAGTTTTACGCCCAGCAAGTACGAAAAAAGGGCATTGATCAACGGCTCCGGCACCGCCTGGTCCGCGGTTTCGTGTCCGGACAGGGCGGTATATGCCGCAACGTCTTCCGGAGAGATGGCTCGCCGCAGTTCGGCTGACTGCCCGATCTTCATCGTTGCGCCGGCCTCGCCGAAAGTTGCGCCGCGCCTTCACAGGTGATGGCATCGTCCGCCACACGTGTGCAGGACATCGTCGCCGCTGCTTGTCCGGATCCGGATACCTTTATATCCACCGCGAAGCGCACGGGCTCATCGGCATAGGTCGGCGCCGTGAACATCAGGTCCTGCGATACCTGTTGCGCATCCGGCATCAGGCGAAAAATCAGACCGCGAAACACGGCATAGAGGAGCATGCCGTGTGCGACGGGGCGCCCGAATCGTGTCGCGGCGGAGAATTCGGGATCAACATGAATCGGATTGTCGTCGCCGCTGAGCCGCGCGAAAGCATCGAAGTCGTCCTGCGAAAACCGGCGTTCGATTTCGATCGACAGTGATGACACTCATACCTCCGACAGCAGGTGCTTCTGAATCTTCCCGGCAGCCGTGCGCGGGAATTCGTCGACCTGTATGTAGCGCTTCGGCACCTTGTATGCCGCGAGCCGCTCCCTGCAATACCTGTCGATTTCGTCGTCCGGCGGGACGCGATGCCCCGGTTTCGGCAGAAGATAGGCACAGCCGACTTCACCCCAACGATCGTCCTGCGTTGCGACCACGGCGGCCTCGAGAATATTCGGGTGTGCCGCCAGCTGGTTCTCGACCTCGGCCGGGTACACGTTCTCGCCGCCCGAGATGAACATGTCCTTGATGCGACCGCAGATGTAGTAGTAACCGTCGGCGTCGCGGCGCCCGATGTCGCCGCTCCGGAGCCAGCCGTCCGTGCTGAATGCCGATCCGCTCGCGTCGTCGCGGCGCCAGTATCCCGGCGTGATGCCCGGGCCGCGGAACCAGAGCTCGCCTTCTTCGCCGTCGGCGACGTCCTGGCCATCGTGGTCTACGATGCGCACCGATGCGAGCAGCTGCGGCTTGCCGACGGAGCCGATCTTACGTTCGACGCTGGCGGGATCCATGAGAAACACGGTGGGCCCGGTTTCCGTCATGCCCATGCCGTTGCACACTCGCGCGCCGCGCTCGAGAAAGCGCGATAGCAGATGATCGGGCAGCGGCGCGCCGCCGCAACCCCAGCTGCGAACCCGGCTCAGATCGAGGCTGTCGAAAGCCGCGTGCAGGCTAATCTCCCGGTATACGGCCGGCACCGCAAACATCGTGTCGATTCGGCCGTTTGATAGCAGTCCGACCACGGCTTCCAGGTCGAATCCCGGTAGCACGATGACTTCGCCGCCTTCGATGAGGGTGGGTAGGGTGACCAGGTTGATGCCCGCGGTGTGGAACAGCGGCAGGTAGTTGAGCGTGACGTCGTTGCCGGAAATCGACATGGCCTGTCGAATATTGACGTAGTTGGCCATTGCCATCCCGTAGGTCTGGATGACGGCCTTTGGCAGCCCGGTCGTGCCCGACGTGTAAAGCAGGTACCAGCACTCATCGGCCGGCCACTGATCCCTTCCCCGATACGGCTGCGCCGCCTGCTGGCGCGCCGCGTAACCTTGTGCGCCGTCATCGTCCAGGCTGATCACGTATTCGACGGTTTGCCCGAGAGCGGTCGCCACGGCCGCATCTTCCCGTCCGTGCAGCAGTATTGCCGGCCGGGCCTCCCCGACAAGGGGCAGCAGCTCGTTCGCGGGCATGCGCCAGTTCAGCGGCAGCAGAATGGCGCCGAGTTTGGCGCAGGCAAACAGTAGTTCGAAAAACTCAACGCGGTTGCGGCACAGCATCGCCACGCGGTCCTGCGTTTCGACACCAAGCTGCCGCATCAGTCCCGCCGTTAGTTGGACGCGTTTGTCGAATTCGCCGTATGAAATTGCGCGCCCGCTCAGCGCGTCACGAAACGCGACGGCATCGCCATTTAACAACGCGCGCTGCGCGATCAGGTCGGGCATTGTCGCCAACACCGACGGTCAGCTCCCTTTGGATCCCAGCATGCCATTGCCGATCAGGTCAGTGATCGACTCGGCGATGTCATCGGCGGATTGCGCATCCTCCCATGCCGCGAAACGCATGCCGACGAAGACGTTCATACCGATCAGCGCCCAGGCCCAGACGTCGAAATCGCCGCCACGGATCTCCGAGTTGTCCGCCGCCAGTTGCAGGTTTTCGCGGTAGGAGTTGGCGAAGGTCGTGTAGTAGTCGCGGTAGGCATCTTCTGCCACAAACTGCGCTTCCGACACGATTCGATACAGGTTCTTGTGTTGCCTCACGAACTCGACGAAGGCTTTGACACCCTCGCGCTCCGCCGCGAGCCGGTCAGGGGACTCGGCGACGCGCTCATAGATCCAGGTACGCGTCAGGTGGCTCATGTAGGTGACCAGCGCGCGGAAAATTTCTTCCTTGCTGTTGAAGTAGACGTAGAACGTGCCCAGCGCGACGCCGGCCCGCTGGGTAATCCCGCTGATCGCAGCCTCGTGGAAACCGCGCTCGCCAAACTCGATTTCGGCGGCCTGCAGGAGCTTCTCGCGGGTCTCGCGACCGCGGCGGGTCTTGGGGATTTTTTCAGAACTTGAATGTTGATTCATGTTTCAGGATCATGCATACTTTGAAGGGTAATAGTCAATAGTTTCATGTTCTGTCGGGTCTCGAGGTCGGCCGCAAGCTGCAGGCTACCTCAATCCCGGCAGCGGATTCGGGGGAAGTGTGCCGACTCTCAAGCTGACCGATGGAGCAGCGCTGCATTTCCGCGACGAGGGCGCGGGGCAGCCGCTCGTGCTGTTGCACGGCTGGGGCATGCGGAGCGAGGTGTTCGACCCGCAGTTCGCCGCTCTCACGACCCGGTTTCGGGTGATCGCACCCGATCTTCGCGGCCACGGTGCTTCAAGCCCGGTCAATGGCAGCGACGGCATGACGATCCTCGCCCACGACGTTGCCGAACTCATTCACGATCTCGATCTGACGCAGGTCATCCTTGTCGGCTGGTCCATGGGCGCCATCGTCGCCTGGAAGCTGATGCAGGGATCGGCCAGCGACCGCATAGCGGGCATTGTCATTGTCGACATGGTGCCGCGCATCCTGAGCGATGCTTCCTGGCCATTCGGTTTGCGAGACGGTGAGGACGCGACGGCGTTCGACAGCGATGTCGCCCGTATGCGCAAGGACTGGCGTGCATACAGCGACGAGTTCGTGCCGAGAAACGTCGCGCGCGGCCGCGAAGACGCACGAGGCGCTTTGCTCGAGAAACTTGCGGATCTCGTGCGTTTGAACGACCCCGAGTCGATGATCCGGCTGTGGCAGTCGCTGGCGAGCCAGGACCTGCGCGAGGACGTGGCCGAATCGCGCGTTCCTTCCGTGATTATTTACGGCGAACGCGGCCAGCTTTATTCACCTGCTGCGTTCGCCTGGTTGAACGAAACCATTCCGAATTCCCGACGCGTGAGTTTTTCCGACTCCGGTCACGCGCCGCACCTGGAGGAGTCGGAGCTATTTAATGCAACACTGGTCGATTTTGCTGACAGGCTGAGGGGCGAGCCAGCAAAAACACAGGAAACATGCGAGACAGAGAGGCCGACATGAATACAGGCAAACGAAGTACCTATAGATACCGTCTCTGCGCATTTGCCCCTTCGTTGGTGCTGGCGCTCATAGCAGTTGCCACTTTCGGATTGACGATGCCGGCGAACGCACAGGACGACACGGAAATCGACGCGATGGAAGAAATCATCGTAACGTCGGCCCGCCGACGCGAGGAGTCGCTGCAAGAGGTGCCGATTTCGATGTCGCTCCTGACCGGCGACGAGCTCGAGCGCATCGGGGCGGTGGACATCATCGATATCGCCAAGAAAAGCCCCAACGTGACGCTCGAGGTGTCCCGCGGAACGAACAGCACGCTCAGCGCGTTCATTCGTGGCGTCGGGCAGCAGGACCCGGTTGCGGGTTTCGAATCCGGCGTTGGCCTGTATCTCGACGACGTTTATTTCAACCGGCCGCATGCCGCGGTGCTCGATTTGTACGACGTCGAGCGGATCGAGGTGTTGCGCGGACCGCAGGGCACGCTATACGGCCGCAATACGATCGGCGGTGCGATCAAGTACGTGACGCGACGAATCTCCGACGATCCCGAGCTGAAGCTGCGTGCATCGGCCGGATCCTACAGCCAGCTCGATGGGCTGATCTCCGCATCCACGCCGCTGTCAGATACGTTCCGCATTGGCGGCACCGTCGCCAAGTTCTCGCGCGACGGTTACGGCAAGAATCTTAACCTCGGCATCGACAACTACAGCAAGGACGTGCTGGGGGCACGGGCGACGATTGAATGGGATGCGACCGATGCACTGTTCTTCCGCCTGGCCGGCGACTACACCGAGGACGATTCCGATCCGAAGCACGGTCACCGCCTCCTCGTCGGCGGAGCCTCGGGCGCCCCGATCCTGCCCGACGTATTCGACACCCGGGCCGGGCTCAACACGCCGAAGCAGGAAGTGGAGTCCTCCGGCGTCTCGCTGCTATCGCAATGGAGCCTGAACGACACCTTCACCCTGAAGGCGGTTATTGCGGACCGCGAAGATGAGACTTTTTCTCCCATCGACTTCGACAGCCTCCCGGTCGACGACCTCGACGTTCCGGTGGTGTACACGAACGAGCAGACGTCCGCGGAGCTGCAGCTCCTGTACAGCGGCGACAAGCTCAACGGCATCCTCGGCTACTACTATCTCGATGCGAATGCGTTCAACGAGTTCGACGTCGTGTTGGGGCCACTGGGTGATTTGATTGGCGTGCCCGGACTGAATGCCAACACCCTGGGCGACGTCGATACCGAAACCTGGTCGGTATTCGCCGACTTCTCCTACGATATTTCGGACATGTGGAGCGTGTCGCTTGGCGGTCGTTACACCTCCGACAAACGAACTTCGCGAGTTCTGCGACGAACATTCGCCGGCGGGCTGTCACCCACCTTCGGTGGTAGCGCTGTCGTCATCGCAACGACGTCCGACTTTAACGGCAGCGCCACGGACAATGAGTTCTCGCCGCGCGGATCGGTCAGCTGGCGTCCGAACGATCACAATCACCTGTACCTGTCCTACAGCGAGGGCTTCAAAGGTGGCAGCTTCGATCCTCGTGGTCAGACGAGCGCGGCGCCCGACCTGGACGGCAACGGCGTGGTCAGTGAGGACGAGATCTTCGACTACCTGCGTTTCTTGCCGGAAGAGGTCAAATCCTACGAACTGGGATGGAAAACGACGGCACTGGACGATCGCCTCATGAGTGCGATCACGGTTTTCTTCGGCGATTACACAAACGTGCAGGTGCCGGGGTCGCTCGGCGTGGATACGACCGGCGATGGTGTGCAGGATACGTTTGTCGGCGTGACGACGAACGCCGGCCAGGCGGAGCTTCCCGGCGTGGAACTCGAAGGTGCGTTTAACGCGACGGACAACTGGTCCTTTGCCTGGGCGGTCGGCTGGCTGGACGCAGAATACACGGAGTTCATCGGTGCCGGCGGTACCGACGTGTCGGACCTGGCCGTCATTCAGAACACGCCGGAATGGACACTGGGCGGCAGCGTGACCTTCGATACGCCGATGCCGTTGTTCGGCGCCGACGGGGACTTCTCCGTCATCGGGTCGTTCGCGTACCGCAGCGAGGCCAGCCAGTTCGAATTCCCGAACGAGCTGCTGGATCAGAAAGCGTTTACGCTGTACGACCTGAGCCTTGTCTGGGAAGACGCCGAAGGCCACTGGCGTGTCGGCATTCACGGCAGGAACCTGACGGACGAGGAATACAAGGTGGCAGGCTATGATTTTCCGGCGCTCGGGCTCGAAGGCAACGTCACGGCGTTTTATGGACCCCCTAGGACGGTCACAGGTACGGTAGAGTACCGCTTCTGATCGTCCGCCTGGCGCGGCGGGCTCGTCCCGCCGCGCGCTCTTTTTCCCAATGAATACATCCACGACACTCGCCATGGACCGCCCGGTCACGACCGGCTACCGGGCCTACGTGATGTTCGTGCTGGTGCTGGTTTACACGTTCAACTTCATCGACCGGCAAATCGTCGGCATTCTCGCCGTTCCCATCAAGGCGGATCTCGGGCTGACGGATACCGAGCTGGGCTTGATGGGCGGCCTTGCCTTTGCCTTGTTTTACACGGCGCTCGGTATCCCCGTTGCCATGCTGGCCGACCGCTGGAACCGCACCTGGATCATGACTATCGCGCTGACCGTCTGGAGCGCAATGACGGCTGTGTGCGGCCTCGCGCAAAACTTCTGGCAGCTGTTCCTCGCGCGCCTGGGCGTCGGCATCGGCGAAGCCGGCGGCGTCGCGCCCGCTTACTCGCTGATATCCGATTATTTTCCGTCCAATCAGCGGGCGAGGGCGCTCAGCGTTTATTCCTTCGGCATCCCGATCGGCAGTGCGCTGGGCATCCTCTTTGGTGGTTACATCGCGTCGCGGATTGACTGGCGCTACGCTTTTTTTGCCGTTGGCCTCGCTGGCATCGTCGTCGCGCCGCTGTTCAAGTTGACGGTCGCGGAACCACGGCGCGGCCAGTTTGACCGCGCCGAGACAAAGGGCCCGTCGCCGACGATCCGGCAGATATTCGGAACGCTCGCCACCAAGCGCAGCTTCTGGACCATGTCGGTCGGCGCCGCGGCTTCGTCGATGATGGGTTACGGCCTGTTCTTCTGGCTGCCGTCGTTCTTCGTCCGCAGTTTCGGCTTCTCCTTACTGGACGCATCGCTTTTCTATGGCGGGATCCTGCTGGTCGGCGGCATCGCCGGCACCTGGTTGGGGGGATTCCTCGCGGACCGGCTGGGGCAACGTAATCGTGCGGCCTATGTCCTGGTGCCCGCCGTAGCATTCGTGCTCACGATCCCGTTCTTTGTGGTCGCGATTACGGCGTCGACACTCGTAGTGACTTTTTTCGCGATGCTGGTGCCGACAGCACTGGGCCTCGCGTGGCTTGGCCCCGTAATCTCCGCGATGCAGCACATCGTGCCGCCGCAGATGCGCGCCACGACGTCTGCGATTTTTTTGTTCATCAACAATCTCATCGGCATTGGCGCAGGCACCGTCGCGATAGGGATGATCTCGGACGGCTTGCAGGCCCGGTTCGGCGACGATTCGCTGAAATACGCAATCCTTTCGGGTTCCGTGTTTTACCTTGTTGCGGCGATTCTGTTGCTGGTCAGCGCCCGCCACATCGGGCGGGACTGGGAAGAGTAGGCGGCGGTATGCCGGCGTCCACATGACTGATCTCACGCTCGCCGGCAAGTCCGCACTCGTCACCGGATCCACCAGCGGCATCGGGCTCGGCATTGCCACCGCGCTGGCGGCGCGCGGTGCGCAGGTCATGCTCAACGGCCTTGGCAGCCAGCATGATATCGATGCTGCGCTTGCCCAAGTGCGTGCCGCTTCCGCGTCCGACGCCGTGTTCGTTGCTGCCGACATGCGCGTGCCGGGCGAAATCGAAGCGCTCGTGCAAGAGACCGTCGACAACTTCGGCGGCATCGATATTCTCATCAACAACGCAGGCATCCAGCACGTCGCGCCGGTGCAGGATTTTCCAATCGAGAAATGGAACGACATTCTCGCGATCAACCTGTCGTCCGCGTTCCATACAATCCGCAGCGCGGTGCCGCACATGCTCAGCGCGGGCGGCGGACGAATCATCAACATTGCATCGGCGCATGCATCGGTGGCATCGCCGTTCAAGTCAGCCTACGTAGCGGCGAAGCACGGCATGGCAGGCCTGACAAAGACCGTCGCGCTGGAACTGGCCGAACGCAATATCACGGTCAATGCGGTAAGCCCCGGCTACGTGCTGACGCCGCTGGTCGAGAACCAGATCGCGGCCACCGCGAGCGCGCGCGGCATCAGCGAGGATGCCGTGGTTAGCGACGTCATGCTTGCCGCGCAGCCGACTAAAAGCTTCATCACGATCGAGCAGGTCGCGGAGCTCGTGCTGTTTCTCGCGAGCGATGCCGCGGCGTCGATCACCGGTAGCATCCTGCCGATCGACGGGGGCTGGACCGCGCAGTAGTCCGCCACAAACCCCGAGCACGTCACAAATACGACGCTCGCAGTCGGTATTTTCCCGAAACAATCAAACGGTTGATAGCGAACGGCGAAGTTCTGTGTTGAGATCGGCGCAAGATGATCGCGGCGCGGCATCGATGTAGGAGCGCCGCCCCCGGCGCGACCCAATAATGTCGCGGCGACGACGCTGATCCTGACTGGAGATCTATGAGCGATAGCGAGCGGTCTCCCCGGCCGCGCCAACTGACATTTGCCGCTCCACGCGGGCTGTATTTCCTGATTTTCGCGATTTCCGGCTTCGCCGGACTCATTTACGAATCGATCTGGTCGCACTACCTGAAGCTGTTCCTGGGCCACGCGGCCTACGCGCAATCGCTGGTACTCATTATTTTCATGGGTGGTATGGCGGCCGGCGCCTGGATCTCCAGCCGGCTATCGCCGCGTTGGCGCTCGCTGCTGATCGCCTATGCGGCTGTCGAGTTGGTCGTCGGCCTGGCCGCGCTGGCATTCCACCCCTTGTTCGCCGGGCTTGTGGACAGCTTCTACGCGACGGTGCTGCCAGCGACAGGCGATCCGCTGCTCGGCAACGCGCTGAAGTTTGCAGCCGCCGGCCTGATCATTCTTCCGCAGTCGATACTGCTCGGCACGACCTTCCCGCTGATGAGCGCCGGCATCATCCGACGGTTTCCGGACACGCCCGGCGGCAGCATCGCAATGCTGTATTTCACCAACAGCATCGGTGCAGCCCTCGGCGTGCTGGCGAGCAGCTTCTGGTTGATTGGCAAAGTGGGCTTGCCGGGAACGATCGGCGCCGCCGGCCTCCTGAATATCCTGCTGGCCCTTGCGGTATTCGTTCTCGTCCGGCTGGATCCGGAATCACCGGCAATACCTCAGCAACCACGCGCCGCGCGCGGTGAGCTGTCCGTTCTCTCGCGGCGTTTTCTGTTGGCCGCGTTCATCACCGGCGCTGCGTCGTTCATCTATGAGATCGGCTGGATTCGCATGCTGAGCCTGGTGCTCGGCTCCACCACGCACTCCTTCGAGCTGATGCTGAGCGCCTTCATCACCGGGCTCGCGTTCGGCGGCTTGTGGATCAAGCGCCGCATCGATTCGATCGACAGGCCGGTCCGATTCTCCGGCTACGTGCAGCTCATCATGGGCGCGTTTGCTCTGCTGACACTGCCGGTCTACGCCCAGACCTTCGACTGGATGGCCTGGCTGCTGCAGGCGCTCGAACTCAACGAGGAAAATTACGCGACGTTTACCGTGGCAAGCCACGGCATCGCCCTGGCAGTGATGCTACCGACCACGTTTATGGCAGGCATGACGCTGCCGCTCTTCACGCACGTGTTGATGAAGCGCGGCGAGGGTGAACGCAGCATTGGCCGCGTCTACGCCGCGAATACCATCGGCGCTATCTGCGGCGTGCTGTTTGCCGTGCAAGTCCGCCAGCCAATGCTCCGTCACAAGTGGCAGAACCTCACCGGGGCGTTGCTCGATATCGCCCTTGGAATATTTCTTCATGATCGCGCGGAACCGTCGCCG
>JAHHOT010000030.1 GCA_018677555.1 Gammaproteobacteria bacterium | reverse complement strand
CTCCTACATCGTGAAGACGAGTTTGCCTTTGACGCGACGCTCGGTAATGGTGCGGAAGGCCTTGACGTAGTCGTCGAGCGCGAAGGACTCGGTGACGCGCGGCGCGATCTTTCCGTCGGCGATAAGCTGCCCCATCTCCATGGTGTTCTGCACCTGCAGCTGCGGATTCCTGGCCGCCCATGCACCCCAGAACACACCGGTGATACTCGCCTCTTTCAACAACGCGAGATTGGCCGGTAACTTCGGAATGTCGCCGCAGGCAAAACCGACGACGAGGAAACGGCCGTGCCATGCTGCGGCGCGTAACGCCTGTTCGGCAAGTTCGCCGCCGACGGGATCGTAGACGACATCGACACCCTTGCCCCCTGTCAATTCCTTCGCGGTTTCCTTGAGTGGCTGTTCGGAGTAGTTGATCGCGTCATCGGCGCCAGCCTCGCGCGCAAACGCCAGCTTTTCGTCGGAGCTTGCGGCTGCAATTACCCTCGCGCCCATTGCTTTCGCGATTTCCACGGCAGTTATGCCGACACCGCCGGCCGCCCCGAGCACGAGCACTGTTTCACCGCCAGCGAGCGGCGCACTTTGGCGAAATGCGTGGTAACTCGTGCTGTACGTAATCGGAAATCCGCCGGCCTGCTCGAAGCTGAGGCCCGGAATCATCGGCGCCAGCATGGTTTCCTTGACGACACACTTTTCCGCAAATGCGCCGCCCGTCGATGTAAACATCACCGGATCGCCTTCCTTGAACCGCGCAACCCCGTCGCCCACAGCGGCCACGACACCCGCAGCTTCGTTGCCGGGCACGAACGGCGGCGGCGTCTTCACCTGGTACATGCCGGCGATGGCAAGCACGTCAGGAAAGTTCAAACCTGCCGCTCTGACCTCGACCAATACCTCGCCCGACCCCGGGGTCGGATCGTCCATTGTTTCGATCACCAGTTTCTCGACCGGGCCGTATTCTTTGCAGACGAGCGCACGCATCACTTGATTTCCTTGCCATTCAGGGTCCCCGATCGCCTATTGTCGCGAAGCTGACACGCCAATGCCATCGTTGTGGTATTTTTGATCGACGCCCGGAGTGGCTGGTGAAATCCATCGGGGAAAAGAATGCTAAGAACAGTTTCAATGGACAACATCGAAGACCAGATCGGCAAGGAAATCGGCGTTACCGAATGGCTGCCAATCACACAGGAGCAGGTAAACCAGTTCGCCGATGCGACGCTCGATCACCAGTTCATTCATGTCGATCCGGAAGCCGCCGCGAAAACGCCGTTCGGCGGACCGATCGCGCATGGCTTCCTGACGCTGTCACTCCTGTCGTATTTCGCCGCTAATGGTGCCGGCGTGACGGTTGACGGTGCGGTGATGGGCATCAACTACGGCCTGGACAAGGTGCGCTTTATTCAGCCGGTGGCCGTTGGCCAGCGTGTACGAGCCCGCTCCGTATTGCTGTCCGGCGAAGAAAAGAAGCCCGGCCATTTTCTGTTTCGTCAATCGGTCACGGTCGAGATCGATAATAGCGACAAACCGGCTCTTGTTGCCGACTGGCTGACGATGGTCGTCACCGGCTGAGTGCCGACGGTAATTGCGAGGATCGAAAAATGACCCAAACAGCGAAGTTCAAGGTGATGTCGGAAAGCACTCAGCAAGACTGGACCGTGATCATGGGGGAACAGATCAGGTTCATGTCCGGGCTCGCCGATCGTATTCTCGACCACATGAAACTGCTCGATTCCGACTACGGCGGATTTCCCGTCGATCGGCTGCAGCACTGCCTGCAGACCGCTGAACTCGCCGCGGAAGACGGCAAGGACGAGGAGTATGTCGTATGCGCTCTGTTGCATGATATCGGCGATACCCTCGGCAGCACCAATCATGCGGACGTGGGTGCAGCAATCCTGCAACCTTTCGTATCCGAGGAAAACCACTGGATGGTGAAACACCACGGAATTTTTCAGGGCTACAATTTTTTCCATTACATCGGCATGGACCGAAACCTGAAAGAGCAATTCCGTGGTTCGCCGAATTTCGACCGTACCGAAGAATTCATCGAAAAATATGACGACAGGGCGTTTGATTTCGAACGGCCGAAATTGTCGCTGGATACTTTCGCACCGATGGTGCGCCGCGTTTTCGCACGGCCCAAAAACAGCCCTTACCAGGCGGCGATCGACTAACCAGGACGATACCTGGCGGGGGATACCATGAAAGACATGTTCGACATCAGTGGCAGAGTAGCTGTCGTTACCGGCGGCTCGCGCGGCATTGGCCGCATGATTGCCGAAGAGTTCGTTCACCGCGGCGTGCGCACCTATATAACGTCACGGAAAGCGGAAGTCTGCGACCAGACCGCTGCAGTGCTGTCGGAGTTCGGCGAGTGCATATCGATCCCGATGGATTTGTCGACCAGCCAGGGCATTACGGAGTTCGTCGCCGACATCAGCAAGCGCGAGGACAAGATCGATATTCTTGTTAATAATGCGGGCGCCGCCTGGGGCGCCAAATTTGACGAGTTCCCGGAGGTGGGCTGGGACAAGGTGATGAACATCAACCTCAAGTCGGTGTTTTTCCTGACCCAGCAGCTGGCGCCATTGCTGCGGGCGGCCGCCACCGACGAACAGCCCGCGAAAGTCGTCAATATCGCGTCAATAGACGGCATTTTCGTCACGGACATGGAAACCTACTCTTACGTCGCCAGCAAAGCAGGCCTGATTCACCTGACCCGCCGCCTGGCAAAACGCCTTGCGCCGGAACACATCCATGTCAACGCGATCGCGCCGGGAGCATTCGCCAGCGACATGAATACGTTCGCCAGGGACAAGCCCGACATGGTCAGATCGATGGTGCCGTCCGGCCGCCTGGGTCGCCCGGAAGATATGGCTGGAACCGCCGTTTACATGTGCTCCAGGGCCGGCGACTACCTGGTCGGTATTACCCTGGCCGTCGACGGCGGTGTTGCTTACGCACGCTAGCGGCAACTGGCAGGTCGTTGAAAAACTGCGTACTTCAACAAGCTGCTAGTAAGCAAGTACGGTCTCTGAAACCGCGTTCGCCTTCACGTCGTCCTCGTAAAACCACATGCGCTTTTTTTCAAAGTCGACGTACATGTCCATTTGATCGTCGTAGTGCGCATTCGTCGATCCATCGGGAGCAACGAAACCGCTCTGGCCCGGCGGCGTCACCTCCCAGGCTACGATTGCTCCTTCGTCCATGATCATGAGATTGTTTTCCGTGCCGCGATTCTGCTCCAGCGGTGCCAGCTTTTCTTCCGTCGCCGCCGCCTGCGGAATGCCGAGGAAATTGCGCAGAGAAAACGGCCGCGGAGCAACAGGCAATTTGTAAGATGCGATATCGTCGCCCTGACCGGCCGCCAGGTTGTCCAGCGCAAGGCTCAATGCCTCGGCCATTGCCGACTCCGCCGACCGGCCGTTCAGCAAGTCGTAACTGCCGCCGCCATTCAGTGACTCGATGATCGCTTTCATGCCGGGCTGAATGTTCGTACCAGCGGCGGTTGGCAGCTGCGCGGTCGGATAACCCGTTGCCGCAAAAGGCGCAAGCGCGTCACCCAGATCGTCCTTCAGCACAACCTGGATCAGCGCTTCAACCAGGCTTCTGAATATCGCCGTTGCCGCACCGTCGTAAAAACCGTCCGCGTCGTCGTCCCGCGATTGCAGGTCCCATCGTTGCAGTACCAGGTTCGCGGCGACGAGACGGTCGTTGTCCGAAGCATGCGCCGCCTTCTCGACCAGCGGCAACAGGTAGGGAGCATGCAGGTCGACATACGAGCTCGATTCGATGACCTGCCATGCTTCGTCCGCTGTGAATTGCCGATCCTCGCTGAATACGCCCTGCAGGAAATCGACGCGGTCTGCCTCGGACCAGCTGTAGAAAAAGAAGTCGGGATTCATGACGCCCTGCCCGGGCTTGTTGTTCCAGTTCGCCAGGTAGCCGGTGGACGGGTTCAGGATGTGCGGATTGGCCTGCGTTATCGGCATTCGTCCCTGCCAGTCCATCGAGCCGTCACCCGTCGCCGGGAAGCGGTTGTCGTGACCGGCAACGCGCCGTGGATACTTGCCGCCGAAGAAGTACCCGATATTCCCCCACACATCGGCGTAATACATGTTGACATTGATGGCGGATTTCTCCGCCTCGGCCTGCCACTGGTCATGATCGGATGCCCAGGTGGCGTAGAGCCAGGCCAGTAAAGTATCGAGCTCCTGCCCGTCCCAGGCGCGATGTTTGGCGTAAGCAATGCCCGCCGCTTCGTCGATATGCACAATCGGCCCGTGCACGGAACGGTATACGTCCAGCGTGATATCGTCGGCGCCCCTGACCGCGATGCGTTCGACGCGGTGCTGCAGGTCGACGTAATCTCCTTTGTACAGATACGTCGCCGGATCGTCCGGATGCAGCTGCTCGGCGAAAATGTCGACGATGTCGCCGGCGCCCCAGGTGCTGCCCCAGGTAATGGTCCGGTTATGGCCGAACATGATCATCGGGTAGGCGAACGGCGTATTGCCGACGACGTCGATACCCGCACCGTGAAGCCCTACCGAATAAACATAGGCCGGACTGAACCAGCCGAACTGCGGGCCGTTGACCAGGACTGCGTTCGCACCGCTCACTTTGTCCTTACCGAGCACCCAGCAGTTGCTCATGCCCGAGATGACGGGTCCGTTGACCGCAACCCGCTCGAGATCCGCGCGCGGCTCGTTGATTGCCTTTTCGCCGATACTGTCAGGAACGGATACGTGCCAGTCTTCTCGCGGAATCGTCGTGGCGGCATTGTCCGTATAGCGGGGATTCAACAGGTCGAACAGCGCGCGTGCCTGATCGGCGCCGTGCAGTTGCTGCAGCGTGGACAGGATGCGGACGTTGTCGAGTTCCGTATTGAAGTCACCGTAGCGATTTGCCATCGTGCCGACGAAGATCATGGCGACGTCATAGGCGGTCCATTGTGACGGTGCGAAGTCGTTATCTGAAAACTGCCGCGGCAACAGGTCGTCGGGACGCTTCGCCGTCTCGTCGATCCACGCGTTCATGCCCGCCGCAAAGCCTTCGAATACGTCCCGGTCGCGCCCCTCGAGCTGCGCGAGTTGTTTCTTGATCGAGGCCGGATCGAAATGCTGACGAACGTTTTTGTCGAAGTCGACAAATTCGGGGCCGAGAACTTCGGCAACGATGCCCTGTGTCGAGCGACGCGCCATCTCCATCTGGAACAGCCTGTCCTGCGCCACCGCATAGCCATAGCCGTAGTAAAGGCCGTGGATGCTGTCGGCGTACACGTGGGGCACCCCGTAGTTGTCGCGCAGAATGCGCACTTCCTTGCCCGCGGGTTGCGTCGAGTCGGGCTGGCCTTGCTGGCACGCTGCAACAACAGCGATCAACAATACTGCGATCAATCGGTGCATTTTCCATCCTCCAAACGAAAGAGGGTGTGCGAACACACCCCCTGTCGCAGCGTTCACGACGACGCCTGGCCTGAATTCGCAATCCCGCCTAGTTCAGATTCCAGATAACGTTGATGCCGTATGTCCGTGGCGGGCCCCATACGCCGATGACCCCCGGGCCAATGACATAGCTGTGCGATATGTAATCATCTTCCGTGAGGTTCTTGCCCCAGATCGCAACTTCCCACTGGCTGTCGGTGGAGGTCCAGCCGATCCGGGCGTCGAGCAGGCTGTGCTCCTGGATTACCGTCAGCGGCTGCACGTAGTCCATGAGCTGTTCGTCGACATGGCTGAACTCGAGCTGGTAATTGATGTCGCCGAAGCCGGTCTCCTGGTTGTAGGTCGCCAGCAGATTGTAGGACGTCTCGGGTGCCTGCCGCAGTTTCGAACCGGACAGGTCCGTTCCGTTGATGATGAGGTCTGCCGTATCCGTATCGAGAAACGCGACGTTGCCGGCGAACATCAGGCTGTCGGTTGGAT
>JAHHOT010000224.1 GCA_018677555.1 Gammaproteobacteria bacterium | reverse complement strand
GCTGCGGGACGCCCCGGGTCATGAGCGTCCCCCGGCCAGCCGTCGCAAAAGCGGTAATTCGGAAAATCCACTGATCGCCAGCAAGTTGTCAAATGCCGTTGCCTTGGCTGGCATCGCGTACCGTTTCAGCCTGTACAGATCATCGCCAATACCGTTGAGCCCCTTTTCGGTTGTCACCGCTGCCCGATAACCGGCACGCCGGGTGCGCTCGCACACGGCATCGGTGTAGCTGCCGTTCGGGTAACAGAACAACGTACATGCCCGCTGCAGGTTGCTTTCGATGTCTGCTTTCGATCGCGCCAGCTGACTGTCGACGACCTCGTCAGGCACAGCATCGAGGCGGAAATGGTCGACAGTATGACTGCCAATCGTGACACCTTCGCGGGCGACATCGGCGAGCTCCTGCCAATCTGCGACCGAAACGTAGGGATCCGTTTCAATGACATCGTCGATCGTCGACCCCGATTTCGCCTCCAGCGAACTCGAAATCGCATCGAAGATTCGCAGCATTTCGTCGTCGTTCGCGACCGAATTCTTGATGGCCAGCCGAAGATGCGTGTAGTGTTCTGCCAGTTGAGGCCGGGCAAGGCCGCGCAGGTCGAACGTCTCCCCGTTCGCCGCGACCAACCGCTCCCGGTCATCGACGGTTTGCAGGGCATAGTCAAGCCTGTCGATCCAGAAAGAACGGCCCGAGCCGACAAATCCGGTGGCTACGAAAAACGTTGCCGGTGCGCCGTGTTTTTTCAGCACCGGCCAGGCCTCGGTCAGGTTATTTCGATAGCCGTCATCGAATGTCAGCGCCAGGCAATTATTTCGCATTGGCTGCGAACCGGACAGCATCTCGACGGCGTCATCGAGCGACACGAACTCGTAGTGGCGGCCCAGTTGAGTGAGAACTGTGTCGAGTTTACCTGGCGTCACGCGCGGCCACAGTGGCTGCCAACCTGCCTCGGGATGGTCTCCCGCGACGCCGTGCAACATTAGGATGGTGACTTTTCTGCGGTTAAGGAAGCGCAGAATGTGCACAAGCCCGAAGCAGCGTACGATGAGCCGTAGAAGCTTTTTCATGACAGGCCGCGGCGCTCAAACCGCCCCGCTACCCCGTAGTACGGCCGGTACGGTCTTGAACAGAATCTTCAGATCAAGGAAAAAAGACCAGTTATCGATGTATTTCAGGTCGAGTTCAATCCACTGATCGAACGACAGGTTGCTGCGACCGGACACCTGCCAGAGGCCGGTAATGCCCGGCCGGACGCTGAATCGCTTGCGTTGCACACCCTTGTCAAACAGAGACACGTCTCTCAGGGACATCGGCCGCGGCCCGACCAGACTCATGTCACCACGCAATACGTTAATGAGCTGCGGCAGTTCGTCAATACTGGTCTTGCGAATGAATCGACCGAGCCGCGTAATACGCGGATCGTCGGTAATCTTGAAGTTCGCACCACTCGCTTCGTTGAGGTGTTCGATCTCCTGCATACGCTCCTCTGCATCCACCACCATGCTGCGGAACTTGAACATCGGGAATTTACGCTTGTGCAGGCCGACACGTTGCTGAACGAAAAACACGGGACCAGGAGAGTCGAGCTTGATGGCCAGAGCGACGATCAGGAATAGCGGCACCAGCACCGGCAACGCAGCCAGCGTCACGACGAGGTCGAAAATGCGCTTGGCCATCAGCGCATGATCCTCCTGCGAGACGAAATCGAAGCTCAGCAAGGGCACGTTGTCTACCATCGTGAGCTCAACTTTGGAAGCTTCGAACGTGTACAGGTCCGCCATGAAACGAAGACGCACGCCTTCTTCCTGGCAGGCGTCAATAATCGATTGAATATCGCCGAGCAGCGAGCGCGGGACCGCGATGATCACCTCCTCGACGACGTGCTCCTTGAGCACGTTGCTGATTTCGCTGACGTGCCCGAGGATCGTGTCGCTTGAGCGGCGACCCATGGAAACCCCTTGTGGATCCAGGTAGCCAACCACGTTAACGCCCCAGGTGAAGGTCGATTTGAGGCGCGACGCAAGAACGTGCGCACGGCGCCCGGAGCCGATGATCACAACGTTGAGAAAGTTTTCCTGCGCCTCTTCGTTGGCAATGAAATACCACCAGATGACAAACAGCCGCAGACCGATCAATGTCGTCGTGACTGAAACGGCGAAGGTCACCATGACAAGACGGCTAACGTAGTCGAGCTGCAACAGGAACATCAGCGCCAGCGTCATGCCGAAGGCTATAACCAGTTCCTTGATGAGGTAGCCCACCTGCGAATTGATCGTGTAGCGACTCAGGTCGAGCCTGCGCTCGAGCGTTAGTCTGCTGATTGCAAATGCAGCCAGAACGATAGGCAGCAGTCCGAGGTGCGCGCCGAAATTGACGCTCTGACCGATCCAAAGGTTCGGCACGGCGCGCAGGACAACAATGAAAACCAGCGAAACGACCAGCAGGTCGAGCACGAACAGCAAGCGTCGCAGGTGATCCGACTTTGTATGATACGCAGGCAGCCGGGCATTTCGATGGACATCACCCCGCGTTTCCCGCGCATCCGCTGCCGGGAAATCCGTGCTCCTGCGTGCAACCATTACCGACCCCATTTCGGAATATAGTTAACAGTGATAAAGATCCTGCTCTCGTTAATGTCGTTGTCGTCGTCGTCGCTGCTTCGCTCGAAATACTGGAAATCCACCACCGTATTGAAAGCGGGCGAAAACTGGTAACCGATGTTGAGCGTGTAACGGGTGTCCTTGTCCTCACGATCGAATCCGTCGAAGTCACGAACAGTGTGGTTGAAGCCGATTCCGCCCGTAATCTTGCGCGTGATATTGCGATTGAAGGCGAAGCCGCCGCGGATCAGTCCGCGGTCGAGCAGTGGGTTGTCGATATAATTTTCGTCGCTCCAGGTAACGAATACGTCGACGCCAAAGCGCGGGTTGGCGATGCTGTAGCGGGCGTTCGCGAAGTCGCTGCGGAACGGTGACGCGACGCCCAGCACGTCCTCCGTTTCCGTGATGTCCGTATTGAATCGCTGCGCCGAACGAAATACGTCTCCCTGGTCAGAAAACCGACGCCCGCCGCCAGCGACAAAACTGGTGTACTGAGAGATGGAACGGGTCCAGTCCAGCCGCACAACAGCGCCATCACCCTTGATATCGCTCCCCTCGAACTGCAGTTCGCTATAGCCGACGTCCAGGCTCAACTGATTACGCGTAGACGCCGTCTCGAATCGCATGAACACTTCGTTGCGTTCGAAGTCGTTCTGCGCTGCGGCAGATTCATACTTAACCTGTTCCGTGGTGCCGTTGATCGTAATATTACGCGTCTGACTGATGTCGCGACCGAAGCGCACGGCCGCAGCGCCGCGGTTGTTGTTGTTCGGGCGTCTTTCATAGGTCACGTTTGAATAGGTCAGATCTACCCCGGCGAACCACCGACTACTCATCGGGATCGTCAGCCTTGGACCGGTAGTCAGGAAACTTACGTCTTCACGGTTGCCCGGGCGTGCCGGCTGCAGTGGATTGAACACCTGCTGTCCGTAGTTGTAATCCAGGATCCACGAAAACACTTCCGGGGAAAAAAAATACTCCCCGGTAATGTTCGCGCCCCCGAGAAGTTCGCTGCCGAACGTATCGTCGAAGTAGGAGAGGAAGTTTGCGTTGATCTGCGCATCGGCATAAAACGTTGGCGAGTCCTCGATATAATTGATCTGGGCACCAACAAGCCCCATCGATTCGTCAAGCTCGTTGCCACGCGTGCGAGCGATATTGTCGCTCCAACCCACGCCCGCGCTGAAATTCCCGGTAAGCTCGGCCGCCTGGCCGGGAAGCGCAAAGCACGTCAGCAGCCCGATAGCTACCGCTACATGCCGTCCGGCAAGATTGCCGATGAATTTCTCGTTGTTCATGACCTTACTCCTTGTTTCTCCGTCGGGAGCCTGGCATCCCTGCCTTATTCGGGCGCCACAGTTGTCGTCGCGGACCCGTCGAAATTCTTCCCGTAACCGTAGCCGTAGCCATAGCCGTAACCGTACTGATTGTCATTTCCGGCATCGCGCACCTGGTTAAGAACCAGGTTGATCGCTTTCTCGTCGCCGATAGTGGCAAGTGCACTCATAACCGCGTCGTGGGACGTCTGGCCTGCCTTGACAACCAGCACAATCTGGCCGACCAGGCTGGCAACGACACTTGACTCGCTGGTTTGCAACAGTGGTGGCGAATCGAAAATGATGATCGGATCGCTGGTAATTCTGGCCAGCGCCTTGGTAACGCGGTCCATGCGCGAACTGGCCAGCAGCTCAGTCGCATGCAATCTCGGAATCCCGGCCGGAAAAATAAACAGCCCGTCCACATCGGTGGCCATAATCAGCGAGCCGATGTCGAGCTGGCTGTCTTCAAGCAGGTCGAGAAGTCCGGGCTCCTCGTGCACACCGAAAATGTTACTGACGTGCGGTTTCGCAACGTCAGCGTCGACCAGGATGACCGAATGGTCACGCTCCTGCGCCATACTCAACGCCAGGTTGATACTGGTGAAGGTCTTGCCTTCGCCGGCCAGCGCACTGGTCACCATGATCAGGTTGCCGTCCTCGATCTTGGTGGCACGTTTGCCGAACGCATGACCAATCAGTGGGCGCTTGATGGAGCGATACTGACGCGAGAGCAGATCGATGTGATAGTCCGGCGCAATGAGCCCGGCGTCACGCAGGGCTTTCTGATCGAATACGAGCTTGCGATCATTGGCTGCGAAGTCGGCTTCGGTGACCGTGAATTCTTCCTGTTCTACGAGGTTGGCAACCCGCACCGGCCTGGCGCGCATCGCTGCCGCTATATCGTCCTTGCGTCGTGTCTGCGCTGCCGGCTTGCTACCCGACTGCTGAATGCGGCGCAGCGCTTCCTGAATTTTACTCATATCGAGATGTACTCCGTCCTAGCCGGGCATTTGCCGCGTTAATCCATGCAAGGCTTGCACCCCGAAATCCTGGAAAAGAATCGTGCACAGAAAAATAAAGATCAGTCCCGCGCCCACGCCCGCGAAACAGAGAAAGTCGAATCGTCGCCGCGCGCGTCCACGCTCCAGCCAGGTCATGCTGACCACACCCAGGATTGGCCGGCCGGTAATCTTGCGCAGCGTATTGACGTCGTGAAAAACAGGATTGAGCTGATGCAATACAAAGGCAATGCCTCCGCCAATCCCGAGGCCGGCAAGCAGGACACCCAGTATCAGAATTCCGCGTTTCGGCGCCACTGGCTCGTAGGTTGCCGTTGGCGGCTCGACAATATTGAACGATACGACGTCATGCTCCTCGCCGACCGACCCCATGCGCTCGCGCTCTTTCTGCATCAGCAGTTCGTTGTAGAGCGACTGGTACTGGGCGTAGTTACGCGTCAGTTCGGCATACTGAGCTTCGATCTCCGGTATCGTGCCAATTTCACTGTTCAATCGGTTGACTAACGCTTCGCGCTGTGCGATCTGGCTGCGGATGCCAGCCAACCGAACGTTTGACTCGTTCAACGCGATCTGCGCGCTCTGATATACCGGGTTCGTCGCGTTTGCAGCGCCTTCCATGCCAAGTCCGGAGCTCCGCATCGCCGCCATTTCCTGCCGGCGCGCTTCATAAAGTTGTTGCAGCTGCTCGTCGATCGCGACGACGTCGGGATGCTTCTCGGTGAACGTCAGCAACAGTCCGGAACGCCGGTTCTTCAGATCAGCGATGGCGGTCTCGGTCGGCGTTCCTGATACCGTGACGCCTGACATCATCTCCGCGCCCTCCGGCAACATGGGGTCGTCCGATTCCAGCTGGCGGCGCAGCTCGTTGCGCTGGTCAGTTTCGATCTGCAGGTCGAGGCGCAGCTGTTTCAGCAACTCCATCTCGATCTGCAGGCGCTCGAAGATCCCGCCGTTCTCACCGGGCAGCAAGCCCACGTACTGTTTCTTGAAGTTCGCGAGCTGCGCCTCGGATTCGGTCAGCAGACCGGAATAGTGTGAGAGTTGATCGTCGAGATAGTCGGTCACCTCCTCGGCGCCCAGTTCCTTTAGCTCGAGCACATCTTCGACAAACGTGTCTAATAGTGTTTGCACGACGGCAATTGCCATCTTGCGGTCATGATCCGCGAACGAGATGGTGTACAGATTGCGCGCCTGGCTGGACCGGCCAGAGGTCACACTGACCTTCTCACTAAGGTTGAACAAGAGCGCTTCCTTTTCTTCTTCGGTGCCGGCGCGCAAGTCCAGGTCGGTTTCTCGCGCGACGCGCTCCAGCTGCGGTCGACCGAGCATGGCCTGGCGCACTACGAACACACGCGAGCCGACGCCGGGCGCTACGCCCACCTGGCCCATCACGTCCGCCAGTCGCGAATCGGCATCCACGTAGACCTTGGCGTTTGCCTGGTAAATGTCAGGCATCGAAAACACGCTTATCCAGCCGAACAGGCAAACCGTCCAGGCGACAACCATGGCCGCCCACCGGTAACGCCACATTCCGCGGAGTTCGGTGCGAATTTGTTGTATCAGGTCCTGCATCAGAAACGGGTCTCCGGAACCACGAGAACGTCACCCGGGTATATGGCTATGTTCTGTGACATGTCTCCCGACATGAGATTTTTTATTTTTACCCTGCACTCAACTTGTCCGTCAGGCGTCTGACGTATTACGTTTGCACGGTTGCCCGCCGCAAACTCGCTCAAGCCACCGACGGAAACCACAACGTCGAGCAAATTCAGCCCATCCCTGTAGGACAGTGACTGTGGCGTTGCAACCTCACCCACGACCTGCACCTGATTGGCAGCACCCTGCTGCGTCACAATGACGCTGACTTCGGGCGTCCGCAGGTACTCGCTGAGCACCGCCTCCATGTCCTCCCCTAACCTGGAAGGTGTCTTGCCGGAGGCGACCATGTCGTTCACCAGCGGCGTCGAAATCTTTCCGTCTGGCCGCACCGGAATCGTCGCCGTCAATTCTTCGTTGCGCCACACCACGATCTGCAGCGTGTCTCCGGGACCGATGACATAATCCGTCTCACTGGACGCCGGGATCGGACATTCTGCGGCTGCCAGTCTCGGGCCTCCGCCGCCTGATGCGCAAGCTGTAGCCAGCATCGCACAAACAACAAGAAATGAAACGGACCTGAGTCTCTGTGTCCATGGTGAAGTTCGTCTAGTCATCATATATCCCCAACCTGTAACAGTTCGGCCTGCAGCTCCAGGGCGGCGGACCGGGAAGCGAAGTTTTGTCCTGAATTGATAATGTCGGCCAGTATCCGGGTCGCCTCGCCGGCGACGCCGGACTCGGCTAGCGCCACCGCGAGGTGGTAACGGATTTCCGCATTGTCGGGCGCCCGTTTGACCGCCTCGCGAAGAAATTTTTCACTCATCTCGTAGCGGCCCAGGCCACGGTAAATCCAGCCCAGCGTGTCGGCAATCGCCGCGGATTTGGGCTGCAGGTCGCGCGCTTTCAACGCCAGCGCCAGTGCCGTATCGAGATCGCCAGCTTGCTGATATTCCCAGGCCAGGTTATTCAGGATGACCGGGTCGTTTGCCTCGGTCTTGAGCAGACCTTCGTACAGGCGAACCGCTTTCTCGGTCAAACCATTCCGGCTGTAATGTTGCGCGAGCATCGTTCTGGCCCTGCTGTCGTTCGGGTTCCTGTCGATCCACTCAAGCAGCGGCTGCGTGGGATCATCCTGGCCCTGCCACCGCAGCCGTGTCTCGAATTCGCGGATCGCTGCATGCTCACCTGCGCCGAGTTCACCTGCGCGGCGGAAGGCAGCTACGGCCGCTCCGAAATTACCCAATTCGAACTGAAGCTCACCCTCGACCACCATCGCCGAGACGTTATCCGGTTGTAATTCGCGAACCCGCTGCATGCGATCGCTTGCTTTCTCCGTCTCGCCGAGCCGTAACTCAGCCAGCGCCATCACGGAATTGGCCGCTGCCGAAGCAGGATCAAGTGACACCGCGCGCTGCAGGAAGCCGTAAGCCGTTGCCGTGTCTCCCTGCGCCATCAGGCTTTGTGCCAAACCGAGCAGAATATCGACGGAATCAGGCGACTGGCGGTTAGCGAGTTCGAACTGCGCCCGCGCCTCCTCTATCGCCCCGGTCTCCAGCAGAACGCGGCCAACAGTCTGGCTGACCAGCGCATCCTCGGAACCGATACTCGCGACCTCGCGCGCCAGTGTGCGCGCATTCCGATGGCGCCCGTTGTTCAAATGACCGATTGCCAGTGTCAGGCGCATGCGGACGTCGTCGGGGTCCTGGCTTCTGGCCCGGGCAAGATAGGCGCTGGCCGCCTCGCTGTCGCCGGCCGCCATCGCGAGATTCGCAAGCCCCAGTGTGGCCTGCAGGCTCTCGGGATCGCTAGACAACGCCGCCTCATAATAGCCATGCGCGGCATCCAGCCGGCCCTCCCGCTCCTCGAGCACGGCAAGCGACAGCAAAGTCTCAATGTCCTTCGGTGCAATCTCGTTGGCTCGCTGAAGAATAGCGCGACCTCGGGCGGCGTCCCCCGCTGCGACGAATGTCTGTGCAACGTAATTCAACATGCCGGTATCCGTCGCGCCACTGGCGACAAACTGTTCGGCAATATCCAGGGCTTTGTCGGGCTGCTCGAGATCCGAATAGGCCGCGATCAGTATTCGCTCGCGCCGGTAGTCGTTGTCCTCCCCGGGCTCGATTTCCTGCAATATGTCTATTGCTCTCTGCGGGTCGCCGGTAAACCGGTAGCCTTCCGCCAGCTGCAGTTTGATATCGAGGTTGTCCGGGTAGCGCTGCGCGGTCATCAACAGCGTATCCAGTGCCGAATCCGAGCGTCCACGCTGCAGGTCTGCAATGGCCAGCATTCCGTTCAACTCTGCATCGTCGCTGTGACTGTCCAGCAACGGCTGCAAGATCTCGACCGCCTGCAGCGTGTTCGAGCGCCGCAACTGAATCATTGCCCACATCTTGCGAGCCTGCAGATTGTCTGGCGCGAGCGCGACCGCCCGCGAAAGCTGTACCTCCGCCTGCTGAAAATGGCCGAGGCGCCACTGCACACTACCGAGCAACATGAGTGCATTAACGTTGTCCGGCGACACCAGGACGAGCTCCTGGAGAGCGCGTTGCGCGGCCTGGTCGTCGTGATCCATCTGTGCCAGGCGCGCCTCCTGCAATAACGTGTGCGGCGCGGACGGCGTGTACTGTTTCAAAAGCTCGATTGTCGCCCGAGCAGACTCCGTATCCCGCAGCATCAGTGCTGAATCAGCCATTCCCACCAGCGCAAAGACGTAGCGCTGCAGGTCGGTTTGTGGCTGGCTGGTTTCCACTGCCTGCGAATAGGCGGACTTCGCCGCAACGAAGTTGCCCTGCCCGTAATGCAACACGCCCAGCGCCAGCAAAGCGTCAGTGTGTTGCGGATCTTGCTCGATGACGAGATTCAGCGCTTCTCTCGCACTATCGATATCACCCTGTATGGCGCGGGCCTTGGCGTGGCTGACGCGCGCGTCGACCGAACCAGGTTGAAGCTGCAGCCATTTCGCGAATTGCTGCTCGGCGGCAGCACCGTCGTTGATGCCCAGCAACGCTTCGCCGCGAAATCGCAGCAGCTCGGATTCGGACAGCCCTGCCGGGTCGTCGGCCAGTATCTGCAGCATTTCCGCATATTGCCCGAGTCCGGCCATAATGCGCAGCTGCAGCGGACGATAGTCTTCGGGCGCGGCACCCATTTCCGCGGCACGCTCGATTTCCTTTGTCGCGGTCAGGAGATCATTCAGGCCGCGATGAACTTCCGCCAGCATCAACCGCACTTGCAAGTTATTGCCATCGCTGTTGAGAACGGTCTTCAGGTGCACTTCAGCGGCCCGATAATCACCGGCGCGCATGCTGTCTGTCGCGAGACCGATTCGTTCCTCGTCCGATACGATGAGCCCGCAGGCACACACGGCCGATAGTGCCAACAGTCCCGTCAAAACTCTGAGCAAACTCATCGGTTGAAATCTCCCGTACCAACGGTATATGCCAACGTCAAGCCGTCGCCAAGATCATGCATGAAGTCCGCAAGCCGGCCGGCCGCGGAATCGCAGCTTCCGCGGCATCGCGTCGCTACGGCAATCACGCCCGCGTCCGGCCGCCCCTTCAGGGCTGCAAACGCCTGGCGCAGTTTCGCACCGGCATCGCGCGATTCACGCGCGCCGTCGATCTCGTACCAGAACCAGATCCGCCAACGATCACCGCCACTGGATGCAATGACGTCGCGCAGGTCCACGGTCGATCCGCCCTGCGTTTGTGCCGCCGCCCTGGCATTGCTGTCCGTGTAAAAACCGCCGGCAATGTCGTTGTGTAAATGGACCAGCTCCCGGTCCTGCGCCTGCGACAGGTACACGTTGTTGTAAACCCATACCGGGCCGGCGTCATTTTCGTACCTCGCGATTACCTCGCCGCTGGCGCCGCCGAATTCGGGCCGCCAGTCTGGCGATGACGGCATTGGGCCAAACCAGTCGCCGCGGGCCTCGGGCAGGCGCAATACGGCATGACCGGGCGCCGCCGTCTTGTTGACGACGATGGCGGCCCACAAGGGGCCCGTGGCCAGTGCCAGCAATACCGCGACGAGTGCTGGCACAACCTTCGTATGATCGTGTGAACCGGCACTCGTCGCTTGCGGCGGCGCGGCCGTGCCGCGATCCAGTTTGCTGGCGATCCAGAACAACGGAATCAGCAAAATGCCGAACAGTATCCATCCGACCGATGCGTGGTCGTCAACAAGGGGGCTTTGCATGTCGCTTACGTCACCAATAATGATGATCGCGGAAACGCGAATCCAGTTCGAAACCACGGCGAACAGCAGGGCGATGCCGGCAAGGAGCCAGCGCGCCCGTACGGAGCGGTAATACAGGTGGCCGTAAAGGGCCGCTAACGCCAAACCGACGATAATGAAATTTATTCCACTACAACCGCTCGCGATCTTGAACGTGCCGGAAGGAATTTGAATGATGTTGCCGTCGATCAGGGCTGATATGCCGACCGCCTGGATCAGGTATTGCACGACGAATGCCGTGACGAACTGAAATACGACGCGCAGGTGTTCCCACACCGGCAGCGCGAAGAACAGGTAAAGAATTGAAAAAGCGACCTGGTGAAGAACCGGGCGACCGAGCACGGCAAGAATGCCGGCCAGCATCAGCAACGGCACGGCGGCGGTATGCACGACCACCACGTCGGCCACATAACCCAGCAGCCAGACGACTGAAAGAATCAATACCACGGGGAGCGCCCACCAGCAGGCCCTGATCGAGCTCGTGTCCAGCCCGCGCAGCGAGCGTAGCAGGAGAAATACCGACACCGCGGTGAGCGGAATCCCGTGTCCGATGACCATGTGTCCGCCCAGCCATTCGCGAACGAGCCAGGCAACGCTGGGCCAGCAGGCGACAATCGTCGCAGCACAAATCACGGCGATCGTCAGCGACGCCTTGCGAATCGCGCTTCTGTCGACGCTGCCAGCGCCGACGAATGCTTGCTCCGTTGTTGTGACCATGCTGCTCCGTGCGAATTGCGCGTGCCGAATAAATCAGATCCCGGTACGCTCCGCCACTCCGACCGACAAGTAAAATTGAAGTTAATCCAACATGTTATATCAGTACTATGGACTTGTCCGCCGTCCGGAAAGCGCTGCTTGGAAAGTGTGATTCTCGTCACAGCCGGAGTGCGACAATGTCTCACAAAGCAGCGGCCAGGCCGTCTCCGGATGGCCCGTTTCGGGGCTTTAGCCGATTGCCTGCGGGCGGCGACCGCTGTCGGCCGCGCGAACCTGGCCAGCCAGCCCGGCCACCGTGAGAAAACGGTCTATTCTCGCCTGCTCGATAAATTCGTCGAAGATCTCGAGCGAGCGGCGTGACAGCAGTTTCGGGTGGCCCATGACATGCCAGGTCGAGCGCCGGTTGGCACGTCGCGCAATCGGCAGCAGGTAGGGTGCCTTCGCGGCATCCAGAGACAGCTCGGAGGTGCGGCTGCCGCCCAGCAGGCGACGCAGCACCTCGCGGCGGCCGATCGCCTTCGAGAGCCCGTCGCCGAAATGTTGTGCCCGTTGTTGCGGGCCAAGACGGTCGACGAGCCTGCCCCAGTAGAAAAACCGTGACACCGTGTTCGGCGTGACCGGCACCTCGACGAAAGGCCCCTCCCCCGACGGTACCGTCGGTGACGAATCGAAGCACCAGCCGCGAACATCCGGTGCGCCGGCAAAATCGAATCCTTTCTGCGGATCGATCAGTTTGGCCCCGGGAACGACACTACTTTCGATATCGATTCCCAGCTCGAGCAGTAGCCCGGAGATCGCCGCGAAGGGCTCCACGCAAAAGCCTCCGGCCCGGTAAGAAACGATCGGCGCCTTGGCCAGATCCTGCAAAAGGCTGAAATAGCTGCGGAAAATGTCATTGATCTCGTCCGCAGAAAAATCGCGCAACTGGTAGCGTGTGTTCGAGAAGTCCCAGCGGCCGTCAACCAGGCGCGTGTCTTCCCAATGCGGGTGTACGTGCAAGCCGATCTCGTGGCCGGCCTCGGCAATCGCACGAAGGTTTTTCCTGATCGACCGCGCATCGCGGGCGACGTGCTTGTTGTCTGCGGCGTGACGATCGAAACAGCGGAGCATTCCAACGTCGACAAAAAAGGTGAGGTGCAAATTTCGCTTTTGCGAATATTCCAGTAGAGCGTTGGCGGGCTCAATCATGCACTTCTCGACGGAACCACTGCTGTGGAAAAACAGCTCATAGTCCTGGCTGACAACACAGTCGGTCGTGTTATTGCTGCGAATCATTGCTGGTCCAACTCCAGAATATCCTGCGCTTCGCGTCAGGCACCGAGCGGCAGCCTGAAAAACAGGCTCGTACCTTTTTCCGGCAGGCTTTCGACATCGAGGTCGCCGCGTGCGGCGCGCAACGTTTCCCGAATCTGGTACGCGCCAATCCCCATGCCCTGTGTCCCCTTGGTGCTGTCGAACGGCCGGAACAGACGATCGCGTATGAAAGCCGCATCCATACCGCAGCCGGTGTCGCTGATGCGAATGATACAGCGGCCGCCGTCAGCAGTGAGTTCGACCTCGATGCTGCCGTCGTCAGGGGTGGCGTCCTGGGCATTACGTATCGCATGATAAAGCGCCATACGCAGGCGCTCCTGGTCCGCTCGCACCAGTATGCGTTCGTCGCACAGGATCGCCGTCGGCACCGGCTTGCGATCCTGGCTTTCGGCAATCGCCCCCAGTATCACGCTGCCTACATCCACTTTGTCCGCATGCTCCTCACGAGCACCCTGCTTCAGTTGCTCGACAACGCGACGCATGCGCACGACGCTTCCTTTTATCGTCTCGATGGCATCATCGATAAACGCCGGATTTCGTTTGTGGCGCTCCGCATTTTCGACGACCAGCGATTGCTGCGCTATCGCGTTTTTCAGGTCATGCATCACGTACGCCGTCAAGCGGTTGAATGCTTCGAACTGACGGCTTTCCGCCAGCTGCTCCGTGGCAATCTCCTGGGCGAGATAGCTGGCTATTTGTTTACCCGCTGTCTTCAGCAGGTCATGGTCCTCGAAATTCAGGCTGACCGGCGTCTTCGGCTTGGATAGACCGACCAGGCCTAACAATCGATCCTCGTGCATCAGCGGCACGACGATCCGCAGGTCCGAAAGCTCCGCGGGCATTTTTTCGGCCTGCACTTCGGCACCGGCTTCGGAATCCGGCTGCAAGTCATCCAGATTGAGCACCCAGCCAGTGCGCCGCAGAAACGCGATCAATGGACCATCCACGGACCAGGAATGGTCGCACAGCTGGACATCCCAGCTCGAGTAAGGCTCATAGGCCGACTTGCCGTCACGCTGCAGCCACAGCATGCCCGACGGTGAACCGACAATCTGCGCCAGCGCCTTGATTGCACGCTTGCGCAGCGGCAGGTCTTCTTCGGAGTCGGTCAAGGTGTGAATAAGCCGCAGCCACTCGTCACGATAATCGTACTTGTTTTCGAAAAAATGTTTGGCAATGAAGACGCGGAAACGGGCCCTCGTTTGCTCCGACATGATGATGATCATGAAGAGGATTACAGCCGCCACGAACAGGATAACCTGCGCCGCAGCTCCCCAATGCTGATCGAACCGCTGTACGAAATAGCCGGCAAGCCCCACCAGCGTCAGGTATATGCCTGCACCAATAAGCGTTGCGGAATAGAAGACGACCTGGCGGGAAACGAAAATGCCGGGCGCCTGCGCCTGGCGCCGCGAGGTCGCAACGCCAATCAGAAAGGCGCTCATTGCAACCACAAAGCCGCGGCTGTCCCAGAAGAGAAGGCTGATTTCTCCGTCGAATATGGCATTGGAATAGAGGAAAAGATCGATTGCGAGCAGGGCGGCGATACCAAGGCACAGGTACATCGTGGTGCGGCGCTGTGTATTGCGCGCATTGCGGTGAATCTGCTCGAGCGCTATGAGCCCGTACAGGGAGGTAACAATCGAACCCAGCACCAGCACGCTGCCGCCCTGATACCCTGCATTGCGCAGAAACGGCAGGAGTTCGACACCGACGCCGAGCGCCAGCACGCCGACAGCAATCGACACGCCACCGTAGCGCCCGAACCACGGCACGTCGTCCATTATTGCCCCATAGAGCAAAGACGACAGGAACAGCAACCAGGCGCCATCGCGGATGATCTCCGCAAACAGGATCGTCGTTTGCGACACGTCGACGTCGTATCGCGAGTAAGCGATGAGTGCCGCCCAGAACGCCGTAGCTGCCGTGGCGAGCACCAGGAACGGGCCACGGAAGCGGGAGCGCCAGACGGTCAGCAGTCCCAGCATCAGCGCAGAGTAGGCGATGGCCGCAATCGAATAACCGAACAGCGCCGGATCGATAGTCATACGCGCAAATTCGAAGTGGTTAACAAAATGAGAAGAAAAAATCGAATAAAATCCGTCAGAAGCATAGTATTCGCAATCTGTCTTCGAGAAGCAACAATATGAACAATTGCAGGATTCACCTGATCGCGGCGGCGCGCCCGAACTTCATGAAAGTCGCCCCGCTGTACCATGCGCTCGCGGCTACAGACTGGGCAACCCCCGTTCTCGTGCATACCGGCCAGCACTACGACCGCAACATGTCCGACGCTATCCTCGAGGATCTCGGTATTCCGGAACCTGACCACCACCTGGGCGTGGGCAGCGGCACGCATGCCGAACAAACCGGCAATGTCATGATCGCGTACGAAAAGCTGTGCATGGCAGAACGCCCCGACTGGATAATCGTCGTCGGCGATGTGAATTCGACGGCCGCCTGCGCCCAGGTCGGCGCGAAGCTTTGGATACCGGTCGTGCACCTCGAAGCCGGGCTGCGAAGCGGCGACAGGACGATGCCGGAAGAAATCAATCGGCTCATCACGGATGCCATCGTTGACGTGCTTTGGACGCCGTCCGCCGACGCGGACGAAAACCTGCTCGCCGAGGGCGTCAGCAAGGACAAAATCGAGCTGATCGGCAACATTATGATTGACTCGTTTGAAATGTTGCGCGAAAAAATCGAAGCGTCGAACGCGCAAGCGGAGCTTGGCCTCGAATCCGGCAACTACGCCCTCGTCACCCTGCATCGGCCTTCCAATGTCGACACGCGCGAGAATCTCGCGCCGATAGTCGATGCACTGGTCGATGTGTCGAAACACCTGCAGGTCGTGTTCGTTGCACACCCGCGCACGATTGCGGGGCTCGGAAAATTCGGCCTGGACGAGAAACTTGCCGCTGCAGCCAACGTAAAGCTGCTCGAACCTTTGCCCTATATTCGCTTCATGAATATTGTAACGGGAAGCCGTCTTGTCATTACCGATTCTGGGGGGCTACAGGAAGAGACCACGTACCTGAACATTCCCTGTCTGACGATGCGTGAAAACACCGAACGGCCTATAACCGTTACTCAAGGCTCGAACAAACTCGTTCGCGCGGAGAACCTTGCTGAAAATCTTGCAAAGGTCCTGGCCGGCAACTGGCCGTCCGGGAGTTGCCCTCCACTATGGGACGGGAAGACGGCACAACGGGCCGTGGAAAAATTACGGCAGCGGCAGAATTGAATCATTATGTAAAGTGACTGGTTCCTCCGCAGGCTGCCGGCGGCTGCAACAGGCGGTTTGTTATACTCGCCTGTCTGGGCCCGGCGGCACCCGCCGGCTGGCGGTCATTCGAAAGGACGCGTCGACTTGAAGCTGTTCGTATTTCGCCGCATCGCATTGGCGGTCGCGCTGGCATGTTCGTTCTCCGCCAGGGCTCAAACCACCACCGGCGAGACGCCGGTCTATCCTGATGCCGGAAACCCGCCAGCCGGCATACCCGTTATTGACGAAGACGCGGTCCTTCTTTGTATCGGGATGAGCCAGGCGAACGACGAGTGTGGCGGGCGACGCCCGCAGCATACCGGCGGGTGGCGAGACCAGAGCACGCTTCCGGTCGCCATCGTCAATGGCGGCATCGACAACTGGGACGTGCGCCTGATCATCGACGATCCCGACACGTACTGGGACGCTGTCGAACAGAGAATCACGGATGCAGGCTACACGAATGACGACGTGCAGCTCATCTGGGGCAAGAACGCAACCCGTTCCGGCGTCGCGCAAGGCGGCTCAGGTGATGTATTGACGGAACGAACGGTGTTGCGCGACAACCTGGTGCTAATCCAGCAGCAGGTCGCGGACCGCTTCCCGAACCTCCGTGCCGGTTTCCACAGTTCGCGCGCGTACGGCGGCTTTTGCGAACTGAATTCCGAGCCGTTTTCATTCGACAGCATTTTTGCGATCGAGGGCTGGGACAACGAAGCAGGTGCCATCGACAGTTCGACAATCTGGCATCGCGGCCCTTACCTGTGGGCCGATGGCACGAACCCGCGGTCCGGCGACGGTCTGACCTGGCTGGAGCAAGACTTCATCGCCGACGGTTGTCATCCCGAGCAATCCGGCATCGACAAGATTGCCGCGATGAACGAGGCGTTTTTCGCGCAGCTTACCTATGCCCCGGCGGGCAGCGCACCGCCACCGGCTCCGCCCCCGCC
>JAHHOT010000170.1 GCA_018677555.1 Gammaproteobacteria bacterium | reverse complement strand
ATGCGGCGCTTCGCTACAGCGGCGGTGCTTTCCCCGGCATCTGGGCGGAGATTGGCGCGATGGCAGCGTGGGCCTGTTACGACATCGAAAACGTCCGAAGCGTCGGCTACGACATCGTTGTTAAACGGCCGAAGGTCGCGGCCTACCGGGCGCCTTCAGCACCGATGGCCGGCTTCGCCGTCGAGAGTACGATGACGCTGATGGCCGAAGCGCTTGGCATGGATCCGGTCGACTTTCGTCTGAAGAATGCGGCGCGTGAGGGCACGCGGGCATCTTACGGTCCGACCTACGGGCCGATCGGGATTGGCGCGACGCTCGAAGCGGTAAAGAAGCACCCACACATGCGTGCGCGACTCGGCAAGAACCAGGGCCGCGGTATGGCCTGTGGTTTCTGGTTCAATTTCGGTGGCCAGACCTGTGCCGACCTCGCCATTGAAGTCGATGGCACGGTTGCACTCAGTGTCGGAACCGTCGATGTCGGTGGTGCCCGTGCTTCGTTGTCGCTGATCGCGGCGGAGGAACTCGGTATCCCGTACGAGCAGGTTCGGTGCAACGTCGCAGATACGGCATCGCTCGGTCACAACGACATGACGGACGGCAGCCGCGGCACCTTCTCTTCAGGGATGTCGACGATTTTTGCAGCGCGCGACGCGATCGAACAACTTCGCGAGCGTGCCGCGAAAGTCTGGGGCATCAGTGTCAACAACGTATCGTGGAAAGACGGCAAAGCGATCGCCAAGGGTAAGCGCAAATCCCTGACGCTCAAGGAACTCGCGGAATCCTCGCCCAACACGGGCGGGCCGATTTCTGGCCATAACCAGATGGTGGCCGACGGCGCCGGCGTCTCGTTCGCGAGCCACATTTGCGACCTCGAAGTTGACCCGGAAACCGGGGCGACGAAAATTCTTCGCTACACCGTCGTGCAGGATGCCGGCAAAGCGATCCACCCGGACTATGTCGAGGGCCAGTTCCAGGGCGGCGCGGCCCAGGGCATCGGCTGGGCCCTGAACGAGGAATACGTGTACGGTGACGATGGCCGCGTGCAGAATGCGGGCTTCCTGGACTACCGCATCCCGGTCTGTTCCGACCTGCCGTTCATCGATACGCAGATTCTCGAAATCCCGAATCCGAATCATCCCTACGGCATACGCGGCGTGGGCGAGACATCGATCGTGCCGCCGCTGGCGGCGATCGCAAACGCGGTGTCCAACGCGGTCGGCGTTCGCATGACGCACGTGCCGATGTCGCCGCCACGCATACTGGCGGCGATCAATGCGTCGCGTGAAAAGCAGGCGCTCGCAAGCTGATGCCTGAGGTCGAGCTGTTCGCCGGCTTACGCGACGCCGTGGGTGGCGCGAAGTCAATTGAGGTCGAGGGCACCACCATCCGCGAGCTGCTGCAGAATATCGCGCGGGACTATCCGGCCCTGCACAAACGCATCGAACACGGCATCGCCGTTGCGATCGATGGCAACATTTACCGGGATGACCGGGACCAGCCGATTGCCGAAGGCGCGGAAGTTGTGTTGCTATCCAGGATCGCCGGCGGCTGACATACAGGGCGCAAGTGTGTTCTGGTTGCTGCCATGTGCATGATTAACGACGGTTTTTCCTGGAGCCGATATCGATCGGTATGGGGATACGATGACCAGACTCGAGAGTTTGCCGGTTCCTGTGGTTCACGGCGGGCACGAAGACAGCTTCGGTCAGGAGCGTCTCATTGAAATCGGCGTCCAGTATCCCGAAGCCTGGCAGGCCCGCATGATGAATAGCCACACGACCTACTCGACATGAGTATTGCGCTCCACGACGCAATTGGAATGTTGGGCTCGGCTCTCATTGTCGTTTCCTATTTGCTACTGCAGTTGCGAAAAATAGAGGTACGCGAGACAAAATACTCTGTCATTAACGCGCTGGGAGCAGGCGGTATTCTCTACTCGCTAAGCATAGAGTTCAATTTGTCGGCCTTCGTAATCGAGTTTTTCTGGCTCGTGATCAGCTTCATTGGGATATTCCAGAGTTTTAAGGAACCGCCGCGCAGTCAGAAGGAGAACTAAAAGTGCCAAACGTATGCATCAGATCAAGCATTCCTGCTTGATGAAGGTCGCGGGCTCGCCTGACCTCTCACGAGGAGCTATTTAGCATCCGCGTGCCCCGTTTTCCTTTGTACGCGCACACGTGCGTTCGATGATTTCCGCGACACGCCGGCTATGCATACTTTCCATGCGTTGGCAGGCTACCTAACTACTCCAGCAGATCAAGCCCCCCGAGGGTCAGGACGTTGCGCCAGTTGAGTCGCAAGCCGCTGAAGTCTGAGGTCGGGATGACCGTGCCCATACCCTGTGCCTTACCGCTAAGCTCACCGTCTTGAAAAGCGTCGAGCGAGAGTTGGCAGTTGACGACAAGCTCTCCCCAGTTGTTACCAATCATCGGCATCTCGGAACGGTAATCTATGACGATTTCAGTGATTGGTTTTTTGCGCGCGTTCGTGGCGAGGACGTTGTATGAACCCCAGACCAGGAGTCCCTCGGGCGGCATGACGAGTCCCTGGCCCTGGAACTCACCGCTAAGCTCGACGCCGTTGGGGTCCGTGACCATTGCCGCGAAGCCCCCGTCGCGAACTTCCCAACCACGAGACGGAACGCGGGTTCCCGCCAATGTGTACATCCGGTAGTCGCCGCGCGGGTCGAGATAGAAGCTGAAGAAGTCCATGCGCCCGGCAGCGACGAGGGCGTCGACGTCTACTCCGAACCTGGACAGGAAGTAGTCCTTTGCTCGCTGCGCTTCGACTGCGATCTCGGCCGCATCGCGACCCATGATGACCTCGTGGAAATAGGCGCCGTCACAAAAGATCGACAGACCGCAGCCTGTAATTTGCGGATTGGGATGAGACGAGAATGGAATCTTCCCCGTGGCCATGAAAACGGCATAGTGGTCGAAGCCAGCCGGTACATGCTGGCGCGGGCCGGCATGTGACATGGCCGGAAGCACGATGAGGATAAGCCCGGGAAGCAGCAGGCGGGATCTGCGGAGGGCAGGGGCGAGCCATGTTGCGATGCGATTTTTCACAGTATTCTCCTTGATAGGTGTCCTACATATGAATACGCGTCACCTGCGCCTGGAATCCGCCACGTTTTATTGAATTCTGCGCTTTGTATATTTAAGGGGTCGAACCGATTTTTTGAAATTCGGTTCGACCCCATTAATCTTGTGCCTGGATACGAACCGGGCGGTAGGCGGTTTGGAGAACGCCGAGGGGCGGCGCTCCGACCGACGGGAGGGGACAATTATCCGGTCGCGCCAAATAAAAAGGGCCCCGGTTTCGGGGCCCTTTGATGTTTCCGTCGGGTGCCTAAGCGGCTACGATGTTTTCCGCCTGTGGGCCCTTCTGGCCCTGCGTGACAGTAAATTCGACCCGTTGGCCTTCGGCGAGCGTTTTGAAGCCGTCACCCGTAATTGCACTGAAGTGTGCAAAAACGTCGGGGCCGGATTGCTGCTCGATGAAACCGAAGCCTTTGGCTTCGTTGAACCATTTAACGGTTCCAGTAGTAGTTGACATAGTTGTTTCCTGATTAATCAAATCAATATAAGCCCTTTTCCAAGGACCAGTTTGGCTGGAAGTGGTGCAATTACTGATGAAAAACAGGACGAGGAACTACGGAAGAGACTTCTGCGGGAACGTCGAAATGGAGTGCATAGTGAACAGCGCACTAACAGGCTGGCTGGAGTATAGGCCTTATTGCCGCATAAGCAAGTAATGTGCGCACAAATCCCGGCGTTGCCAGCGAGTCATTTTTAAAAATATGCGGGTCAACACGTATTCATCCGCCTCCGCCACGCGTACAGTAGTCACTCAATGCTACCCGCATATTGAGCTTAAGGGGGCCTCCAGTGCCTCTATCCTCCATCTTCGGATCTGCATTCATCAGGAGGACTTATGAGCACAAGACTACACGTTGGGAATATTCCGTCTACGGTTTTGGAAGGTGATTTGCAAGCGATGTTTGCCAAATTTGGTCCGGTTGATACCGTCGAGATTGCCAGGGACTCCGGGACCGGATTGAGTAGAGGTTTTGCCATTGTCGCAATGGCGCGGGATCAGGATGCTGTCACAGCAATTGGGCGTCTTAACTTCACTCAATACGCCGGTCGTACGATCGGCGTCAGTCGATCCCGGTGAAAAACACTCCTGAAGAATATTTAAGAAATTAAGGGGTCGAACCGATTATCCAAAATGCGGTTCGACCCGGCTAATCCTTCGAACATTGCCCGGTCACTTGCCGTGCTTCGTGCTGGTTCTCCCAACGTACATTTCATTGCCGGTAAGCGCGCTCCGGTAGACCTCCAGACCGTCCTCGTCTCGTAACAACTCCGCACTTCGCTCCACGTGCTCGGTCGGCACAAACGTATACGTCTGGCTCAATGAGCCCTCGTATTGCCACCCCAGCGGGCATATCAGTTCCTCAGTTTTCGTATCGACCGCCTGGCACGCGGTGATGATGTGTTGGGCATCGCCATCGATACTGGTTCTGCCGACCTCCGCCCAGTTGCAAGCGGTCGTGAAGCCGCGCTGCTGGTCGGCAACGACGAAGTCCACCGCCTCACCGTCCACAAGAAACTGCAGGCCGGCCGATTCCAGATATTCGATGTATTCGCCGACGTCGTCCGGCGTCATGAAGCCGACGCGGGCAATATCGCCGTCGGCGCACAGCGTCGCGTTCGGCACGTCGTCCCTGAATGCCTCGAAGCCGCCGGGAAACCGGTCTTCGATGGCCGTTCCTTTGACGATCACGGAAATGGCTTCAACCAGTACTGCCATGCGGATCCCTCCTGGTCTTTTGCATGTGCCGTGCCATTCTAGGCGTTGTTGTCGCGGCGAAGGGTGCGATTGAACTTATCCCGCCAATTCGTGCTCAGCGCGGCCCGCGCCTCGGCCACGCGCTGATGAAACAGTTCCTCGAGCGGTGGCCTTGAGAAAAGGTGCCAGAAAAGGTGCCGGATTTATTTTGATCGGATTGGGAATAAAGTTGGAATTAAGTGCCGAACTGAATGGGGAAAGGCTCGTAAAATAAATCCGGCACCTTATTTCGTAAAATAAATCCGGCACCTTATTTGGCACACCGCCATCATCCAGGCCCCGCAGTTTCAGTCAGGGGCTTCGAGTGAAAGTATATGTATCTCCGAGCGTCCGTCAGGATAGTCGCGATTGAAAGCGATCTTTGCGCTGTCCGGAAACCATGCCGGCCTGACCTGTTCTGTGTCCGCAATAGTCTCGGTCAACTGCGTAATCGCACGGGTATTCACGTCCAACAGATAGATATTGAATTCAATGGGTTTAGCGCCGTCCCGGTTCGATGCAAAAGCAATGCTCGAGCCGTCCGGGGACCATACCGGGTAGCCGTCAAACGACGGGTGGTTCGTGAGATTCTCGATATTCTTTCCGTCAATGTCGGCTACGAGTATTTCCGAGTTCAATCCGGACGGGCCGGAGCCCCCATCGGGATACACCCGCCGCCAGAGTAACCGTGTACCGTCCGGAGAAATGGACGGATATGTGTCCCACTCGTGAAAGTCCGTTAGTTGAGCAACATCGCTGCCGTCGACGTTCATGCGATAAATCTCGTAGTTGTAACCTCCGTTATCGAGTTGCTCTTCAGAGAGCTCGGTGAAATCCGTGCTGCGCGCGGAGTTAAATATGATCGTTTTTCCATCGAATGAGTAACGCGGATGATCATCGTGTCCCGGGGAGTTCGTCAGATTGCGGACCGCCGAACCGTCTGCGTTCATCTCGAAGACATCCCAGGTTGTCCGCGGCACATCCGCAATACGGCGGGCAAACAAGATCCTGGATCCATCCGGGGACCACACGGGTGTCTCATTCTGTTCGGCCGAATTCGTCAGTTGTCGCACAGTTTCTGTTTCGAGATCGAACACGAAGATCTGGTCTGTCGGGCCGCTACGATTGGACTCGAACGCGATCTTTCGGCCGTCCGGTGAAACCGCCGGGTATTGGTCTTGCACGGTGGCAATCTTGACAGTGTCCTGTGCAAGGGCGGCATTGATGCCCATTGCATACATTGTCATGACTGCAACTCGCATCAGAAGCACTGTCGCTGTTTTTGAAACCATAGAGTCAACCATCTTGCCTAATTTCTCGCCGCGGACTCAAGCATCCTGGCCCGGTCCACCTTACGCAAGGCCGTATTGGCTAGAAAACCCGAACCAGGTCCGATTGAATTATTGAACGTACAGATTTTTGCAGTGAAGTAAATAAAACATTCGAACCGATCTTCGGAATTCTGGTTAGACTCCAAGTCCCCTTATCGGGCCCCGTAATTGGGGAATAGTCTTTCGTTGCTTCGTGTATATATTCTCACAAGAGAGCGAGCCAACAGAAAATTCGGAACGGTTCAATGGGCTATACTGAGCGAAACCCCAGCTCTGGATAGGCAACGGATAACAATCGTAATTTGACGCCAGGCCACAGCCCGCAATGAATAACAACAACAAGAATCATGAGAAAAATGGCAGGGAAATCACACCTAAATTGTGGGCTCCTGAGAACGAATCTATTAGTAGTTTTTGGGGTGTATTTGTCCCAATTGTAGAGTTTCTCGGAATCCTGGTGCCGGGGATAGTTTTTCTTACCGGATTGTTGCCAGCTGCAATAATTCCGGTCGTAATGTCCTTACGCGCGCATCCCGAAATTTCCAGAGACCTGTCGGGGTCGATATTTTGGATACCTGACCTCGGTCAGGCAAGCATGTTTCTGGTCACGGCAATCTTTTTGATAATAGCGTACGTTGTGGGCCACGCGTTCTTTCGGCAAGACCCAAAGGTCCCGGATCAGCACAGTTTCAAGAAAATAAGAAACAATATGATTCAGCGCAGAACGCGGGAAAAAATAAAGCACGAGAAAGTCAAATTCTGGAATTTGCGAGCAAAGAGAAAGATAGGAAAGGACGTAAGAAAAACACTCGTTGATGATGGCCCAGTCAGGCTACTGGGCGAGGAAAGAAGAGATAATGAGAAGAACCAAAAGCCAAATAAGTATAATTTGGAGTTTCCTTATAGATATTTGTATGAGTATCTCCATCAACGGGGGCTAAAGCATCTGGCTGGTCTTATTCCGTGGCGAGGCAGCGATCCCGGCACATACGAAAAGCGGACGAAACATTTTATAAATCTTATGAAGGTCCGCCTTGAGTTTGTTTTTCCGAGGCAATATACGCGAATTCAACGAAATGAAGCCCATATTCGTTTGATGGCATCAATTTGGTATGCAACTCGCGGTCTCATATCGATAGCAAAATACATCGCCATTTCAATTATCGTCTTATATGTTTTTTATTACCCTAGCGAGCTTCGGGTTGCGGCGCTATCGATTGCAGCTGCTTCAATAGCAACAACTTGTATTCTTGCAATCGTCAGTATGCGCCAAGTAGAGAATTTTCTTCACTATCAACGCATTCGGGAAATCGTATTTATATTGGAAGCTGCACATTTCGCCGATAAGTTGGCACCTGGGCGAGGAATTCTCGACAATTTAGGCAATTAGACAAGCAACGCTGGAGAATATATTTGAGTCTTGAAAGATAAGGCGTCCATCGAGTGGCGGGCTAGCTGTTTACGTATTAGTAGTCTGCAATTCCCACATAATTGCCGCAAATTAAGGATTCAAACCGATGGTCCAAAAATCGATTGGACCCCTTTATTTACCTGGTAAGGCGTATCGTCCAGTCGGCGCCGGCCTTTACCTTGTACTGCTGCGCAAAGTTGCCGCTGTTGACGGCCAGTCCCATGGTCTGCAACGAGTCGGAGTACAGTAATGGCGCCCCCTTGTCGACGTGGCCGAATGATCTTGCATAAGGAATTCGCTGTTGGAAAACCGGTCTGCCGGCCTGCGAAATTTCCACGAACACCCCGCCGTTGACTTGCGGCGCAAGACCAAAAGCATCGACGAGTGACGTCGGTATGTTGGTGACAATGTTGCCGAACGGCATTTCAATGTGCGTAATGTTTCCCACGACGCCGTCATCAATTCTTTGCGGCTGCTGGTAGTGCAGCCTTTCGATTTTCGTTTCCAGAAGCGGTCCCACCTCTTCAAATCGAATAACGGCGGCGGCCAGCCGCGCGCCGGTGTACGCATAGACATCGCGTCCGTGAAACGTATGCGAGCTCCCGGAGCCGGGCCTGCGATTGACGGTTTCGTCGATCTGCCGGACTTCCAGAATGCCCTGTTTGTCGGCGACGAGCGTCAGGCTGCCGTTGTCCGGCGTTACCACGTAGTGGCCGGTGCCTGTCCTGGCGACGACAGATCTGCGATCCGTGCCGACGCCAGGATCGACGACAGACACGAAGACAGTGCCTTCGGGCCAGTAGTCGAGAGTGCCAGCCAGCATGTAAGAGGCCTGCCATACATTGAACGGCTCGATGTGGTGGGTCAAATCGTGGACCTGGAGGTCCGGATCGACGCCCAGCGCGACGCCCTTCATGCTGGCAACAAACCGCTCCGTCGTGCCGAAATCGGACGACAGAACCAGCGCTCGCCGCGACTCGTCCGCAGCAGCGCTGCTTGCAAGGGCTATAATCATCACACAGGAGGTAAATCGACCGAGCGTCTGGAACATTGGGTGTACGCCTCTGTCACAGTAAGATGCAGCTTCGGGGGAGCAGTATATGAAGAAACGTGCGCCGTTACTTGCGGCAATAGCACTCTTGCCGGCGGCGGTCGCGTGGTCCGCGGATCCGCTGGTGTTGCAGTCGGACTTCGGCGTCAAGGACGCAGCGGTCGCGTCAATGAAAGGCGTCGCGGTCGGCGTATCGCCGGATCTCGACATCTATGACCTGACGCACGAGGTCCCCGCGTACAATATCTGGGAAGCGTCGCTGCGACTCGCGCAGGCTGCCGGATATTGGCCAGAAGGGACGGTTTTCGTGTCTGTCGTCGACCCTGGCGTCGGGACGGAACGCAAGTCGGTCGTCCTGCAAACCAAATCCGGCCATTACTTCGTATCGCCCGACAACGGCAGCCTGACCGCCGTCGCGGAGCAGCTCGGCGTGGCGGCCGTCAGGGAAATTGACGAGGCCGTCAACCGCCTCGCCAATTCGGAACAATCCTATACGTTTCACGGTCGCGACGTTTACGCCTACACCGGCGCCCGCCTCGCGGCCGGCGTGATCTCGTTCGAGGAGGTCGGGCGCGAGCTGCCTGCGAAGGTGATGCTGATCCCCTACGAGAAAGCGCGCGCCGAAAAGAGGCGCGTATTCGGCACCATCGAGATCCTCGACCCCCAGTTCGGGAACATCTGGACCAACATCGACCGTGAGACATTCAAAGCGCTCAGACTCAAGCCGGGCGACGACGCCCATATCGTGATCTTCAACGACGGCGAGCTCGTCTTGACGCAGACCTTGCCGTATTACCCGACGTTCGGCCGGGTACCCGTTGGTGAGCCGCTGCTCTATTTGAACAGCCTCAACAATGTGTCGCTGGCAATAAACCAGGGGAATTACTCCGAAACTTTCGACATTCAATCCGGCGCGAGCTGGAGTATAAGGATAGAAAAATGAATCGACTGAACAGGTGCGTAGTGTTGGGCATCGCCGCGTTCACGGGCGTATTGCTGACGATCGGCAGTGCGTCGGCGCAGGACGAGGCGACGGAAGAGATTGTTGTCGTCGGTACCCGCGGCGAGGCGCGTGATCCGCTGGAGAGCGCAGTACCGGTCGACCTTATCAGCGCAGACGATATTGCCGCCGCGCACTCTTTCGGCGGTGAGCTGGGCGAGTTACTGCAGGCGCTGGCGCCGTCATTCAGCTTTCCTCGCCAGTCCAATTCCGGCCTGGGCGATCACGTGCGGGCTGCGCAACTTCGCGGCATGAGCCCGGACCACGTGCTGGTCCTGGTCAACGGCAAGCGACAACATACAGCTGCCGTCGTCTCCTTGGAATCGAAGATCGGCCTCGGCACGAACCCGTTCGATTTCAACACGATTCCCCTGAACGCCATCGAACGCATCGAGATTCTGCGAGATGGCGCGGGCGCGCAGTACGGCTCGGATGCAATCGCCGGCGTCATCAACATCGTGCTGAAAGACGCCGCCCAGGGTGGCACGGTATCGGCGTCGTTCGGACAGCATCGAACCGATTTCGACCCGATTAACGACAACATCGAAGACGGCGACACCTTCTCGGTGGCGGCTGACTACGGTTTCGAGGTCGGTAACGGCGGCAGCTTGCGAATCGGTGGCGAGTATCGCACTCGCGATGCGACCAACCGGGCCGGCATCGGCGTGCTTCCGTTTTTCGAGGAACAGACGCCGGCCAACCAGGCGCTGGACCCCGCGCGCGTTTTCGCGCCGGGCGACGGCGGGGCTGACGACATCTACCTCTTCTACAACACGACGATTCCGGTCGGCGAGAGCGAGTTCTATTCGTTCGGTCGTTATTCCAATCGCGAAACAGAAGGTACGGGCTTTTTTCGTTATCCGGACGGTTTCACCAGCTTGCCCAGCGTCTACCCGAACGGTTTTCGGCCGATAACCACCGGCGACAACACGGATACCTCGCTCAGCCTGGGCTTGCGTGGTAACAACTTTGATTCCGACTGGGATTTGAGCCTGACGATCGGCAAGAACGATTTCGACTCGGGTGTAAAGAATTCTGCCAACCCGTCTCTCGGGCCGGCGAGCCCCACGACATTCGATCTCGGCGGCTTCGAGTTTACACAGATGACGCTCAACGCTGACGTTGTCCGGGGCTTTGATCTCGGCAATCTCAGTTCGCCCCTGACGTTCGCGTATGGCGCGGAGTTGCGTTTCGAGGATTACGAAACAAGTGCTGGTGACCCGGAATCCTACGAGCCCGGACCGTTCGTCGCGGATGTCGGTGCGCAGGCCGGGCCGGGGCTGCCGGCCGACAGCGTCGCGGACGTCGATCGCACGGTGTTTGCGGCCTACGTCGACGTTGAGGCAGACCTCTCGGATCAGTTCAGCCTCGGTGCTGCCGCGCGCTTCGAGGACTACGACGATTTCGGCAACGCGGTGACCGGAAAACTGTCGGGACGGTTCGCGGTCACTGATACGTTTGCCATACGTGGAGCTGTCGGGACGAGTTTCCGCGCGCCGTCGCTGGCGCAGGTCGGGTACGAACGCTCGACCACGAACTTCGGGGATGGCGGCATGCTGGAGCTGTTCCGGTTGCTGCCGGTATCCGACCCGGATGCTATCGCCGAGGGCGCGGTTCCGCTGAAAGAGGAAGAGTCAACGAACCTGAGCATCGGTTTCGTTTACGATTCCGGGCCCGCGTTCAATCTCACGGTCGATTATTTTCAGATCGACGTCGACGATCGAATCACGCTGATCAATGCCGGAAACAACATTCAGTATTTTTCCAACCTGATTGATACGGAGACCACGGGTTTCGACGTTGTGGCAGCCGGCGTGATCGAGGTCGGGTCGGGTGCGATTGACTGGCGCGTGTCGTACAACAACTCCGAAACGGATGCGAAGAACCCGGGCGTACTCGGCGTGGAGGACCTGAACACCGTCGAAACCGCGCCTCCGGAAGACAAGATCATTGTCTCTGGCAACTGGGTAGTCGATCGCTGGTCAACGCTGCTGCGCGTAACCCGGTATGGCGATACAACCCGGGTCTTCGATTTTGGCGGGGGGTTCGAGCCGACCCAGACTTACGGTTCGGTGTGGTCGGTCGACGCGGAAGTCGCGGTGAACGTCACGGATGCGTGGACTGTTGCGATCGGCGCCGACAACCTGACGGACGAGTACCCCGACCGCTCGAGCGATGACATCAATTACTTCGGTCATTTGCCTTTCGACGTTTTGTCGGGAATCGGCATGAACGGTCGCTATATTTACTTGCGCACGCAGTTTGATTTTTAGGGGCTGTTCGGGCCGGGTCTTCTAACTCGCATCCACGAGCGCCATAAGCGCGTCGCGGTCGTAGAATACCCCTTTGGTTACGACGCCCGAGATCTTTCTCGAATTCGCGATATCCCGCAACGGACTCGCATCCAGCAACACGAGGTCGGCCTTCTTGCCGGGATCGATCGTGCCCATATCGTCCTGCAGGGCGAAAAACTCGGCAGGTCTTATCGTTGCCGACCCGAGAGCCTCGATCGGAGAGAGACCGGCACGGACCAGGTATTCCAGCTCGGAATGAAGACTGTAGCCGGGGACCGAGAGCAGTATAGGCGTGTCAGTGCCGGCCCCGATTGGGATTCCCCGCGCATGCATGCGTCCGGTCAGGAACATGGCCCACTCGCCGAAGTCGATAAATTCCTGCACCGGGGCCTCTGCCATCTCGACCGCGGCCGCTTGCCAATCTTCGCGAACTGTCGGCGGTATACGTAACAGCGCCGCTTCCCAGTCATCCCTGCGATACGGTGGTGCCAGGCTGAACGCGCCCAGGCGCAGGGTTGGCACCTGCATTGTCGACTCCAGCGCCGCCAGCGTCTGGTCACACTGCTCCTCGTCATAAGAATCGATCGCGGGCATTCGTTGCAGCGAGTGCAGCGACGATCGCAGCTCCGCACCGGGCATGCCGTCCGGATTCTCGAGCAGCGCCAGCCTTGCTTCATGCAGCTCTGCAGCATTGCCTGCGCAATCCATTTCAATATTGCGCAGGTGCTCGATCGAATCCACTGAAGGCCCGGCTACCCGGGCGCGCATCGACAGCGGCACATGCGAGTCAATCGGGAGGCCCAACTCATTGGCTGTTTCAACCATCGCATCGAAAACGGCCGGGCTCACCATTTCATAAATCTTGATGAAATCGACGCCTTGCGCCGCAAGTTCCTTGATCGTCGCGCGCGCCTCCCCCGGCGTCGAATTGCGAACGCCGATTTCCGGGCGTGATACGCCGTCGTAAACGACGAATTCGCCGTCCAATAATGGGCCGGCGAAAAAGACTCGCGGCGCGACAGCGTCTTGGCTGCGCATCTTTTCCACGACCGGCAGCATCTTGTGCATCAGCCCGCCCGTGTCGCGCACGCTCGTGATGCCGTAAGACAGGAACAGTGCCGGCATGCTCTCTATGAAATTGTCGTCGTAGGTAAGGTGAACGTGAAAATCCCACAGGCCGGGGATCAGGAACTTTCCCGTGCCGTCGATGATTCGCTGGGCGTCTGGTGCTGTGTCCGACGAGGTAACCGCCGTTATCTGGTCACCGTCAAATACGACGTTCTGATTCGGACGAATACCGTTAACCGCGTCTATGAGCGTGACATTCGTGATTGCCGTACCCGTCGCGCGCGGCTGGCATGCCGCGAAAAGCGGCAGGAGCAATAACAAGAATATTCCGAGCTTTGAATTCAAGGCGAAGTTTAATCCTGGAGGTCGTCAAATCTACTCGCATCGGCAGCCCGGCATTACCCGGTTCGACACCCGCCGGCGGCCCGCGGTCGATCCCCATTAAACCACACGACGGCGGTGTATAAAGGGATCGAACCAGTCTTGGGAAGACCGGTTCGATCTCATTAATGCAATTGAGATTCAGTCGGTATCGGGCGGGCGAGAACGGCGGCTATCTTTGCGGATTACTCATTATATTCAGGCTCGGCGGCAGGTCGGCTCCATTTGACTGAACTGGCCAGGCCACGATTGATGATGCAATGCTCGAGATGGTGCGATCTGAAACGGATACACGGCATGACAACTAATCGTTCAGCGTCACAAGGTGACCGATGAAGTTGACCGATCCTTTGCCGCCGTGGGCGCCCTGGGTTCTGCGTATCGCCCTGTTTGGAGCGATAGCCTATGTCCTGTACAGCAGCGAATGGAGCCCGAATAAAAGCAACAATGCCGTCAGGCAATACGAGATAAAAAAAATTGCCGGTAGCTGTTCGCTCGACGCCTATCTGAACATTCGACTGCGCGACGGCGCGCAAGCCTACCGCGACGAAATGTTGAGGTGCCTGCAGAAGAACGATCTGATCTTCGACAACCTGGGCGCGCCGTTATCGGATTTGCTGCCGCGCCTGCCGGCTAACCCGCAACAATATTCCGGGATCTGGAAATCCAGGCGAGCCAATTGCGAGTATCGCATTACCCTGGAACAAAACGGCTATTACAGTGCTGAGCCCATCGTGTGTGACGCGAGCAACGGCACTGAGCAGGGAATATGGGCGGTGCTGGATGGCAACATGGTGTGGATGCCGGTGCCGGGCACTTCAGACCAGGTAGAAACGAAAGCGATTAGCACCGTGGACGACGATAACTTCGTCGTGTCCGAAGAAGACGGATCAAGCACACTTTTTTCGAAAGCGGGCAGCGTACAGCCCTCCCTGGCGGTCGACTCGACCATCACGATCATACCCCCGGATGAACGGGGCGCGATCTCCAGCCAGCTCGCCGCCGGCAATATGGATCAAATCGATCCTCCAACCCTGCCGGAAGCCGAACCGATATCGATTTCAGGTTCCAGCGAGGTGCTGTGGCGAAGAAACCTGGATGGCGCAATCATGCGCTGGGACCCCGCTACCGGCCTGCTGAGCGTACTGCCTGTTGAGCCCGTCGCCCGCAATGTCGAGCTGACCGCGGCGGCGACGGGCAACGATGTGATGTTGTTCGGGACACACCTGGACGATCTCATACCGACGCGCACAGAAGTCGTGTTGATCGACCCGGACAGTAACGCGGTATCCCGCGGAGCTTTAGCAGTTCCACGTGTCGATGCAACGCTCGTAACATTGGCGGATCAATCGGTTCTGGTCGTCGGCGGTACGGTGTGGCAACGCCGAACCGACTACGACAACAGAAAGAAAACGCGCACCAATGCCGTGGAGCGAGTGAACTGGTCAAATGGCCTGCTCCAGGTGGACGAAATCGCAGCGATACCCGGAGACACTCGCTACGACTACTCGGTGGTTGCATTGAATGATGGTCGGGCGATGCTGCTCGGTGGCGGCTCTCCCTCCACCGGCCAGGAGATGAACGACGAAACGCTGTTCCTGGATGTTGCCGCGAACGCGTGGATGCCTGGACCGAAAATGCTCGAGCCTCGTTCCGGTGCGAGCGCGACGTTACTGCCGAACGGCAGCGTGCTGGTTGCCGGCGGCTGGACACCGGGACATGACTGGAACGACGGCGCCTCCCGCTCCACCGAAACCTGGGATCCGCGCTCCAACAGTTTCTCGGCGGGCAAGCTGCTTCCGGTCGGGATAGCCAATCACCAGGCGAAATGGTCCCGGGAC
>JAHHOT010000009.1 GCA_018677555.1 Gammaproteobacteria bacterium | reverse complement strand
AAACAGGAATGTCCCCATTTTTCCAGGAATGTCCCTTCGCCACAGGATGAGCCCGAGCATGCCAAGGAACAGAAACCCGGCGGCACCACCGCCGCCGCCGCTGCTGACGACGACCGGTACGTCAAATCCCGGATCATCGCGGTTGAAGTCTTCCAGTGGCAGGAACGCCAGTTCGGAAGTGTCTTCCGGTCCGAAACTGGCCAAAAAGGCGCCATCGAACGCGTCGAACAATTCGATGAGCAAATCGTATTCGCCCGTCGGATACCCGGACGCCAGCTCAGTGACGAGCACGAATTCGTCTGTGGCGCTCGTGCCAAAGATAGTGAAGTCTTCCGTAACCGCATATTCGTTCCAGGGGCCACCGTCGAGGCTCAGATACACCGCAGCGTAGACGTCGGCCGATGAATACAGCGTGTCCGCATCGAACAACAGGTCGATGCCATAGTAGTACCCATCGCCGTCATCATCGGCGAACAGCAATACGTCAGCATCGTAGATCCAGAAGTCGTTCGAAACCGCGGACTGTGAGTTCACGCCCGCCGACAGTTCGGCTTTGCCCGGCGCGTTCCCGGGACGTGTCGTGCGATCGCCGCCCGTTTCGAGGGCATTGTACTGGTCTACTGTCTTGACGCCCGTCGGCGTGTTGCGGCTGCTATCGCGGCCGCCGCTCTTGAAATGCAGCGTGGTCGAGGATCGTGTATCGCTGTTGGCCGACGCCGTCTCGGCGAGCGCATTGACCGACGCCATGACCAGCAGCACGAACAATGCGAGCCCCAGGCACGCAGCTTTGAAACTTGCTATTACAAATCTGGACATTTCGATTCCCTCTCCAGCACAATCGTTACGCTCGGTGCCATTTAACGACAGCGACGATGAATCGAAGCTGAACTGCATCGGGAGATTTCTGAACGTCACCTTAACGAAGCATCCCGCGCGTGACCTGCCTCGCGGGCCCGGGGATGCGCGAGCAATTGCACATGAGCGAAAGAGATTCGTCATTCGGCGTAGCCATCGGCTATTTGATGTTCGGCATCGCCGGAGGGCTGGGGCTGGACCTCTGCGCCAAGTGGCTACTTGCCGACTATTCGCTGGAGCAGTTTGTATTCCTGAGAAGCATCATCGGGCTGGCTATTTTCTTTTCCATCGGCCGCTGGTACGGGGGCATTCGGGGATTAGGCACGAAGCGCTGGATAGCGCACCTGCTGAGGACAGCTCTCGCCTGCGGTGCAATGTTCGGTTTTTTCTTCGGCCTCAAACACATGCCGCTGGTGAACGCGTTGACGCTTGCCTTTACCGCGCCGCTGATCGTCACGGCGCTTTCCGTCCCTTTGCTGGGTGAGTCAGTCGGTTGGCGGCGCTGGCTCGCCGTGATCGTCGGTTTCATCGGGGTGCTGATGGTATTGCGACCCGGGACGGGCATGTTTACACCGGCCGCCATCGCCGTCCTCATTGCCGCGGTGTGCTACGCCGGCCTTGCGATCTCGGCTCGCATTCTGGCGGCGACGGAGACCAGCTACGCACTTTCTGTATACGTTGTTCTGGGGCCGCTCGTGGCGTCCTGCTTCCTGGTTCCGGGCAACTACGTGCCGCCGACGACGGGCGCATGGGCCCTGTTTCTGCTGGCCGGACTGTGTTCCGTTTGCGCCTGGATCGGCATTGTTGGCAGCTACAGTCGCGCGCCGCCGTCATTACTCGCACCATTCGAATACACCGCCCTGATTGGCGCTGCTGCTGCGGGCTATTTCATCTGGAATGAAATCCCCGATCGCTGGGTCGTGGGCGGCGGCGCGGTGATCATCGCGAGCGGTTTGTATATCGTGTATCGCGAGGTGGGCGGCGCAAGCACGAATCGCTACCTGCGCGTATTCACTGCGAGCGGGGCCGCTGCGATCTCACGCCTCGCGCAGCGCGGGAAAAAAGTCAAAGGCGAACGCTAGCGTTCGGTTTCGCCGGAAATGGCTGCCCGCAATTCCGCCAGTCGCGCTTTGACGGCGTCCGCATTCTCAGGGCCCATTCTCAGCAGCAGTTTTCGTCCGCTCGAGAGTTCCTCCAGGTCCGGGTTCGCAAACTCGTACAGAACGTGCGTCCGCCTGAGGTAAATCGGGCCCTCCCGGCGCGGCGCGGCCAACAGGTGGTCGATGACCTCAACGAGCCGGTCGTTGAAATAGCCGTCGGGGTAACCAAGCTCCGCGTAGGCATCCTGGAAAAGCGGGTAGTAGCGGCGATAGATGCTGACGATCGACCCGGTGTCCACGCTCGAGAGCATGTCGATCAAAGCGTCATAGCGGTGAAATCCTTCGTCGCTCAGGATGTACTCGTCCTCGTTACCGGCCTGTTCCGCGACAAACGGATCCGAAAGAGCGGCCACCGGTCTCATCCGCTCGGCAACGTGCCTGCGCGGAAGATTGTCGACCGTGGCGACGATGCGTTCGATGACGCGCGATTCCGCGAGCAAGGCAGCGAATTCCTGGCCGTAGAGGTCGGACAACTCCAGCCGCAGAAACTCGTCGCTATCGTCAAGCGCCGGTAACGGCCGCAGGTCCGGTCGCTCAACCGGCTCAGACATCGGGAAAAGCGGACCGGAAGGTGCCGCCGGCTCCGCAGCAGGCGCTTGCCGCTGCTGCTCAGGCCGCAGCGTCGGTTGGTCCGGCTCGAGTTGGGTCGAGTAGTACCACAATCCCGCGATCACAATGAACGCCACGGAGACGCTTACCCATAACGTTGTCGACTCTCTCGCCATAGACCCGGTCCTCCCCTGGAACTGTTATCCTTGCGCCGACAATGCCCGAACGCCAGCTTGCGGGGTTGCGTGACAGGGAAGCTAGTGTAGCGGTATAGCTGCCGCGGCGCACAGGTAAACGCTGCGCTTGGGGTGCCAGACATTTACCGGTTGAGCGTTCGATAATGACCTCCGATGCCGAAAACGTAGAACGCCTCAGCCAGATCGTACGCCTGTTCAGCGCGCGCCAGTGGTGCTTGGCGGCAAGCGGCGATTTTTCGCTGCGCTCGCGCAACGGGAATTGCCTCATTACCGAGTCGGGCCTGGACAAGTCACGCCTGACGCCCGACGATTTCCTGATGTGCGACCTGCACGGCAGGCCCGTTGACACCGCCCGCAAACCGTCGGCGAAAACCGGCCTGCACTGCGCGCTGTATCGCCTCGATAACAATATCGGCGCGGTCATGCACACGAACTCCGCAACCTCGACGGTGCTTTCCCGCACCGCCGATTCCGACCTCTATTTCGAGCACTACGAGATGCAGAAAGCGTTCGACGGTATCGAGTCCCATATCGGCGGCTTGGGCCTGGTGATCCTGGAGAATAGCCAGGAGATACCGTCCATCGTCGAAGAACTAAAGCAACGCTGGAATGGCGGCGATATCTCTGCGCCCGGCTTCCTGATTCGTGGCCATGGCCTGTACGCGTGGGGAAGCAGCATGGACGACGCCCAGCGACACGTGGAAGGACTAGAGTTTTTGATGACTTGTGCCTGGCAGGAGATGATCGCGAAAAAATGAGTATTGCTGCAATTCTCACCGACATCGAAGGCACTACGAGTTCGATTGAATTCGTTCACGAAGTGCTGTTTCCTTACGCCAGCGAAAATCTCGCCGCATTCGTGCGCGAGAACCAGGATCATCCGGGTATCGCGAAATTGATTAGCGACGCGCGTGACGAGGCGGGCGAGCCGGACGCAAACACAGAGGAAGTGATCGCGATCCTGCTGCAGTGGATCCGGGAAGATCGCAAGGCAACAGCGCTGAAGGCGTTGCAAGGCAAGTTGTGGCGATTCGGCTACGTCAACGGCGATTTTACCGGGCATGTTTACCCGGACGCCGTCAGCCACATGCAGTCCTGGTACGAAGCGGGCATACCTATCTATGTCTATTCGAGCGGCTCCGTGCAGGCTCAGCAGTTACTGTTCGGCTATAGCAATGCCGGCGACCTGCGCGCGTTTTTCAGCGGCTTTTTCGACACGCGTGTTGGCCACAAGCGCAAACCATCGTCCTATTCGGAGATCGCAACGATGATCGGCTACCCGCCCGAGAATATTCTTTTCCTGTCCGACGTTGCCGGGGAACTGGACGCCGCACGCGAGGCAGGCATGCAGACAGTGCAAATCGTGCGCGACGACAATGTTGTCGTCGGCGATCACCGCGTCGCGCAGGAGTTCGGCGAAGTAATGACCTGATGCGGAGCTATCCCGGCCGCGGTCGCGGCGAAAGAGGCTGCCTTATAACCAACGGTTATAAGAAGATAAAAAACGCAATCCCGGTATAGAGCAGCATGGATATGCCGGCGGCGGTCATCGCCAGCGGGAACTGGGTAAACACGTGATCCATCAGGTCGGCGCCGCAGGCCAGGGACGACAGAATCGTCGTGTCCGATATGGGCGAGCACTGGTCGCCGAACACCGCGCCTCCCATGATCGCACCAAAGTTGAGCGTGAAGAACAACGGTTCCGGCGAAATCGCATAGGCCAGCGGCAGCGCAATGGGAAACACCACGGCATAGGTCCCGAACGACGAACCAATGGAAAAGGATACGATCATGCAGATCAACATGAGGACGGCAGGCAGTATGTATGGGACCTGACTCAATACGGCGGAGGTCCCCTGGATAATAAAAGACGACGCGCCGAGCGTATCTGAAATGACGCCAAGCGTTACCGCAAGCCCGAGAATGATCGCGCCCACCGTGACGCCCTTGATGCCGTTGACCACGCCGTCGAACGCATCGGCAACACTCATCCCGCGGCTGATCGACAGGATCATGGCCGACACGACAGCGAGACTGAATGCCTCGAACACTTTCGGCTGGCCGGTAATGATCCACGGGATAATCGCGACGCTCAAAAGCACTGATATCGGCAGGAAAAAGTCGATGAGCGCCGGCTGGTAGCCCTCGGCTACATCGGCATCGGCCAGCTCGTCGGACAGCATTGGCTGCGACCCAGGCCGGTTCAGCCCGCCGCCGGAACGTGCACGATCGATGGCCGTCTGCATGGTCTTGCCGACCCACGGCAGTTTGTCGATAGCAAACAGGAAGGTGAACGTCACCGCAATGATTCCGTAAAAATTGAACGGGATCGAACGCATGAACCAGCCGATGGCTGATTCCTGTCCGGTCACAATGGGCGAGAGCGAATCGATCGTAATAAGCCCGGCAACGTAGAACGGCCAGACGTTGAAGGGAATAATTGTCGCGACCGGGGAAGCGGTCGAATCGACGATGTACGAAAGTTCCTCGTGAGACACGTTTTCCCGATCGGCAACGGGTCGCACGGTCGTGCCCGTCAGCACAGTACTGATGGTACCGCCCTGGTGGAAAATCACACCCATCATCCAGGTAAAGAACTTGGCCGAGCGGCGGGATTTGACCAGGTTTTGCGATACCCAGCTCGCGAAATGAAAAGCGCCACCGTTACGGTTCCAGATACCCAGCAATCCACCTAGGGCCCACAGATAGATAAGCAGTATCTCTGCATAGCGCCGCGTACCGAGGCTCGGCAACAGAAAATGTTCGATGATGTTGTACTGACCCGTGATCGCGCCGGCCAGCATGATGCCGGTGAAAAGCGCGAAGATAACGTTCCGTGTCAGGAAGCAGATCGCCAGTGCAGCGACCGCGGGCAACAGCGACAGCCAGCCATAGTGCCCCTGTGCCGCTATGGCATTGGCATCGAGACTGCCGGCATACCATGCGACTCCGGCCAGCCCTAACAAGAGCCAGATCCATGAAAAATTACTCGGCACTGCTCCCCCTTTGCTGAGTCGCGCGCGATCGGCGCGACGGTCAGTATCGCTTGCCAATCCTATTACACCTGACGATCGATTGCCCTTAACTTCCCCCGCGGCTCACGTCCGCTGCAACCTGCTCCGCCGTCGCGAGCGCGAGCGTCCAGCCCAATGACCCATGACCGGTATTGAGATAAAGCCCACGGATCTTCGTCGGTCCCACTAGCGGAAACCCCGTCGGCGTCATCGGTCGAAAGCCGCCCCAGCGATGGCGTCGCGAGGCCTCGTAGTCAGCCGCGTGCGGCGCCGTTCTGTGCGCCACTTCCTGCAATAGCCCCGTGCGGTCGCGATCGCCGGCGGTGTCGAAACCGACGAAGTCGGCAAATCCTGCAATGCGCACACGCTGGCCAAGGCGACTGAATACGACGCGCTGTTGCGGATCGGTCACGCTTAGCGTTGGAGTGTGCGGGCCAATCGGTAGCGTCATGCTGTAACCACGAATCGGGCATATATGCGTGCGTATACGCAACGGCCACAGCAGTTCGTCGCTCCATACGCCGAGACACGCAACGGCTGCGTCTACCGGCACCTCATCATGTATGGTTTTAATCGCCTCAATGCTGTCGTGCCGGGTTTTTATCTGCTCGATGGCCTCGCGCATTCTGAACGTAACCGCGTAATTTCGTTGCAACACCTCGGCAAGTGCGATCGAGAACTTGGCCGCATCGCCAAGATGGTCGCCGGGCGCGAATATGGCCGCCGTGTAGCCACCTTCCATTTGCGACAATGCCGGCTCCAATACAGTCGCCTGCTCTATCGATACGATCTCCGTCTCGCAGCCGTGTTCTCTTTTCATGTCGGCAATGCGCTGTGCGTTTTCGATCTCGCCAGCACTGCGCAGCATGACCAGCTTGCCGTGCGAGCGAAAATCGAAGTCGAGTGACAACGTATCGCGAAGCTCTCGCATCAATGCCGCGGACTTCATGGCGACCGGGAGCAGCGCAAGCGTGTTCTTGCCCGCGCGGCGCGCAGTGCTTTGTTTCAGAAACCTCATGATCCAGCCGCTGAAGTCGAAACCCGCGCGCCAGCTGAATCGACTGCCGGGGTCGCGGCTCGCGACGATTCGCGGTATTCGCGCAACAAATTCCGGATTTGCCATCGCATCGACGTAGCTGTAGGCGAGCTGGCCTGCGTTCGCAAAACTCGTGCCGCTGGCAACGGAATCGTTGCGTTCGAAGACGGTTACCTCGTGGCCTTGTTGCGACAGGAACCAGGCAGTGCTGATTCCGGTAACGCCGGCACCAAGGACGGCTACGTGCATTGCCGTGTCACGCTCAGTGCTCGCCGGCTGGAATCAGGTGGGTCTCTGCGAGCGAACGCAGCTCGTCTGTGAGGGGTACGGCTTTGCGCGCCTTCAGGTCGAACAGCACACACACGCATTCCAGCGTTGCGGCAAGTTCGTTTTCCCCAAGGTTCATCATCTCGTAGCGAATCGTGATCGACTTGTTGCCGATCTTGCTGATTCCACCATGGGTCTCGAGAACATCGCCCGCGTTGACCTCGGCTACATAGTCAATCGTATGCCTGACGTCGGCCCAACCAAAATCCCCTTGGTCATCGCTGGCGCCGCTCCATCCGAACACGCCATACAACAAGTGGTAGGAGGCATCGTCGAACATATTCAGGTAGAAGCGCGTGGTCATGTGACCCAGTACGTCGCACATCCACGGGTGAGCTACGCTTTTCTGCACCAGCAACATAAGGTTTTGTCCCCGGAATCAGGCAGCCACTGCGCGCTCTGCGCTGCGCAGTGATCGATACCATGTCGTTGTTCCTATTACCAATGTAACCAATTCAGCGGCACGACTGCCACAATATGGGCCGGTTTCAACGCAGGAAGCCGTGGGGTATGCTTGGTCGCCGGCAGATCAATAACCAGAACCGTTGCAGCGTGGGGCCGGCATCGTATTTTGCGCAAATCGGTGACGGCGGGGGACGAGCATGACCAGGACATCGGACGTAACCGGACCCGTCCGGCTACGCGCATCATCCGTTTTCGTGTTACTTCTGATCGCGGTATCCGCCTGCCGATCGCCGGAAAACGTTTCCATGGATACCGCAGACTCTCCGGCTCGCGCTGTCGGGGAAGGCGTTCGGGAAGGGCCCGGAACGAGCGGCGGCCAATGGCAATACCTCGGCGGCGATGCGGCGCACACTCGCTTTTCGCCGCTCGACCAGATCGACGCCGACAACTTCGAAGACCTGGAAGAGGCGTGGCTGTGGGACGGCGCCAGCTTCAACGCCGCCAGCGGCCGATCGACTCCAAGCTACATCAACGGCAGGCTGTATACCGTCGCCGGGCCGCGTCGCTATGTGCTAGCTCTGGATCCCGCGACGGGAGAACTGCTGTGGTCCTGGGTGGAGCCGAAAACGCCACGCTGGGAATACTCCATGCGCAAGGACTACGGCAAGGGGGTCGCGTACGCCGAAGTCGACGGTCGCGGTGTGATTTATATCGTGTCGCCGGCATTCTTTCTGACAGCGCTCGACGCCGAAACCGGGCAGCCACTCGCAGGATTCGGCAAAGCAGTGCCGATCGACGGGTTCCCGCAAACCGGTGTTGTCGATCTGCTTGCCGATCTCGGCCATGAATACGACCCTTACGAGGGTATCCCGCTGGAGCGCGGTTACATCACGTCGTCGTCCCCACCCATTGTCATCAACGGCGTGGTGGTCGTCGGCAACTCGGCTGAACAGGGTTACAACCAGTCGCGCATCGAGAACGTACCCGGCGACATACTCGCCTACGATGCCCGCAGCGGCGAGTTCCTCTGGAAGTTCAATGTCATCCCCCGACCCGGCGAGTTTGGCCACGACACCTGGGAAAACGATGCCTGGAAATACACCGGCGACGTCTCCTCGTGGGCGCCACTGGCAGGCGATCACGAACTGGGCATCGTGTACATCCCGACCAACGGCGCAACTATCGACTTTTACGGCGGCTTCCACCCGGGAGACAACCTGTTCGGCACGAGCCTGATCGCCCTCGACGTGAGTTCCGGCGAGCGTGTCTGGCATTTCCAGATGGTGCATCACGATATCTGGAACTACGACACACCAACCGCGCCGACGCTCATGGACGTAACGATCGACGGTAAAACCGTGCCGATTGTCGTGCAAACCACGAAGCAGTCTTTTGCCTACACTCTCAATCGCAAGACCGGTGAGCCAATCTGGCCTATCGTCGAAAAGCCGGTACCTGCCTCCACCATTCCGGGCGAGAAGCTGGCGAAAACGCAACCGTTCCCGACCAGGCCTGCGCCCTATGACATCCAGGGGCTGACACACGACGATCTCATCGAGTTCACGCCGGAATTGCGTGCCGCCGCGATCGACAACCTCAAGGACTACAAGATTGGCCCGCTATTCAACCCGCCGCTACACCGGGACAACGACGAGGGCTACAAGGCCGCCTTCTGGTGCCCGGGCGACTCAGGCGGAGCCAATATCGACGGGCCCAATGCCGCCGATCCGGAAACAGGGCTTCTGTTTGTCACCTCCCACACCGGCTGCACGTCACGCATCATCGCGCCCGGCGTTGAACGCGATGCATTGCTCGATGCGCCGACCGGCACAACGTTCGCCGACTATGCGGTCCTGCGGCCCGACGGCGTACGCGGTCCTGACGACCTGCCGCTGTTCAAACCGCCGTACAGCCGCATCACGGCGATAGACATGAACACCGGCGAGCACGTCTGGATGGTTCCGGTCGGCGAGACGCCGCAAAACATTCTGGAACATCCGAAATTGCAGGGCCTGGAAATCCCGGATACCGGCACGGGGCGGCTCGCGTCGATGACGGCGACCAAAACACTCCTGATGTATGGCAGCGAACTGAGCGATGGTACGCCCGCGCTGTTTGCGGTCGACAAGGCCACCGGCGAGACCGTCGGCGTCGTCGAAGTTGGCGGCAATCGAATTCGCTACGGGACGATGACCTACATGCACGACGATACGCAGTACGTGATACTGCAATCCGGATCGACGCTCACCGCGCTTGCGCTGGGTGAATGGTAGTAACGCAGCAAAGGATATATCGAATGTTGAACTTGATGAGGACGGGCAGCGTAATAGTCGGACTGGCCCTGGTTAATCTGGCCTCTGCAGACGCGCCCGGAACGCGCAATGGGCAATGGCATTACCTGGGTGGCGATTCGGCTCACACGCGCTACTCGCCGGCAGACCTTATCGATGAAGATAACTTCGAAGACCTCGAGGAGACCTGGGTATGGGATGGCGCCAGTTTCAATGCCGCCAGCGGGCGCTCGACGCCCAGCTATATTAACGGGCGGCTTTATACCGTCGCCGGTCCGCGCCGGCACGTCGTCGCCATCGATCCGGAAAGCGGCGAAACGATCTGGTCCTACCGCGAGCCCAATACGGCGCGCTGGGAATACTCCATGCGCAAGGACTACGGCAAAGGCGTAGCGTATGCGAACGTCGATGGCCGCGACGTTATCTATATCTCATCGCCGGCGTTTTTCCTGACCGCACTCGACGCAAAGACCGGGCGGCCGCTCGAAGGCTTCGGCAAGAAAGTGCCTGTAGAAGGATTCCCTGAAACGGGCGTGGTCGACATGCTGGCGGATCTCGGCCATGAGTACGATCCTTATGACGGAATTCCGCTGGAGACGGGATACATCACGACATCGTCGCCGCCGATCGTGGTCAACGGTGTCGTCGTCGTCGGCAACTCAGCCGAGCAGGGCTACAACCAGTCGCGCATCGAGAATATTCCCGGCGACATTCTCGCTTACGACGCCAAGACCGGGGATTTCCTATGGAAATTCAATGTCTTGCCAGGCCCTGGTGAATTTGGTCACGAGACCTGGGAGAACGATGCCTGGAAATGGACCGGTGACATCTCGTCCTGGGCACCGCTGTCGACCGACCAGGAGCGCGGCATCGTGTACATCCCGACCAACGGCGCTACCCTGGACTTCTATGGGGGCTTCCGTCCCGGCGACAATTTGTTCAGCACCAGCCTCATTGCGCTGGACGTGAAAAACGGCGAGCGCAAGTGGCACTTCCAGATGGTGCATCACGATATCTGGAACTACGACACGCCGACCGCGCCCGTGCTGCTGGACGTCAACGTCGATGGCAAGGATATTCCCATTGTCGTGCAGGTGACCAAGCAATCGTTCGCCTACACGTTTAATCGGGTAACGGGCGAGCCCGTATGGCCGATAGAGGAACGGCCGGTACCTGCATCGGAAATGCCGGGCGAAAAGCTCTCGAAGACGCAGCCATTCCCGACCCGGCCTGCGCCCTACGACATCCAGGGACTGACACACGACGACCTGATCGATTTCACGCCTGAATTACGGGCGAAGATGATCGAAATATTGAAGGACTACAAAATCGGGCCGCTGTTCAACCCGCCGCTGCATCGTGACAACGATCAGGGCTATAAAGGGTCGCTGTGGTGCCCGGGCGATATCGGTGGCGTAAACATTGACGGGCCTGCTGCAGCCGACCCGAACACCGGCATCCTGTACGTCACGTCACGCAAGCACTGCTCGACGCGCATCATGGCACCCGGTGCGGAACGCGACGCCATCCTCGACAAGCCGACCGGCTCTACCATTGCCGACTATGCCGTACTGAGCGGCTTCGGTATCCGTGGTCCCGACGACCTCAATATGTTCAAACCGCCGTACAGCCGCATTACCGCGATCGACATGAACACCGGTGAACACCTGTGGTGGATCCCGGTCGGCGAGACGCCACAGCTCGTACTGGATCACCCGGCGCTACAGGGCCTGGACATTCCCGATACCGGTACCGGACAAGCTGCGCCGATGGCCGTGACACCGACGATGCTGATGTATGCCAGCCACTCGAGCGACGGCACACCGCAGCTGTTCGCCGTTGACAAAACCACGGGCGAGCAATTGGGCATGGTCGAAGTTCCCGACACCAGTTCCTACGGCATGATGACCTACATCCACAAAGGCAAGCAGTACGTGATACTGCAGACCGGCCGAAAACTGACGGCGCTAGCGCTGTACGAAGACTGATAGTGGGGTTGCACGCGGTATAATATACGCAATCCGGTTAACTGATCACGACGACATGCCAGCATTGCTACGCAGCTCGACTGCAATTCTCCTGACGTGGATGTGCCTCATCGCGGGCGCAGAAACACGCACCACGAATGATGGCGTATACACGCGGGAGCAGGCGAATGCCGGTGAGAAACTCTATGCCGAACAGTGCATCTCCTGCCACGACAAGAAGTATTTTCGCCCGGTGTTCAAGACCTGGGACGGGCGCTCGCTCGGGCTTCTGTTCACCGTCATGAGTACAGCAATGCCGGAGAGCAACCCCGGCGCGCTGCCGCGCAAGGACTATGTCGACATTCTTGCGTATATCCTCAAGCTCAATCGCTACAGGGACGGGGATAGCGAACTGACCTACGAGAATGGCGCGCTGGAGGAAATAACGATCGCACCGCGCCAACGCTAGCCAGCGCGTTTTGCCGGCGCTGGCGGCAAGGACTATATTAGGAGCACGGCAATTCGCTTGCGCCCGGCCCGTTGATTGAAAGAGATTGGCGGCCCGGCGCACGACACATCAACAAGGGGGTGTGCGCATGTCATGGGGCCAGGGATTTAATCGAAGATCATTCATCAAGGGCGCGGGTCTGACCGCGGTCGCAGGCGCGAGCGGCATCGCCGAGGCGGTAAACGTCGATGCTGCGCTGATTCCCGAGCCAGCGCGTGGCAAGTACGACTTCGACGAAGTCTACGATCGTGTTGGCACCGATTGTTACAAATGGGACAAGCAGATCAATATCTTTGGCGGCGAGAATATCGTCGTGCCAATGGGCATTGCCGACATGGACTTTCGCACCGCGCCCGTCGTCACCAATGCGCTATTAAAACGGATTGGCCACGAGAACTGGGGCTACATTGATGTACCACCGTCTTATAAAGAGTCAATAATCAGCTGGAACAAGCGTCGCTACGGCGTTGAAATCGAGCCCGACCAGATCCTGAATGCGAACGGCGTCAATCCCGCCATCCTGAGCATCCTGCGTGCATTCTCACCTCGCGGAAGCAAGGTCATCGTGCAGGCACCGGCCTACGCGTCATTCTATTACACGATAGAAGATGCCGGTTGCGTGGTGGCAGAAAATCATCTGCGACAGGTCGACGGACGTTACGAAATGGATTTCGACCACCTCGAAAGCATCATCGACCACGATACGAACGCGTTGATTCTTTGTAACCCGCAAAACCCGACAGGCAACTGCTGGTCCAGAGAAGACCTGACGACGCTCGGCGAAATCTGCACCCGCCGGCGCGTTGTCGTCATCGCCGACGAAATTCATTGTGACTTCGTCAATAAAGGGCAGAAATACGTTCCCTACGAAACGCTGGACGACGAGGCAGTCGTCCGCAATAGCATCACGACGAAGTCAACCAGCAAGTCCTTCAATCTTGCCGCCACCAAATGCGCGTACATGCACTCGCGAAACGCCGATTACCTGGCAAGAATCAAGGCAACGGGCCACAACGATGCAGTGAATACGCTCGGCATTGTTGCGTCCGAAGCGGCGTACAACGAAGCCGAAGACTGGCTCGATCAACTTGTGCCGTACATCGACGGCAACATGGACTTCGCCGAAAAGTACATCAACGAGAAGATACGCCATATCAACTGGGTAAAACCGGAAGGAACCTACCTTGCCTGGCTCGACGTCAGTGAGCTCGCTGAGCGTATCGGCGCCGCGGAGATGGCGGCGGAGTACAACCGCAATCGCGGGCCCGACGAGATCGAAAAATCACCGGAGCACATGGTTGAGAAGTACCTGGTCGAGAACGCCGGTGTACAGTTAAACGACGGCTATCGTTACGGGCACGGTGGCGCCGGGCATATGCGCATGAACCTGGCAACGTCGCGCAAGCTGGTCGCCAAAGCACTGGACAATATCGCGAGCGCGACGCGGAAAGCGTAGGGGTGACACGGTCGCGGCGGGGGCGCCGCTCCTACAGGATCGTGTAAATGGGGACATTCCTGTTTTTCCCTGGGAGATGGCGGGTAATCACTGGCGACGTCGACGAAAAACAGGAATGTCCCCATTTTGCAGCTTATCCCGTCGCCCGCAGCCACAGAAATCCTGTTGCAAACATGACCATTGCAATCACGCTGAGCCAGTTCCAGGCGGTAAGCAGCTTGTCCGGCCGGTACTCTGGCGACACCTCGGCCGACATGACTGCACGATAGTTGTAGTACGCGATGGCCGGTGCCGCTATGAAGCCGGTCCCGGTCGCGAAGTCTATGAATGCCCCAAAATTGTGCATCATGAACAACAGAATTATTGCACCGCCAAATACCTGCGCAACGAGATAGCGTGTGTAATACGTCGGCCCATCTATACCGTGGCCGGTGATGATGCAAAACAGCCGACCAAAAAAGCGTGGGACCGCATCCATCAGGGTAATCAGTGTCGACCACATTACTGCGATCGCGGTTAACGCAATCAGCGGGTATATCCAGCCCCCAAGTACCGTGGTGAAAATGGAGATCAGTTGCGCAGCGAAAGCGCCGGCGCTGGCGGCGATTTCACGATCCGTCTGGAACAGTATTGCCGCCCCCATGACGAGAAAACACAAAGCCAGGAGCAACGACAAGCCGTAACCGAATTTCAGATCGTAGAGTGCCGCCGCGTGATCGAATGAGTCTCCGCTGGCGGCCTTGCGCTCTTTGACCCAGATGGACTGGAACACAGCGCCGGTCAGCGGTACGGGCATCCAGCCAGCGACAGCAATCACGAACACAGCAAGCCCGCGTGACGGGGTAATTTCCGCAAATAATGCGCGGCCATCGCTTCCCAGATGCGGCAATGCCAATAGCGTAGTGACCACCGCCAGGATCGAAAAAGCCAATACGAGATACTTAACGATTCGTTCCGCTTTGGAGTACTGGCCGTTCAACAGAATCAAAGCGGACAACATCATCACAGCGACCGCAACCTGAGGCCCAGTAAACGGCAGGTCGAACACGCTGATGAACAGCCCGGCGGTCACCAACGCCACCGCAGAAGTCGCGATGAACATGTCAATTACAAAAGACACGCATAGCCATGCCAGCGCGATTTTTCCGATCCGTGCATAGCCGGTCACCAGGCTGCGTCCGGTCGCGCTTGCATAGTCTACGGCGAAGCGAAAAGCCGGATACTTGATGACCACGATAAGTATGATCAACCAGAAAAAGGTGAGCCCGTAGTCCGCGCCGGCACGTGTGGATTGCACCAGGTGAGATACACCAACCGCCGCCGCAGCGAGCATCATTCCGGGGCCGAGCCGGCCCAGCCAGTTGGACATCGATTGTTGTCCTTATTCTTGTTTTCGCTGCAGTTTAACTTGACTTGGCACTTTCAAGCGGCGGTGTTTCAGGAAATGTCTTTCAAAATACGCCAGATCTCATCCAGCCAGCCTTCGTGCTCCGGCTTCATCAGGCAGGAGCGAAGGCAAGTGACGGTCTCTTCGTCAAACCCGACGTCCGGCCAGTATGACCGCAAAAGGTCGGCCGGTAGTTTCACCAATGCAAGATGCAGGTTTTTCTCCGCGGCTTTGTCAAACACCGTTGAAGACCGTCGGGAAATCTCCGACCCACGCCGCCCGCCCGGCGCCCAGATGACGATATCGAGTTCGGGCTCGAATACCGTCAGCTGGTCATCGTCTGCGCGAAGCCGCCGATGGAGTTCCAGCGCCGCCGCGCGGCATTTCGACAGACCCTGCGCGAACTCGCCGTCGCGCGTCATCGGCAACAGTCGCTGCGTTGCCCACAGTGCAACCGCGGAGGCGCCGGCACGCGAGCACTCGAGGCTGATTTCACCCAGGTGAAGCTCATCGGAACTGAAATATGTGTAGGGCGAATCGTGATCATAGATTCGGCCCACAGCCGGATCGCGAAAAAGAATGCAACCGCAGCCGTATGGCTGCAGCCCGTGCTTGTGCGGATCGACGACAATGGAATCCACGCGATCAATACAATCGAATGACGCACGGGAATCGCTGCCGAGATTATCCGCGAGCAGGAAGTAGCCTCCGTAGGCTGCATCCACGTGTATACGAAATTCGAATTCTTCGCGTAACGAGAGAATCTCGGGCAAAGGGTCCACCGCACCTGCACCGGTCGTGCCAAGAGTTGCGACGACGGTGCCGACATCACCCCTTTCAAGCTTCGTCCGCAAATCGGTGATATCCAACCGGCCTTGTTGATCGCATGCGACGGATTCGAATGGAAGCTTCAGGACCGCGCTGATACGAGAATGGGTGTAGTGCGCCTGGGAAGACGCCAGGACTTTCTTGCCTGCGTGCAGATTCCCCGCAATCCACAGGGCCTCCAGGTTAGCCATGGTACCGCCGCTGGTCAGGTGACCCAGGTGCCGGTCTTTCCAGCCGTACATCGCCGCGATTGCAGCGACTGCCTCTTTCTCCATTTCAGAACTGGCACGACCGCCATCGAGGGCATGATTGTTCGGGTTGACCCACATGGCCAGCATGTAGGCAAGCCGGGCTACAGGATGCGGCGGCTTGAGCATCTGGCCCGCATAGAGGGGATGCGCGTACGGGTAATTGTCCTGCATGCGTAATGCGACATCCTGCAACACCGATGCTATGCCGTCGAGGTCCGTCTCCTGCTCGAATGCCGGCATTTGGGAAAACGATTCCTCAAGCGTCTGTAGCGCACGCTCGAGAGCCGGCAAGCTATTCACCTCAAGAACCAAAACCACCACTCCTGTTCATACGATTTCCTCACCCGGCGGCGTTCTTTTGAAGCTCCTCGCAGGTGCGCCTGGATCGACCTTGTCTGCCCGAAACACGTTCTTGCTCACGACGCGCTGCAGCTGTATATCGACGAGCGTTGTGCAATTCGGACGAAGCGCCTTCTCGAGCAGACCTCTTGTTGCCCGAATTTCGCAGGGCAGGTAGCGCACGAAACCGTGATCCGGCCTCGGCCATATTCTCATACCCAGTGCACCCGCACCTCTCGTTGCGGCACGGATAACCCGCCCATCGCCATCGGTGATTTTCTTCGAACCGACCATCAGGTCGTAGTTGAAGTAAAACGTAATGGTGTTCGGGCTAACGCTGTTGAGCTGCCTGTCAGCCAGAAAGCCCTTAGGCAAGTGATCAGGATTGCCGCCCGGCCCGGCGGTGAGAACGAGGTCGAAATCGTTCACCGGGTGGCCCTCGACATCGCGCAATCGAAACACAACCATCGAATAGCGATCGTGTATGAAATACGCGTTCATTCGGAACGTGCGCGAATCGACTTCGAGCCGCTCCGCGCTCTGACGATCAACGCAACACTTCGCCAGGTCTTTCACCACCGAGCGGTACTGCGCTTTCGATGACACGGACATACACTGCAGGATCGTCTCGATCGTCTCGACCGTTGCCTGGTCTTTTGCTGTCTTGCCGATAGAGCGCATGATACCCATGCCGGGACCCGAGTGGCTCTTTCCACGCAGGATGCAAAACGCGGTGTCCGGGGCGGTTTCGAATTTCCGGAGCCGCAGCCTCGGTGCTTCGCAGCCGTTTCGTTTGTCGCCCCTCTGCTGCGGCTTTTCCTGTACCAGGCGCAAATAGTTGCTGTTCATATTCGCGCCAGCCACGCGCACGACGCCATCGGAGCCTGCCTCGCCGGTATAGGTATTGAGATGGTCGTAAAATGCACGATCAATCGACTGGCCGGTGAGTACAAAGGGGAAAATGCCGTCAGCGCCAATCTGCCGTCCACTACTTGAAATCCACGGCGTATTCAGCGCCCAGATACCGTCACTGCCGAGCTCCAGCCAGTCGAGCACTCCCTGACCGGGCTCCACGCCACCAAACCAGGACTTCAACCGTCCTATGCGGCGTTTGCCGAGCTGCGCCAGCGCTGAGCCGAAATTCGCCGGCGCCAGCATGATCAGGTGGCTCATCGGGCAGGCTCCGCTCCGCCTGACCGTGCCGTAGTAGCGCTGCCACCAGTCGCGCACGACCGGACCGCCGGTCGAATGCGTTATACATACGAAGCGCCGGCCGCGCTTCAAAACTTCGGACAGTTGTTCTTCAACCGCGTTGTTGAATGCACGCGATATGTCCGGCAAAAGCACTTCGTCGTGAAAGCTGATGTACTTGCTGAGAAATACGTCGTGGATGACCAGGTTCAGGCCGGCGTTTTTCGCGTCCGCGCGTAATCGGTCCGGTAGATGCCCGTAGGATTTCGTGCTGGTGACTCCCCAGCCGTGCACGAACACGACGATGACTTTCCTACGGGCCATGGTGGCTGATTTGTCTCGACATTATCGTTTGCCGCCTGATTCCGGTTCAGTCAGTTGTCGGCGTACCCGTGAAACCAGGTGCGCTCGGGATCGTGATTTCGCAAATCGACATCGAAGTCGACGGCGGCCTTCATCGCCATGAGCCAGGACACCCAACCAGCGACCATCTGGCGCTTGTCTTCGTCTTTTACGCCAACGCAGGTAACCGTCATGTCGCTGCCCCCCATGCCGTCGCTGTCAATGTCGAAGGTGACTGTCCAGCTGAAATAAGTCACCTTGAAGCGACCCGGCCGTTCGCGCTCAATGATACTGCCCGTATCCTCGATGCCGTTCAGAAATACGTAGTGAATCTTACCGTCGGTCTCGATGGCCGACTCGGCCCAGTACCCGGCCCTGCCGTCGTCCGTCGCCAGCGCGTCATAGACCTTCTCGGGCGGTGATGCGAAATGCAGCTTCCACGTGACCGTGTCGGGAATATTCTGGAACTCATCTGTACTCGCCATTGCTGCCCCCTTTCCGGGTATGCGATGGTTATCTGTCGCGCCGCTGCAAAACCTATCACAGTTTCAGGTGCTGACGCCGGTGTGAATATCGGACATGGAAAAATCGGGCCTGTCGCGAGCGGAACCGACGAACGGGAAGCTCGCAACCAGCAACTCCGTTGCGCCCTTTGAAAGCAGGACAGTCACGCGTCCTCACGCAACGATGACGAAGCGTGCAACGCAATGATTGTCGCCCGCGGCGAGGCAGTGCTCGACGGTCAGGTGAGGTCGCTGACGAAAAGTCCGCGCGATGAACGCAAGTGCAGGGTCACAAACTCGATACCGATATGCCAGCTCGGATCGAACAGGCTGCCGGTCTGGCGACAATGTACAACCCTGCCCACAGCCAGCAATTGCGTGCCATTGATCTTGATGATGCTTTGCTCGGGGAGGCGTTTATTGGTGACGAACAACATGCCATCCTGCGAAATGTTTTCCGTGGTGCCGTTTTCACCGCGAAGTTGCGGCCAGCGCGTGAAGTACGACAACCGGCTTCGCTTGCCGATGCGCGTCATTTTTCGCTGACCGGTCTCGTCGAGACGTGTGTGCTCGGCCGGGCACAACGGGCTTTTGCAGGTCTTGCAGAACGCATCCTTGGGAACGAACTCGCCGAAACCCGACGCGGCACCACAGAACGCACATGCGTTTCCGGCTCGCTTCCAGACTTCATCCGTGTCATAGCTGCCGGTACTCGCCGTCGATGCCGGCTCATGCAATTCTGCCACCAACTCGCGGTCATACTCGCGACGCTTTGTGTCGTCGGTCAATACCGCATAGGCACGGTTGATCAATGCCGCCTGCTTGCTGTCACCACCCCGGTCCGGGTGCACGTTCAGCTGTTGCATCAGCGTGCGGTAGCTGGACTGGATTATTTCCTTTGGCGCGTCGGGCTGCACATGCAGGATTTCGTAGTACGTTCTTTTTTCGGTCATTTTTCTACGGCAATGCCGGGCCCCGGAAACAAAGCTCCCATTGGTATATCGGCAGGTTTGCCGAAAACTTTAGTGATTGGTGGCGTTGGGGCTGGCCGGTCTTGCGGCAACAGCGCCACGCCCGCAGGAATGCTCAGAGGGACATTCCTGTTTTTCGCCACCGTCGCCAGGCACAACCTGCCGCGCGTCCCCGAAAAACAGGAATGTCCCTATTTTCACAACCCAGCATCAAAACGGTCGCGGCGCGAGCGCCGCGACTGTCTGCTGCGCTCAGCGTGCGTGGCGGTGCTGCGCTGGTGTCAGTATTTCCGCGCCCGGCAGATGCTCGAACTGCGCAGTGGTTGCGGAATCCAGTCTTCGCATCCGCCACTGATTCAGCCAGTTGATGATCAGGTCCATCTGAAATACGTCTTTGCTGGCGCGCGACGGTGGCAGGTCGTGAACCCCGACACCGTTCGCCGCCGCGAATACGTAGTTCTGGCTGTCCCGCAGCACCGACACGATTGGAATGCGCAAGCTGGTCAGGAAACGCATCAGCATCTTGAAGCTTCGCGTATTGACCCGCGTTCGATTTGCGACGACGGCCAGCTGGCCGTCACGCCGATCAAATTGCGCAACCAGTAACAGCTCGGCGATGAACCGTGACGCAGAATACACATCGATCTCTGATGGCATCACAGGTATCAGGATACTGTGTGCATCGTACGCGATGTCGTGTACCTGCTCCTGGTTCAGCGCTGCCGGAACGTCGCAAATACACACGTCACTTTCGTCGTTGACGAGGTCATCCGCATGTTGCAACAACCCTCCATAGGCGTCGAAGGCGGTGACGCCGTGGACGTGTGGAAGATTTTCCGGTCGCTTCTCCAGCCAGCGCATGGAATACCCTTGCGGGTCGTAATCCATCAGCGTTGGTGGAGCACCGTGGCGAGCGTAGTAACTGGCGATGTTGGTAGCGAGCGTAGTTTTACCGCACCCGCCTTTTGGGTTGAGTACGACAATCTTGTGACGATTGCCTCGATCCGCTGTTTCAATCATGTTCTGCCGGGGTTAAACCCCTCTCCGTTGGCGAACAAAAGGCGCGGTCAGCCACAGGCGAAGATCCGGTACTGCAACTGCCCAAAACGTGACAGCCCGCGATTCACTTGCGGCAACAATCCTACATAAAGTGTTATAGCGAGTCCAGAACACTATATGTGGTGTTTGCTATTTGAATTCCGTCGTAACGATTAAGCGAGTGTGTCGCAAATTGCCGACGCTTTTGTACTCATCCGCGGGTTGCATGCGTCTCACGCATGCGTTTCCAGACAATCACGCCCGACGTAAAGGTAATAGCGGCAACGCACCACAATGACGCATCCATGCCAATGAGATCCGCAATTACGCCGCCGACGATGGCACCGAATGCGTAGCCAAGATCGCGCCACAGGCGATACACACCAACGGCTGACGCCCTCCACGCCGGATGCGCGACGTCGCCTATTGCAGCCAGCAGCGTCGGGTAAACCATTGCCGTGCCAACGCCGAGTAACACCGACCCGACGGCAAACCCCGGGAGCGCTGCGGATGAAACGACAACGGCAATACCGGCCGACTGCAGCCACATGCCGTACATGATGAACGGTTTGCGGCCGAAACGATCCGACAATGCGCCGGTAAACAACTGTCCGAGGCCCCACACGGCCGGATAGATGGCAGCCAGCCAGCCGATCTGCCGGATATCCATGCTGGCCGCCGCGAAAAGCAAGGGAAACAGGCCCCAGGCAACACCGTCGTTGAGATTGTTGATCAACCCCGCCTGGCTGACGGCAGAGAGATCGCGATCGGTAAAAGAGGTCCTTTTGAAGATATCGGACTGGGATGGCGGCGGCTCGTCGTCCGATTGCCCGGCCACTTGCGCTTCGAACTGTGCATGTTGCCTGGTTTCCCGTACCAGCCCGAGCGACAGTAACAGGCCGATTGCGACGAATGCGACGCCGAGATAGAACGGTTCCGGACGAAGGCCAGACACGCTTGCCACATATCCGGTCGCAAGGGCTGCAAGTGCTACCGCGAAGTAGCCGGCAAATTCATTGATCCCCATGGCGAGTCCGCGATTGCGCGGCCCGGCCAGGTCGATCTTCATGATGACCGTTGTCGACCAGGTAAGGCCCTGGCTTATGCCGAGAAACAGGTTGGCGAATATGACCCAGGACCAGCCGGGCGCCCACATCAGGATAAACGGCACCGGCACGGCCACCAGCCACCCGATGATCAGCACGGCGCGCCGGCCGTAGCGATCGGAAAGCCGGCCAGCGAGGTAGTTTGTCAACGCCTTGCTGATGCCAAACACGAAAATGAACGACAGGATCGCCGTGCGCGCCGCCAGTTGGAATTCGTCCTCGGCGATCGCCGGCAATATCGCGCGTTCCATGCCGACCATCGCGCCCACGAACCCGTTGACCAGGACCAGCAGCGAAAACTGGAACAGGTTTTCGCGTATGCCCAGGCGGATGACGGGTTGCGATGCGGGCGTCAATTCAGTCGTGTCGGCGATCCGGGAAGTGCCCGGCACCTTACCGGAAACCCGACTTGCCCGCTTTATCCAGAACGAGCAGTCTGTATGAACTCGGTTGGCGCGCTGCGGTCGGATTACTAATCGACCGGCTCAACAGGAATCCCGCCAAGTGGATCGCGACCCCGGCCCGACGTTTTCCCTGCACCCCGATTCCGGTTGGCTGCTGCTTGACGGCGCCGAACTGCCACTGCAATACAAGGCACAAGAGGTCCTGGCCATGCTGGTGCGGCGCGCCCCGGCCCGGGTATCGCGCAACGAACTCATCGATACCATTTGGCGTGGTAACTACCTTACGGGCGACAAAGGGGTTCGCCAGGCGATCTGGTCAATTCGGCTGGCACTGGGCGACAACGCCGCGGAACCGGTTTTCATACGCACGATCCCGCGCCTCGGCTACCAGTGGCTGGGCCGATCGCTCGCGCAGACGACGGCCCGCAGCGATGGAGCAGCCGGCCAGTCGGCCCCGCGCCGATCGCTGGGGGCATTCGCTGCCACTGCGCTGCTGCTCGTGCTCGCCGTTTCGAACTGGTCGCCGACGAAATTCTTCACGCAGCGGGACGAGCACCGCGTGGCAAGGGCCGATCTGCATGACAACTCGATCGTGGTCGATTACACGACAGGCTGCCGACGCATCCTCATACCGAACGATCACGACTTGCTGGTTGGAAGCCCGATTATCTCGGCCGATCGTCGCCAGGTCGTATTCCGCGTCCAGAAAGACGGCAATTGCCGCATGATCAGTTTCGAACCAGAGTCGGACCGCGTCCGGAAGTTCAATCGCTGCCCCGACGTACGCACCTGATTTCCCCGAAAAGACAAGAATAGACTTGCGGCATTCACCGCGCCGCGATTTGCTCGGATTTTTAAAACCGGGCGAATCCATGTATCGAATCGCATATCTCTGCTTCCTCGCAGCGCACACCACAGCCATTGCTGCACCGCTGCGTATCGACCTTGGCGACGGCACGGTCGACGGCCGACTGATCGGCAGCTACCGGCACAACTGGCTTCAGTGCGCGTTGCAGGACGAGCAATGGGTGGACGCAGGAATCGTGACGGAGGAAACCACCATCGACGGCGATCGGCTGCTGCACAGCCAGACCAGCACGCGCCCTGACGGAATAAGGAGTGTCGCGATAACCGTGTTCGATCGTGCGTCATTTGCGCCGCTGGTCATGGAGCTCGCGGTAACGGGAGCCGACGGTCAGCTTCTGGCAACCGCGAAGCGAGAGCTGGATGCAAATGGATACAAGGGCATGGTGCAACGCGGCGCTGCGGAACCGCAATCGGTAAACGGGACGATTAGCTCAACGATGTTTCACGGTGCGGTTCTCGGACTGCCGCTCGCGACACTCGACTACACAATCGACAGCTACGAACTTGCCGCGTCCATGATGAACTTCGACGCGCAATACCGCGTCATCGTGCGATCCGCGGGCACGGAAAAAATTGTTCACAACGGGCGTGAAGTTGTGTTGCGGCTAGTGGACGTCGAGTGGCATCACGACAATGGCGACGTGTACCCGCCCGGCCCTGATGCAAGTGGTGGACGCTACTGGCTGCTCGCCGAACCGGTCGAAGGTTTACCGCCGGTAGTCAGGTACAAGACGGACAGTTATGCCGTCGGGTTTCTGTCGGATACCTGTGCAGCTATTGCCGAATCTCGGGAATGATGGCTGGGCCCTCACGCGATTCATCCTGGCAGGTGCAGTTCCTGCCTCGCTTGCTGAACGAGCCGTGCGTGATGCGGCTCGTATTCCGCACCTCACAAATCATCGTCTCGCCCCGCGGGCACTGAAAGCTGGAATTTCGGCTCGCTGTCTGTGACTCCGGATTGGACGCGCAACCGGCAAACAACGCCAGAAGCACTGGTGCGAATAATTTTTTAAGGCTGATCATGATCGGACACCTCTCGCCGAACCGCTGCCTGTGTGACTATAGCCAGTATAACAGCAGCGGCTGAATCCAGGCCCGAGCGTGCGCATAACAGGAGGGCTGGCACCGGGCGTTGTTCCGGCGGCCCAAATTCACTTTTGGAATAAGGCGTCTCGCGCGAATTTTCACCTATGCGCAAGCGTCGGCAATTCAACCGGTCATATTGCCAGCGACGGATTGAATGCGTTCCCGCTGACGGTCACCGAAAGTCGCCATAGTCGTTAGCGAGTCGACATCCGTGCCCAGTTTGTCGGCTAACTCGTCGAGGGGCCGCTGCCGCTCCGGCTCGATTTCCAGGTTGCCGACCGCGATTGCTGCTGCAGAGACGATGATGCCGAGCCTGTCGGCTGGCGGCACGTCCGGATAGGCACGGTACCGATACGCCTCTACCATTGGCTGGGGCAGCGACCACAGCCGGGAGAGCTCGGCGGTCATAATTCGGTGATCCGTATTCAGCTTGTCCAGCAGGTGTTTGCGAAGGTCGTCTGCTTCCTGCTCACCGCTGTGCGCCTGCAGAGCGCTGTTAGTGATCGACGGCTCCATGTGCGCGAGCGCCAGGAGACCGAGGTTATGGCAAAGACCGGCCGAATAAGCCAGATCTCGTACGGCGTCGCCTGCCTCGTCATCCTGGGTGGCAATTTTTTTACTGCATTCGGCCGTCAACAATGACTGTGTCCAGAATCTGCCGGTATCGAACGCCGGACATTTCCGGCTGTTGAACGATTGCTGGATCGCCATTGCCAGCACGAGCGAGCGAACGGTATCGACGCCCAGCACTCGCGCAATAGCCTCGCCAATGTTGTTCACTGGCTCCGCGAGCCCGAAGTAGGCCGAGTTGGCGAGGCCGAGCAGCTTGGCGCAAATGCCCGGGTCGCCCTGGACCACAGCGGCAACCTTGTCGGCATCGATGAACTCGTCGCCGAAACAGGTCAATATCTCCTGCGCTGTCGCTGGCAACGGGGGTAAAGCGGCAAGCGATTCCGCAATTTTGGTTGCCGTCGTCGTTGAATCCGTCGCTGCATTGGTAGCCATCGTTTCTCTCATCCTGCCTGTTTTCTAAGTTCGATAACGTCGAAGCCGGATGCGCCGGCTCGTGGAAATTTGGGTGCCAGTTCGAACGGGCGACCGATGCCGAAACCTTGCGCGTAATCTGCACCGAGTTCGCGGACAACACCCAGCATCTCGTCGTTCTCGACGAACTCGGCGATCGTCTTGATATTGAGCGTGTGTCCTATGTCGATGATCGACTTTACGAATATCCGATCCGTCTCGTCGCGCAAAATGTCTCGAATGAACATTCCATCGATCTTCAGATAGTCGACCGGCAATTTCTTGAGGTAGCCGAAAGACGAGAGGCCGCTGCCGAAGTCGTCAAGCGCAAACTGACAGCCCATCTCGCGCAAGTCTGCCATCAGCTTGCCGGCCTCAACCACGCTGCGAATTACGGCGGTTTCGGTAATCTCGAAGTTGACGGTTCCTGGCGGTAGCGGGGAGCGTTTGATTGCGTCCTTCAGGAAAGTCGCGAAGCGTTTATCGCCAATACTGGTACCCGACAGATTGATCCAGTATTTGCGATGACACGCCTGGAATGCATGATGTATGAATAATGTGTCGAGCAGACTGCGCACGACCCATTCATCCAGTTCCATGCTGAGCCCGTAACGCTCCGCTGCGGGCAAAAAGGCGCCCGGCGGGATAAGCCGTCGTGTCTCGGCATCCCGCAACCGCAGAAGAATCTCTATGCGTTCCGGCTCGTCGCTCGCGTCGTCGAGTGGCTTGATAACCTGCCCATAGATTGCGAAACGATTGTTGTCCATGGCCTCACGCAAGCGCTGCACCCAACGCACCTGGCCGCGGTGCACCCGGGCGTCGTCCTGTCCACCAGACACTATGTGAACCCGGTTTCGGCCGGCTTCCTTGGCTGCATAGCAGGCGGCGTCCGCAAGTTGTTGTATTTCTCCGGTATCACCGATGTCCGGGTCCAGCGGTACGCCGCCGATACTCACCCCGATGCGATAGGTCTCATTGTCCCAGTGGAATCGAAAATTTTCGATGCTCGAACGAATCGATTCGGCGATACGGCGTGCGACCTCGGGCGGGCATTGCCACAGGATAATGCCGAACTCGTCACCACCGAGCCGGCACACAGTGTCGTCCGCCCTGACGCTGTCGACCAGAATCTGGCTGACGCCTCGCAATAGCTGGTCGCCGGCAGCATGGCCCGAGGTATCGTTGACCACTTTGAACTGATCAAGATCCATGAAGATAAGAAAGCTCAACTTGCTGCCGACATTGCCGGTATCCCAGGCCTGTTTGAGTTTCGCCTCGAACGCACGCCGGTTGAGCAGCCCCGTTAATTCGTCGTAGGCAGCCTGATACTCGAGCTGGTTGGTGAGCTTCAGCGACTCGGTGACGTCCTGAACCTGCAGAACCGCGTAGAGAAAGTCACCCGACTCCGACAGCACGGTTGACAGGTTGACGACGATCTTGACCTCTTCGCCAGAGGAATTCTGGCAATGAAAGTTCTCGTCGATGCTGTCGACCTGGGAGCTCGTCAGTTTTCGGTAGAGTTTATTGAAACGGGCCTCGTCGTCGCCATCCATAGTCGACGCGAACAAGACCTCTCCCGCCAGTTCTCCGCGCGGCCAGAACATGCGAATAAGGGCAGGGTTGGCGTCAAACAGTCGCCCGCTTGCATCGAGAAGTCCCATGCCGATCGGCGCGTTCTCGAATGCCCGGCGAAAACGCGTTTCGACTTCAGCCCGGGCTGTGTCTGCTTTACGCCGCTCCTGAATCTCACTCGACAGTTTCTCGTTGCTGAGTTGCAAGTGTTGTCGTGCCTGCTCGATCGATCGCGTTCGTTCCGAGACCTGCGCGCGCAGTTTTTCATTGAGGCGTTCGATATTGCGGGTGCGGAATACCATTACCGCGCGGATGACGAAAAGCGCAACAAACAGCGCAAGGAGAACGAATGCGGGTTGTTGCCAGAAGAACGGCAACACCTCGAACTTGCGCGCGGCAAGTTCCTCGCCCCAGCGACCGCCCGCGTAGCGGGCACGCACCATGAATTCGTAGTTGCCGGGTGGAATGCTGGAGTAACTGACCGAATGGTTGGACGTCGCGTCACCCCATTCGTCGTCCATGCCCAGCAATGTGTAGCTGTACTCCAGCCCTTTCGGATTGATCAGAGACACCGCGGCGAACTCGATAAACACGCCGCGTTGATCCGGTTCGATTTGCGTACCATCCGGGATGGTCAGGCCGTCCAGCCCGGTTTCCATCAACACGAGCTGTGGTGACGGTTCGATCGCCTGTGGCATGGGCTGCGACGTATCCATGCTCGCGGCGCCGTCGACTGTGCCAATCCACAGATCGCCATTCGAATCCACGTAGGTGGCGTGCACGTTCGTCTCCAGTCCGGTGAAACCGCGCAGCTGGTTGTAGTGCGCAAATCGACCCGAGCCCGGCACGAACTGGTAAAGACCCTGCTCTCCGCCAACGATAAGGGTGCCGTCATCGAGCGGCTCGACCAGGTAAACCGTCTGATCGGCGAACGGTGCATTCTCGCCGTAGCGGCTGAATTTGCCGTTCGCGAACCGGTACAGACCACCTTCATCCATCGCAATCCAGGCCTCTGCATCACCTGTCATGCGTATGTGGTCGAACAGCTGATGCTGCAGGCCGTGATTTTGATCGAAGCGCTCTTCAACGTATGTACCGCCGTTCGGCACCAGGCGAATCAGCCCTACTTCGTCGGCGCCGTACCAGACACTGCCGTCGCCCGACGCAGCAATGGTGTAGATGGTCGTACCGCCTGGCGATGGAAATTGCATCGTCGACCCGTCGTCTGTACGCACGCGGAAGACGCCGGCCTCGACGGTCGAAAACCATACTTCTCCCGGATTGCCCGTCTCCACATCGAGGATCTCGAGCCCTTCCGTTCCCTCGATGCGGCGGATCTGCAACGATTCCGGATTGATGACATACAAGCCTTTGCCGCGAATCCCCGCCCACAGGCGACCTTCATTGTCGTGGACCACGTCCCGCACCGGTGCCATTGGAACGCCATAGTCGCTGCCAATAACGCTTATGCTTTCGTCCAGATTCCGGCGCAGTAACTTGTTCTGTGTTCCAAACCAGAATCGACCCGAGCTGTCTTCGGTGATTGCCCAGACGGTTTCCGGGTCTGACCCGGTTTTGAGGTTGAACTGGCGAAAACGGGTTCCGAGAAAGCGAATCAGGCGCGAATTGCTGGCTAGCCATAGCGTATTCTCGCGGTCAACGAACAGGGCCGTTAGCTCGTCGAATCCGCCGAAAGTCTCGATGTCGGCACCAGACTGAATGCGCCCGGCACCATTACCGTCGAAACCGTGCAAGGATCCGGGAGTCGCTACCCAGACTCGGCCGGTCGGCTGCTTGGCAATGCTGACGATCGGTTCCGATGATTCAATGACCGCACGCACGTCCAGTTCACCGTCCTTCCAGACGCCTACACGCCCGCGCTCGTCGGCCATCCACAGTTCGCCGTCAGTCGCCTGGTGCAATTGCCAGATGCCTTGCTGTTCTTCGACCAGTGCCGGTTGTGCCTCAAGCGTCAGTCGAAACACTTTTTGCTGAGCGACGATGCGGACCGTGCCCTCGCTTATCTCTATGTTGCCCGCACCGAGATCTCCGGCGACGAGTGCAACCAGATCATACCCGGTGTCAGTGGCAATCACTTCGAGCACGCCGAGGCTGTCCGCCACCGCGAAAATGCGGCCATCGACAAATGCAATGTCGGTGATGGGCGTGCTCAGGTGACCGACGGGTTCGATCACGGCCTCGATGCGGCCTCGGTGCAAGACCGTTATGCCACCGCGCGCATCGCCCACCCAGACGCGGTTGTCGGGACCGATGTACAGCGCCGCAAGCCTGTTGGTCGGTAATCCGTCGTTGATCGTATAGTTGTCGAATTCCTGGCCGTTATAGCGGTTGAGTCCGCGCGCGGTGGTAAACCACAGGTAGCCGACACTGTCCTGCTCGATGTCGTAGATCTGGGATTGGGTTAGGCCATCGCTGACCGAGTAATAGCGAAACGGCGGCTCGGCAGTTCCCGCAGCCGCATGCACGTCCGATGCCTGCAGGGCCAGTGGCCACAGGCAGAACAGCAGAAAATTCCGCGACGAAAGATTCACACAACTCGCTCATCGAAAACAGACAGTTACCTGTTCTTATATCGGCTGTCAGGTGACAATCTTTACCTGTGCCATGTGAACCACGTCACGCCCGGGCCGCGGCGCCGCTTGGGGGCAAAGGCATTAGTCCCGGCACGCTGTATGGAAGCGCCCCGTGATTCTCGTCAACCGGGAAAGGCGCGGGCACGGAGCTGCCGATCGTGCAGTCCGCCGAGAAGAAAGAGCGCCAGCACGGCGCCGAACAGGGCCCACCCCATGTCGGATTGTGTGTCCCATACGTAGCCCTGGGTTCCGAGAAACGATTCTGCGGCTTCCTCGGAGAACAAAGCGACCCACCACTCTATGAGTTCATAGAATGCGCTGAAACCCAGGCAAAAACACACGATGAAAAAATTTCGCCAGCGAGTGCTGTTGAATACGTGCTGGCGAATGACGATTTCCCGGGCGACGATTGCCGGAATGAAGCCCTGCGCGAGGTGCCCGAATTTGTCGTAGTTGTTGCGTGACAAATCGAAGGCGTCACGCAACCAGTCGCCGATCGGCACTTCGGCGTAGGTGTAATGGCCGCCCACCATCAGGATGATGCAGTGGACCAGGATCAGAAAATACGCGACGGGCGTGAGGGGGAAATTCCGGCGTGTGTACCAGAGCACCCCGAACCCGGCCGCGGCAGGCAACACCTCGAGGAACCAGGTCGGGTAATCGTGCGGCCGGATCGCCGACCAGGCGAATACCACGATGAAAACGATGACCCAGGCAAGTCCCCACTTCGACAGCTTCACAGACGCTCCTCGAGACCCACGCGACACCTGCAAGCCTACACGCAGCGGCCGATGCGTTGCGAACAAAAAAGGGGCCCGGCCGGGCCCCGTCGAACGGTCTGGACGTGTGTAGTGGGTCAGCCAGTCGTTTTGATCTCGAATTCCAGGGGCGTGCCGTTCGCCAGCACGGTGCAGGACGCATCGTAGCTTCGTGCAGCCGCGTTTTCCGAATCGGTGAACACCGAGGTCTGAATGGTGAACTTGTAGCGAAAACGCGTTTCCTCGACCAGCACCACCGTGTGCCGGACACGCCGGGCCTGATCGTAGTTCGCATGTTCGCCAACCTGCGAAATGCAGGTTTTCACTTCGTTTTCGTAACCCGACTTCACGGGTGCTGCCTGCGCAGCAAAGCTGGCGCCGCCGATCAGTCCCGCGGCGACTACGGTCGTTGCAATTTTAACCAGGTTGGTCATGGCTCTATCCTCCAGTGTGTGGCGCAGCGCGTGGCTGCGGCCGGTTACAGAACGATCGTTCTGTGTGGGTCAAAAAAAGGCGAGGCAGGTTGCCCGCCGTTCGTGTTTCCAGAATGCTTGTTCTGATCATGGCAAATTTTTTTACGGGGTCAGCGATGCCAGGGTGTTGTCGACGAAGTCGTCGAGCGTCTGTTTCGGAAACCCGGCGCGCGCGAGCACGGACAGCCCGAAGATAGCGCCGGTGAGAAACTCGCCGGCGGAGCGCACGTCGAGGTCCGCCTTGACCTCACCGCGCTCCCTGGCTGACTCCAGCCCGACGGCGAATGCTTTCGACATGCGCTTCATGAAGCGCTGCAGTACGCCTTCTATTTCGTGATCGTGCGGCGCCATCTCCATGGCCGTGTGGCATAGCATGCAGCCACGGCTTTCGCCGTTATTGCACATACTGTCGATGCGTTCGTCAAAAATGGCGCGGATGTGGGAAAGCGACGCGTCCGGTTCCAGCAGGCGCAAGAATGACTGCTTGCCCATGCTGTCCGCGTAGCGCTCCAGCGCCTGCTCGAACAGCTCGCGCTTGTTGCCGAAGGTGCCGTACAGCCCGTAACGACTTACGCCGGTCGCCTTCACGATGTCGTCCATCGAGGTCTCCGAATAGCCCTTCGACGAGAACAGGTCCACCGCCCGTGACAGGGCAACAGCAGGGTCGAAAGCGCGTGAGCGAACCATGCAAAACAGAATAGTTATTCTGGTTTAGCCTGTCAAGTAAATTGAACCGGTCAGGCGCAACCTGCAGTGAGATAGTCCCGGGGAAAAATACGAGGCTAAAGCCGGCATGGCAAGGATCCCCAATTTCCTCGCTGAGCCAGCGGTTTTGCCTGGATTTCGCAGTCGCGACGTTGCGAATTCAGCATCTGACGGTATGTTGATCGCGGTCATTCCGTGCCGTGCTTCGTTTCGATTGACACACCAATATCGCGCAGGAAGCCAGTCGGGAGAATCCCTCCTGCCGTTATGATTACCGCGTCGTTTGCAAGCTGTTGCCTCTGGCCTTCGACATCGAGGTCGACACGATCATCGCAAATCTCGCGAACGGTCGAATTGAACAACACGGAGATTTGACCGGTTTCCATCATTGAGTCGATCTTGGAGCGGTTCTTCGGTTTCGCCCGGCTGAATGCCGCCGAACGATAGGACAGGGTCACATTGGCCCGACCCCCGGCAGCGATGCTGGTCGCCGCTTCAAGCGCGCTATCCCCGCCACCGACAACCAGCACCGCTTGCCCGTTGTGCTGATCCGGGTCGATTAGCCTGTACGTCACTTTCGGCAAATCCTCGCCGGGCACGTTGAGTTTTCTCGGTGTACCGCGACGCCCAATCGCCAGCAGCACCGTGCGCGCATGATAGGAACGGCGATTGCTCTTGACGATATGGCCGATACCGCCAGGCCCCGCGGTAATTCCGTCCACCCGTTCGCTGCAGTTGATGATGACGCCGGTCTTCTGTTCGACCGATGTCCAGAAGTCGATCAACTGCTCCTTGCGAACTTCCTTGAATCGTACTTTTCCAACCAGGGGCAATTGCGCGGGTTGTGTCATTACCAGTTTTCGCCGCGGAAAATGGGCAACCGTACCCCCCAGCGTCTCCTGTTCGAGCGTGACATAGCGAAGACCGAGCTCCATGGCAGCGAGCGACGCACAAAAACCCGCGGGGCCGGCACCGACGATGACAAGGTCATAATCACAGTCGTGCGGCTCATCGAGGCACGCTTTGATTGACCCGACGGCCTGACGACCTTGCTCTATCGCATTGCGGATCAACCCCATTCCACCCAGTTCGCCCGCGATGAATATGCCCGGCACATTGGTTTCGAAGTTGGGCTGCACGACCGGGATGTCGACGCCACGGGATTCCGTACCGAACACCAGAGTGATCGCACCCGCGGGGCATGCCGATTTGCAGGCACCATGGCCGATGCAGTCGGACGGACCAATCAATCGCGCTTTGTTACCGATCATGCCAAGCACCGGATGCGAGCCCTGTTCCGGGCAGGCGGCTACGCAGGAACCGCAACCAATGCACTTGACTGGATCGATTAGCGGGTGAAGCGTCGGAGGCTCGAGCATGCCGGCCTCTGTCGCTTCCCTGAGCGCTTCCATGCTGCGCCGTTCACGGCCGGTCCGCTTTGCCATGTACCATACAATCAACAACAGCATCGGTACCGCGTAAACGTAGTTGAGTATTCCGGGATTCACATCATTGCGTGCTTGTTTTGTCTCGCAACAGGATAGCGGTGCATCCGGGACACTGAAGGATATGCATCACGCATCCGGCAATCGACCGCAACCGGACATAATGTCAAATTGCGTAAGTAACGAACCTCAACCGTATGTTTGCAGTAACGAAATTTCGAATCATTCCTGTTACACCGCAACTGTCGCTTATCAGCGACGCAGCAAAAAGTTTTTCAGATTTCTTTTGTGAAGCAGGGAACCTTTTGGTTGCGGTGATCGTGTAAGTATTCGGAGAACGATTGCTGATCGTCCACCGTGCTGCCTGCACCCTGGAAGGGTTATGGGCAGAACGGCAAGAATAAAAAAAGCAGGACATTTCAACGGAGGTGAGATGCAAGTTTTGTTCTGGGCGACTGCAGTCGCGATGACGATCGCCGCAATAGCTGCCGTGCTGGTCCCACTGCGGCTGCATGGGCGAGCCGCCGGAATGCCCGGCGTGCTAATTTATGCTGCGATAGCAGCGATGGCCGTTGGAACATACGCGGTCGTCGGCTCTCCCGAGGCTGTCGGCACCGTGCCGGACACACCGCATGCAACATCGGGCAAAAGTGCTTACAAAGCACCAGGTCAGCAATCGAAAGTCGCGCCGTCGATTGCCAGTTTGGTCAACGCCCTTGCAGAGCGGCTGCGGCAGGAACCGGGCGATGCAGGCGGCTGGTTGCTGCTGGCCCAGTCCTACGAACACCTGGGGCGGCGCGACGATGCTATTGCTGCGTATAACAAAGCACAAACGTTCGGCAGGAACGATGCAAAGCTGGGCGAGATCCTCAACTCGGCGACGCCCGAAGCCGGGGTGACCGGGCGCGTGGCTGTGTCGCCCGACGCCGCGTCGCTGCTGAACCCCGATGACGTGGTCTTTGTCTTTGCCCGGCGCGGGTCTGCTACTCGCATGCCTGTCGCTGCCATCCGCCGTCGCGCGAGCGAACTCCCCTTCGATTTCGAACTCACCGACCGTGATGCGATGATCGAGGGCCGCGGCCTCTCCGAGCTGCGCGAAGTCTCAATCTCGGCTCGCGTTTCGCGCAGCGGGAAAGCAGGCGACAACAGCTTGCAGCTCGAAGCGACCAGCGAGCCGGTATCTACGGACGGCAGCGGCCGGGTTGAGCTGACGATCTCCGCCAACGCTCCTGCGAGGGACCCGGCGAATGAATGAGGCGATAATGGATGACCCGTTTGCGCGCAGCGGCATCCTGGTGCGCGTTCTGGGAACGGCCGAGACGCGAAAGAGCGGCGCATTCTATGGCTACTCATTACTGACGATGGCGCTGGGCGTCGGCTGGCTACTGCGCGAGCGAAATCTCGTTTCCGCAGCGGACGGCCTGGGGTACTGGCTGGGCATTGTCGGCGGACTGATGATGCTGCTGCTCCTGCTGTATCCGGTCCGCAAACGATTCCGCTCATTGCGCTTCATTGGCAGCACTGCAGGCTGGTTCCGGCTGCATATGATTCTCGGCCTCCTTGGGCCGATGCTGGTGCTGTTCCACAGCAATTTTCAGATCGGTTCTTTCAACAGCCAGGTCGCGCTGCTTTGTATGCTGCTGGTCGCAGGCAGCGGCATCATTGGCAGGCACTTGTATGCGGGCATTCACCAGGGCTTGTACGGACAGAAATCCAATCTGGCGGAATTGCACGGCACTCTTGCGGAGTCGCTGGAGCATAGCAGCGGGCTCGCTGCACTGGCGCCGAAGCTGGCTACGCGACTCACTTCATTGACGACTGAAATTCAGGGCGATGGCATCGCTCATGCGATGAGTCTTGGCGGGAGCATCAACTGGCTGCTAAGGCGACATCTGCTTCAATTCAGCCTGCTGCGCGGGGCACGGATAGAGCTGATCGCCCGTGCTACCTGCATTCCGGCCGTAGCTCGGGATCTGCCACGGTTGCGAACCGCGAGTGCGACATTCGTCCGGAAATTTATGAGGCACGCGACGAAAATCGCTCGCTTCACTTTATATGAACGTCTGTTTTCACTCTGGCATGTCTTGCATCTGCCGTTGTTCTTCATGTTGATCATTTCGGCTCTCGTTCATGTACTTGCTGTCCACATGTACTAGGCACATGTGAGATGTGCTGCCGTCGATTGATAATATCGGGATTGTTGTTAATGTTTTTTTTGATCACGTGCACGACCGCAACAGCGCAAAGCATCGAATCCCTGATAATGCCTGGCGAGGTCATCGAGGGTCACGCCAAGGTCGAATCGGAGTGTTCGGCCTGTCACAAGCGATTCAATCGCGATGAACAAAACGTACTCTGCCTGGACTGCCACGAAAGCATTGCAAGTGACGTCAGCAACAAGGCCGGATTTCACGGCAAACATCCACGGATTCCCAAAGCACGTTGCGCGCGCTGTCATACCGATCACGAAGGTCGCAACGCTGACATCGTCAACCTGAACGAATCAAGCTTCGATCACGACCTGACTGACTTCGAGCTGCACGGAAAGCATGTCGATGCTGAATGCGAAGACTGTCATGCTCCGCAAGACAAGCATCGTGACGCACCGCAGGACTGCCACAGCTGCCACGAAAAGGATGACGTGCACAAAGGCAGCCTGGGCTTGGAGTGCGCAGTCTGCCACAACGAATCAGACTGGGCAGACGCTCTTTTCGACCATGACGAAACGGATTTTCCGCTGCTGGGTAACCATGAGGAGGTGGCCTGCGGCGACTGTCATGCCGATCAGACGTACCAGGATACGCCGAGGACCTGTTTCGGATGCCATGCCGGGGACGACGCACATGACGGCCGCAGCGGCAGTCAATGCGAGAATTGCCACAATCCGCTGGATTGGAACGATACGAGTTTCAATCACGCTCGTGACACGCGCTTTCCGCTCGAAGGCAAGCATTCTTACCTGACATGCAATGACTGCCATTCCGAAAATCCTTTCGACGACATTATTGAACCCGAATGCAAGAGTTGTCACCTGGACGATGACTTCCACGACGGCCATCACGGCACGGATTGCGCCGCCTGCCATGACAGCGAAGCGTGGAACGGTCCGACGTTTCATCATGCAACGGACACCGGGTTCGCGCTGAACGGCGCACACGCGCAGATTGCGTGCGTTGACTGCCACATCGAGCCTGTGTTCGAGAAATCCCCGGAAACCTACTGCGCCGCATGTCACGTGGATGACGATGTGCATGAAGGCAGCCAGGGCGAGAACTGCAACAGCTGCCATAGCGAGAACCAGTGGCTGGACCCGCCGCTGTTCAATCACGATCTCACCGCGTTTCCGCTGCTTGGCGCGCACGTCGGCACAGAGTGTGGAGATTGTCACGCCTCACAACGATTTGTCGACGCTCTCAACGAATGCGTGGCCTGCCACGAAGAAGACAATACGCACGGCGACCGTTTCGAGGATCGCTGCGATACATGCCACAACCCCGTTGCCTGGGATCTGTGGCTGTTCGATCACAATGTGCAAACCGACTTCACGCTGCGGGGCGCACACGTCGACGTCGCCTGCCACGACTGCCATCGAAAACCCTTATCCCGAATGAAGAACAACGGAGACAGCTGCGCAAAATGTCACCGCGCAGATGATATTCACGACGGAGAGTTCGGCCCGGACTGCGGTCGCTGTCACAGCGATCGCACATTCAAGGAAGTGAGGTCACTCCAATGACGTACACGA
>JAHHOT010000241.1 GCA_018677555.1 Gammaproteobacteria bacterium | reverse complement strand
GTCCTACTGGGGTGCGCAGGTCATCATCTCGCTGTTCGGCGCCGTGCCGGTCGTCGGGGAAGCCATCGTTGAATACATCCGCGGTGACTATTCCATTTCCGATATCACACTGAATCGCTTTTTCGCGCTGCACGTGATCGCATTGCCGCTGGCGCTGATCGCCCTGGTGGTCGTACACATAATGGCGTTGCACGAGGTCGGCTCGAACAACCCGGACGGTATCGAGATCAAGGAGCACAAGGGGCCGGACGGGATTCCGTTGGACGGTGTCGCGTTCCACCCGTATCACACCAGCAAGGACCTGGTCGCGATTATCATTTTCCTGATGGTTTTCTGCTCGGTCGTGTTCTTCGCGCCGGAAATGGGCGGCTATTTCCTCGAGCACGCAAATTTCGATCCGGCGAATACCCGCGCCACGCCGGAACACATTGCGCCGGTGTGGTACTTCACGCCGTTTTACGCAATTCTGCGCGCGGTTCCGGACAAGCTCATCGGTGCGTTATTGATGGGGGCAGCGGTACTTTTGCCCCTATTCCTGCCGTGGCTCGATCGTTCGCGGGTCAAGTCGATCCGCTACCGCGGCTGGATTTACAAGCTTGCGCTTGGCATTTTCGTCGTCAGCTTCATAGCGCTGGGCTGGCTGGGCGTGCAGCCTGCGGACCGCGTCTACGTGATCATGGCGCGGATTTTCAGCGCGCTGTATTTCGGCTTTTTCCTCCTGATGCCGTACTACACGGCGATCGACAAGACCAAACCGGTCCCTGACAGGGTGATCTACAATGCTTAGGCGCACGGCAATGTACAAATGGCTTGGGCTTTCGCTTGGTTTCATCGTCGCGCTTGGCGGAGGATCCGCCGCCATTGCAGCCGGCGGTGCCGCCATGCCGCTGGAGCATGCCGATAACGACGTGTCCAACACGGCGTCATTGCAGCGCGGCGCAAGAAATTTCATGAACTACTGCTCGGGATGCCACTCAGCGAAGTACGTGCGGTTCAATACGATCGCCGCCGACCTCGGGCTTTCGGAAGATCAATTGATCGACAACCTCATGTTCAATGCCGAAAGGCCGCACGACACGATCGAACGAACGATGCGCGATGAGGACGCTATCCGCTGGTTTGGCACCTCCCCGCCGGACCTCTCGCTGATTCCGCGCAGCCGCGGCATCGACTACGTCTACAATTTCCTGCAGGCATTCTATGTCGATCCCGACAGCCCGACGGGTGTGGACAACGTTTTACTGGCTGGCACCAGCATGCCGCACGTGTTATGGGAGTTGCAGGGGTATCAGCGGGCCATATTCACGCCGAAGGAGTCAGCGTCCGGCACGGAATACGAGTTTGATAGTTTCGAGCCCGTGACGGCCGGCACGATGTCTGCGGTAGAGTTCGATGGATTCGTGCGGGACACGGTTAATTTTCTGGACTACATCAGTGAACCCGTGCAGCTGAAACGCCGCGTTCTTGGTGTCTGGGTCCTGATGTTCCTCACTGTTTTTCTTATTATCGCGATGATGCTGAAAAAGCAGATCTGGAAGGACGTACCCAGCTGATTCGTCGCGATTCGTCACTGACCGCTACCCTGATTTTCAAGAGGACCGCATCATGGCAGTAATTGCCAACCGCCGATCCGTCATGACCTTGTTTTCAAAGTCGACGTGCATCCACAGTCACAGGACCCGGATGGTTCTGGCTGAAAAAAACATCAACATCGATATCGCAAACGTCGATGGCCCCGAATTACCGGAGGATCTGATGGACCTGAATCCGTACCATACGGTACCGACGCTCGTCGATCGTGACCTGGTACTTTACGATTCCAGGGTCATTATCGAATATCTCGACGAGCGCTTTCCGCACCCGCCGCTGATGCCGGTCGACCCGGTCACGCGAGCGCAGTTTCGTCTTGCGCTGTTCCGCATCGAGACGGACTGGTACCAGCTTGCCGAGCAATACGATGCGGAGGGCGACCGGCGCCTCTCCAGCAAGTCGCGCAAGATGTTGAAAGAGAGCATCCTGGCGAGCGTCGATCTGTTTGCCGCAAAGCAGTACTTCCTGAGCGACGAGTTCTCGCTGGTCGACTGCAGTATCGCGCCCGTCTTGTGGCGGCTGCCGATTTACGGCATAGAGCTTGGATCGCAGGCCGAGCCGATCGAGAAATACATGAAACGGGTATTCGATCGGCGATCGTTCCAGGCGAGCCTTACCGAACTGGAGCAGGAAATGCGGCTCTGACGCGAATATTGCGCCAGTTTATGTCCGGCAACGGCCAACAGGCCCTGCAATCAATGGTAATCTAAGAAGAAAATTCAATCTGACCATTTTCCCCTGAACTCGATCGTGACCAACCCCAGCCGCTCCAAACGCCCGTATTTGATCCGCGCGATGCATGAGTGGATGGCCGATAATGGGCATACGCCGCATATCGTGGTCGACGCGGCCATCGACGGCGTGACGGTGCCCGCCGAGCACGTCAAAGATGGCAAGATCATCCTCAACGTCAGCCACTCTGCGGCCCACAATCTCAAGATGACCAATTCCGCGGTGAGTTTTCGGGCCCGATTCACCGGCGTGCCATTCGACGTCTGGGTGCCGATTACGTCGGTCATGGGCATTTACGCCAAGGAGACCGGGCAGGGAATGATCTTCTCCCAGGGGGTCGAGCAGCCAGAACCGCCAGAGCCTGAGGACCCTGACGATCGCATCACGGCGCGCGGCGATCGCTCGCATCTCAAGATCGTAAAGTAATCGGCGCCGACCGGCCGGGGCCCGCGCCGCGGCGTCAGTCGAGCCTGAACGCATCCGGTATCCAGTGCACATCGCCAGTGCCTCGCGGCGTCAGCACGCAGGCAACCACGTCGAAACGGGCCGGCCAACGGGCGTATCGATCTTCGAGCCGCAAGAACATGCGGGCAGCGCGCACCAGTTTGCGTTGCTTGCGTAAATCCACGGACTCCGCCGCCGACACACGGGCGTTCCTGCGTCGGCAGCGCACCTCGACGAATACGAGTACGTCCCCGTCGCGCATGACAAGGTCGATTTCCCCGAGGCGACAGCGAAAATTCCGCACGAGAAGGCGCAGACCGCGGGACCTGAGGTATTCGAGCGCGCGTTGTTCGCCGGCGGACCCCGCCGCTATTGTTGTGCGCCGCTCCACCGTTCCGACGGGCCGTCCGCCACGTTTTCCGCTGCCTCGTCCAATGGCGCAAACTCGCGCGCGTCCGGCACAGCAACGGGCTCGCCGCGTTCGAACTGCGCCCACGACGGCTGGCGATACACCTGCCCGCTTTGCTGCAGCGTCAAACGGCCGGTCGCGCCGTCGATTTCCTCCAGTATTGCGGTGCGCCCGACGTACAGCGGAGCGACCAGCTGGTACGCATCGTAGCCGAGTGCATGCAGACGACCCAGCCGCCGCTCGGCGGGAAAGTACTCCTGAAACACCTGCGGCAACGCAGCCAGCCACGGCGGCGGCAGAATGATCCACGGCGCGTCAGCAAACATCACGCCGTTGAGATCGCGGTCTGACCGTCCGTCCATCGAGTAGATGAATGACGTCGAGTAAACCTGCACGTCGCCCGCTTCGTGAAACTTGAGCTGCGAGTTGAGCAGGCGCCCGGATTTTCCGTTGGCGGCGAGAAAAATAAGGTCTGCGTCCTTGCGGCGTCGCGGTTCGAAGTCGATTTCCGTGCCGAGGTTGGCCTCCAGCCGCCGGTGCCGCTGCTGGCTGCGCGAAATAGCGAGCAGGTTGCGGATTTCGACCGAGAAATCCTGGTCGCTCGGGGTATAGCGCTGGTGATCCAGCAGCCGCCCGCCAGCCGCTTCGAAGGCTTCGGTGAATGCGTTCACGACCCGCGTGCCCCAGTCGTCGTCCGGATACAGGGCCAGCGCATACTTGTGGCCGTCCGCCAGCGCGCGCCGCGCCGCGGCAGCCGCTTCCTGCTCCGGGGCCAGTCCGAACTGGTAAAAACCGGGCGCGACGATTTGCTCGGCACGCAAATTGTTCAGCGCAAGCACCGGGATCGGGAAAATGACTTCGTTGGCAAGATCGGCAACATTGCGGGACAGTAGCGGTCCGACGACAAACTCCGCGCCATCCTGCATCGCCCTGGCGTAGGCCTCCTTGGCTCCGCCGGCCTCGTTGACGTCGTACACCCGCAGCTGCTGTTGCTCGTCGAGGCCCGCGGCAGCGCCGAAGTAGGCGCCAAAGAAGCCGTTTTGAATGGCGTTGCCGGCGGCCTTCTGGCCGCCGCTCAGTGGCAGCAACAGGGCGATCTGTCGCGGATAATCCAGCAGCCCGCCTTGTGGCAGGTCGAGGTTGCTGACGATTACCTCGGCCGGGTGACCAATATGCTGCTCCTGCCAGCGCACGACGCCGTTGCTCCAGCCGACGCCCTGGCGTCCCGTGGCCGCCGCGAGTGATCCCAGCGTGAGCCAGCCCTTGACGACCGGATCCGTGCTGGCATCCGCGGCATCGCGCAGTGCCTCAGCGTCGCTGACGAGCAAACCGAGCCACAGCCGGCGGCGGTTGTTCTCGATGCTCTGTCGGTCGTCGAGCCAGTTCTCGCGCTGCATGTACAGGTTGACGGCCCGCGTCGGGTCGCCCTTCTGGAACCAGGCGTCGGCGCGCAAGGCCTCGGCCGTTACGCGATGTCGGCGCGGTAATGCCTGCCGGCTCAACGGCTGCAATAGATTCAGGGCATCGTCCGGCCGCCCATCCCACAAGTGCAGCGCGGCGGAGTTGGTGGTCCAGAGCCACAGCAGATCGCCCGCCGCGGGTTGCGGAAGGTCGCGGAACAGGCTGCGCGCGCGTCGGCCCTCGCCGGCGTTGAGCCATTGTTCCACGGCGAGAAGTGTAAAGCGGTCACGGTCGGGTCCGACGGCCTCGGCTGCGAGTCTGTCGTATATCCGGGCTGCGGCTTCGTGCTGGCCGGAAAGCGCCAGGGATTCGGCTTGTCGCTGCGGCTGCCGGGCGCCAGAACCGCCCGGCCCGCCGGTCGCGCAGCCGCCAAGAATTGCCGCGGCGCACAGGGCTGCGAGCGTGTGGAAAAGGAATCTGGTAGTGGACTTCATCATGCGCACAGGTTGCCACAGCGAGCCACGACATCATACATTGCAATTTCGCCGGATTGCGGAATTACTCCGTTGACTCAAGCCACCCTTTATGTCGTTGCCACGCCGATCGGCAATCTCGACGATTTGTCGCCGCGCGCGCGCCGCATATTGCAGGAAGTCGACCTGATCGCGGCCGAAGACACGCGCCACTCGCGGCGGCTGCTGTCGCACTTTTCGATCGATACGCCGCTGGTCGCCGTGCATGAGCACAACGAAGAAGCGGCGGTGAACGAACTCATCGGCCGGCTAACGAACGGCGAATCGATTGCGTTGATCTGCGACGCCGGCACACCGCTCGTGAACGACCCCGGGTACCGCTTGTTGCAGGCCGCGCATGCGAATGTCGTGTGCGTGTCGCCGGTCCCGGGCCCCTGTGCGGCGGTCGCCGCGCTGTCTGTCGCCGGCCTGCCGACTGATCGCTTTGCCTTCGAGGGGTTCCTGCCAGCAAAATCATCGGCTCGCCGCGCGCGGCTCGACGGGCTGCGCGATGAGCAACGGACGCTGATTTTTTATGAATCCGTACATCGTTTTCGCGACACGCTAGCCGACATGAGTTCGGCGTTCGGCGGCGCCAGGCGGGCGTTCGTCGGCCGTGAACTCACGAAGCTGCACGAGCAGTGTCACGCGGCGCCGCTGGACGAATTGCAACGATTGGTCGATAGCGGTGATATGGTGCTGCGCGGCGAGTTCGTCATCGTCGTCGACGGCGCAGCACGCAGGTCCCCGGAAACGAAAAAAATCGATGAAGATCAATTACTTGCTGCGCTTTGTGAGGTCCTTCCCGGGAAGCAGGCCGTCGACATCGTTGCGCGTGTCGGCGGCGGTCGACGCAACGAGATCTACCAGCGGATGCTGGCGCTGAAGGCAAAGAACTGACCTGACTGCAAAGGCTGGCGGGTCGCTACGATGCTGCAAGGACAGCACCGTGAAGGCAATCATTTCCCGCAAGGCGGACCGCGTCAGTTTTGCCGCTGCATTTCCCAGCGGGAATAGCGCGGATACTTACGCGCCATAAAGATCACGATCGCGGCAAACCCGGACATAAGGCCAAGTGCCAGCAAGATGTCCAGCCAGTTGCTGAAAGGCACGTGGTCAGACGAAAAGACCGGAACGATCATCAGGTACTTGTTGATCCAGATTCCTGCGTTAATGCCGATCGCTATGATGCACATCGCGAGCACCGAGCGCTTTACGACGGCGAACAGGAACGATACGAACGGCACGAAGAAACAGCCGGACAGCATGATCCAGAAAAACGGCCCGTAGTGTCCGTACATCTGTTTCCACAACGCATCTGTTTCGTGCGGCAGGTTGCCGAACCAGATCACGAAAAACTGTGCCCAGAAAAAGTACAGCCACATCAACGTGAAGCCGGTTACCAGCATCCCCAGGCTCTTGATCTCGTGCGGTCCGAATGCGGAATCAGCGCCGTCCGTGCGCCGCGCAATGACCACGAACAGAATCAGGGCCGCGCAGCCGGCAAATACGTTGCCAAACCAGAAATGAATGGGGAACACGGTACTGTGCCAGTGGGGAATCAGCATCATTGCGAAATCCCAGGCGAAGAAGGTATTCGTCAGCACGAAAAGAATCAGCACGACGGGCGAGAACAGGTATAACTGCCGTTCGACTTCGTCGGCATCCACCTCCTGGCCGCGTGCCGCCGCCAGGTCCGGGCTCATCGCTTTCTTCACGTACCAGAAGCTGACGCCATAGAAAAGCAGCATCGCACCCAGGCCCCGAATCAGCAGCCAGTTCAGGTTCAGCCATGGGCTCAGGTGGTCATCCGGCGACGCGTTCAACCAGTAGAACAGGTCGTCCCTCGCGAATGCGACGATGACAATAAGGCCGACGATGGCGAACGGAAAAAACGCAAGCGTGCTGAATTCGGCAAAGCGGTAATAGGGTTTGGACCAATCCGCTTCCACCAGCCGGGTGATGGCGCTGAACACCACACCGGCCTGGCTGATGCCCATCAGGAACAGGTAAGACACGGTAAATAACGCGGAGTCGGGCTGCGAAGAATCGCTGGAGACCCCGTAAATCAGCGCCGCCAGTCCGGCCACGAATAGGACCAGCAGGAGTGGCAACACGACGCCGCCGCGCTGCTGGCTGACAATGTGCTGGCGTCTGCTCATTTCGAACCGAACTCGCTTCTCAGGTAATTGATGACATCCCAGCGTTCAGACGGGCTGAGCGCATCGCGGTAAAAGGGCATTTTTACTCTGCCACGCGTCAGCGTGAAGAATAGTTCGCCGTCCGTCTGATCCTGCGTGTAGGCGTCGTTGAGGTCGACGGGCGCTTTTTCGACGAACTTGAGCCCGACCGGTCCGTCACCCTTGCCGCCGGCGCCGTGACATACGAGACAATTGACGTCGTAGAATTCCTGGCCGCGGCGGATCGAATCTGCGCTTGCTGCGACCGGGTTTACGAGATCCGCCGACGCGTCTTTCCTGGCAAAACTCTGCTCGTCGTTGAGCGGCAGGGGAAGCGATTCGCCGCCGCTGACCGGAACGCTCCCGGGATCGGGCGGCGCTTCGGATTCCTGCGGTTTTTCGCTTGGCTGGTCGACCATGTCCTTGTCCCAGGGAAACGCGATCGACAGTCCGGGGACGCCGCTGACGATCACGAGCAAAAGCGTAAGCTGCCAGCGCTTCATGTATCGCTCCCCCCCGCATCGCGCACTTCCTCTGCACCGGCGCTCCGAAGAATTGCTTCTGCACGGCGGAATTTTTCGCCGTCGTCGCAGGGTACGGCGACGGCAAACTTGTCGACGGCTGCTTCCGGTGCGTACAACCTTTCCCGTATCGCCGGCAGCCGCGCGCTTATCAGGAAACCGAGCACGGTCATGAGGACACCGAACAGGATAGTCATTTCGTAGGTAATGATCAGAAACGGCGGCAGGGCGATGATCGGTCGACCGCCGGTCGGGTGCAGGTATAGCACCGCGGTTCCCGCGGCCAGGGCAAATCCGCCCAGCCCGCCGAACAGGCCGCCGAAGAACGTGAAACGGCGGATGACCGACTTTTTCTCGCCGAGGACTTTTTCGATACCGTGAATAGGCACCGGCGAAATGATCTCCGGTGTCGGGAAGCCGGCACTCATGAGTTCACCGGCCGCCTGCAGCGCGGAATCAGGGTCGTGGAAAAGACCGAGCGCACTACTGGGCATCGCGTTTTTCCTTGCGCGTAGGCATTGGCATCGTTTCCTTCACTTCGTAAATCGAAACGCTGGGGAAAATCTTCACGAACAACAGGAACAGCGTGCAGAACATGGCGATGGAGCCGACGATGATCGAGAGCTCAACGAGGCTCGGCACGTACACGCGCCAGGAGTCGGGCAGGTACTGGCGGGACAAGGTCGTACCGATAATCAGGAAGCGCTCCGTATACATGCCGATGTTGATCGCGATGGACAGGATCAGCATCGGCACGAATGACGTTCTGAATTTTTTCGAGATCAGCAGAAGTGGCGCGACCGCGCAGAACAGGATCATCTCCCAGTAAAGCGGTGCGTAATAACCAAACAGTTTGTACTTCAGTTGCTCGTATTCGGTCGAGGTGCCGCTGTACCAGCCGGTGAACAATTCGACGATGTTGATGTAGGTCCAGATGAGGGACAGGACCAAAAGGAGCTTGCCCAGGTTGTCGAAGTGCAGTTTCGTAATGAAGTGTTCGAAGTTCATGAACTTGCGCAGCACGAACATCACCGTGACGATGCCGGCCGTGCCCGAGTAGATGGCGCCGACGACGAAATAGGGCGCGAATATCGTCTGGTGCAGCCCGGGGACGATTGACATCGCGAAGTCCCAGGAAACAATGCTGTGGACCGACACAGCAAGCGGAATGATCAGCACCGCAAGGAAGGTGTAGGCCCAGCCCAGGCGGTGCCATTCCGTGTCAGTGCCGCGCCAGCCCAGCGACAGCAGCACATACATATGGTGCCGCCATCC
>JAHHOT010000065.1 GCA_018677555.1 Gammaproteobacteria bacterium | reverse complement strand
GTTCTTGATGACGCCGGGCTGCCGCGACCATGGGATGTCGAATTCGGCTTTGTCGACGGGGCGCTGACACTGTTTCAAATTCGCCCGCTCGTGGAGCGCGGCAGCGGGACGGCAGATGACCTGATGCGCAAACGGCGGCCTAAGGCGATTAATGTGGTGACAGGGGAAGAAAGGCTGAGCCTGGACGAGCGGCCGCGGAGCGGCAGGCAATGAACGTTGCACGAGTCTTGTTCCGATCAATACCCGTGGCCTTCGTCGCAATGATCCTCCCTGCATCGGCCGTTGGATACCCGCTGGATGGCCTGGACGAATCGGGAATCCGCAGACTGGAAGGGTTTCAGATCGCCGAGGCCACGCCGGGCGCCGCCAGGCTTGTGCCCGGCCAGCTCTGGAGTACCGACGACATCAAGCTTCGATTACGGGAGTACGACGGGCCCGATTTCGATGCGCTGCAGGAGGATACGCAGCTGGCTGCATTCCTGGCAAAGGCACTCAGGAACCGGGACCCGAGCTACGCGATGGTACTGGTTGACGTTTCGGACCCTGCTTCGATTCGCTGGGCCGGCCTGCGACCGGACCTGAAACAGAACGCCGGGAGCGTCGGCAAACTGATCTGCATGGCCGGACTTTTTCACGCACTCGCCGGCGCGTTTCCCGATCCGGAAGACCGGGCGCGCGTGTTGCGCGAGTCGGTCTCGCCAGCCGGGACTTGGCTGAGCAATGAAATTCACAAAGTGCCCAAGTGGGACCCGGTTCAGAAACGCAACGCTTACTCGACAATCAAACCTGGCGACTCGTTCCGTCTGAGCGAATGGCTGGACCACGCGATTTCCGCATCTGCGAACGGTGCAGGCTCGGTAGTGTGGCGTGAAGCCATGCTGATTCGCCATTTCGGCAGCGGGTATCCGAAAAGCTTCGAGGAAAGCGAACGCTTCTTCGGCGAAACACCAAAAACGAAACTCGCCGAATTGGCCCTGGCCGTCGTATCGGAGCCACTGCGAGCTGCCGGGATCAACACGTCGAATCTGCAGCAAGGATCTTTCTGGACGACGTTATCGAAGCAGAAAGTACCCGGGACAATTTCATTTGCCACGCCAAGAGAGCTTGCGAGGCTCGTCTTTCGCATCGAACAGGGCCGGCTGGTTGACGAATGGTCGAGCCTGCAAATAAAGAAGTACATGTACCTGACAAAACGCCGCTACCGATATGCGTACGCGCCGGAGTTGAACCAGCACGCGATATATTTCAAAAGCGGCTCACTCTACTCCTGCCGGCAGGAAGACGGGTTTGCTTGTGACAAGTACATGGGCAATGTACGCAACCTGATGAACTCCGTTGCATCCGTCGAGGGCCAGCCCCCGGACAAGCTCGCGTACATCACCGCCCTGATGTCGAACGTGCTCAGAATCAATTCAGCCTGGGACCATTCGAGAATCGCCGCAGCGGTACACGAGACCATGCGTACGAACCAGGTTCAGGCGTTACGCGAAACTGCTTCGCCTGAAGAAATGAAAGAAGCAGGCCGAAGCGAATAGGTCGAATCTGCCTGCGTCAGTACAATCAACGCGCCGGATGATTGAGTCATTCCAGGGCCACGGTGAGCTCACAATCGCGGGAGCCCCGCTGCTAGGGTGCAGGGACCACAGTCATGACGTTCAAGCCCGCCGTAATTGATTTCGCGATCGTCGCCGCGTTCGTTATTTACAGCGTCACTATCGGCTTACGGTCCCGCAAGAAGGCATCCACAGGCCTCAACGAATATTTCCTGGCCGGCCGCAGTGTGTCGGGGACCCGGGCCGGCTTCAGCATGGCTGCCACGCAATTTGCCGCGGACACGCCGCTTCTCGTGATGGGCCTCATCGCGATGGGCGGCATCTTCTCGCTGTGGCGGCTCTGGATTTACGGTCTCGCGTTCCTGATGATGGGCTTCATTCTTGCGGCGGCGTGGCGACGTTCAGGAATACTGACCGACGCGGAGCTTGTCATGACGCGCTACAGCGCGCGCGGTGCGCTCATGCTGCGCGGGCTGAAAGCAATTTACTACGGCACGATCATCAACTGCGTCGTGATGGCCTTCGTGCTGATCGCGGCGGTCCGCATTTTCGAGATCTTCCTCCCGTGGAACGACTGGCTGCCTGCCGGCATGTACAGCGCGACGGCAGATGCGATTGCAGCCACCGGGCTGGTGCTGTCATCGGGCGTAACAGGCCTCGACCCCGTTATTGCAACCACGAACAACGTACTGAGCATCGCGGCGATGCTCGCTTTCGTCGCGCTGTATTCGACGACCGGCGGTCTGCGCAGCGTCATCGCCACCGACGTTGTGCAACTTGCTCTGATGCTCGCCGGAACGGCAATCTATGCCTGGCTCGCCGTTGGTGCAGCCGGCGGACTGGCGGATATCCCGGACCGGCTGGTCGATATTTACGGGCAGGCGACGGCCGAACGATTCCTGAGTTTCGTGCCACAGGCCGGGGACGCGCTGATGCCGTTCCTCGTCATCATTGCCCTGCAGTGGTTTTTCCAGATGAACAGCGACGGTACCGGCTACCTGGCGCAACGCACGATGGCCTGCCGGGACCACCAGCAGGCGCGGCTGGCGGCAGTCGTGTTCACGATGACCCAGGTTGTTGTACGTAGTTTGCTCTGGCTGCTCATCGGCATTGCACTGCTGATCGTCTACCCGTTCGACGCGTCGGCGCCGCTTACGGAAGCGGGCATCGGCGAGCGGGAACTCACGTTCGCGCTGGGCATGGACGAACTGCTGCCGGTCGGCGCACGCGGGTTGATGCTCACCGGCATGCTCGCAGCCCTTGCATCGACGCTCGATACGCATCTCAACTGGGGCGCCAGCTACTGGAGTAACGATCTTTACAAGGGAATCTGGGTCGAAGGTGTCCGCGGCCGGGCTGCGGGGCGCAAGGAGCTATTGCTCGCTGCACGCTTGTCCAACATCGTCATTCTCGGCATCGCGCTCGCCATCATGGCAAATCTGCAGTCAATCCAGACCGCGTGGCAGATTTCGCTGCTGTTTGGCGCCGGTACGGGCGCCGTGCTGGTGCTGCGCTGGCTCTGGGAACGCATCAATCTCTGGTGCGAAGTCGCGGCGATTGCCATATCGCTGATCCTGGCGCCGATACTTATATATACGGTCGACGCAGAATGGCTGCGGCTCCTGCTGATGTCCGCGGTATCGCTGGTGGTCGTAATCCTGGTTGCGTACGTCGCACCGGCAACGAATCAGGGCAAGCTGGTCGAGTTTTACCAGCGTGTGCGACCGCCCGGCGCCTGGCGACGAACGGCCATAGCGGCGGGCGACGACCCTGCCCGGGGTAACGCCGACCTCCGGCGCGACCTGGCAGGCCTGATTGCCTGCGCGGCGAGCGTGTACAGCTGGCTGATCGGCTGCGGCTGGCTGTTGCTCGACAGCGACCGAGTCGTGCAAGGCATCGCAGCCATCGCCGTCGGCCTCGCGGCATGTCCGGTGTGGCTGAAATCGCTGCGCGAATAGCGCGCTCAGTGAAAGGCGAGCCGGGTCAGGCGTCGACTCCGCCCCAGACAGACTCCGCCGTCCTGACGACGAGTTCGAGCTTGCGGCGCTGGTCGTCGGGCGTGATGACGTTGCCTTCCTCGGTCGACGCGAAGCCGCACTGCGGCGCGATGCCGAGCTGGTCGATATCCGCGTACTTCGAGGCTTCATCCAATTTCTTCTTGAGCTCGTCCACAGTCTCGAGTTCGGGGGTCTTTGTCGTGATGAAGCCGGGCATGACGCGCTTGTTGCCTTTTGGCAGCAAGCGAAGCGGCTCGAGGCCACCCGCGCGCTCGCTGTCATACTCCATGAAATAAACGTCCACGCCGGTCTGGTTGAAGACCGCGTCGGCGGCCGGATCGTAGGCGCCTTCCGCTGCCCACGTCGATTGAAAGTTTCCGCGGCAAAGATGCATGGCGATGATCATGTCGTCCGGCCTGCCGTCGATCGCGTCGTGCATCGTTTTCGCGTACTGGCTGATGAGCCAGTCCGGGTCGACGCCGTTCGCCCGCTTCTCCTCGCGGTGCTTCGGGTCGCACAGGTATGCGAAGAAGATATCGTCCATCTGCAAGTAGCGGCAGCCCGCGTCGTAAAACGCCTGCACTGCCTTGCTGTACGTCCGGCTGAGATCCGCGAACAACACTTCCGGGTCGGCGTACTCGTCGACGGCAATGTCTTCCGCCGCGGTGCGGAAATGGCAGGCGCTCGGTCCCGGTATCGATATCTTCGGCTGTACGTTGGCGACCGACGCGAGGTACCTGAAGTGGTTGAGCATCGGGTGGTCGTCCGGAAAGTCCAGCCGGCCCGTGATGGTCGGAAAAATCGGTCGCAGGTTGATGCCGTGGAACTGGATCCCCACGTCACGCTCGACGAGCTCCATGCCGGTCAGCGCCGCCATGAAATCGTAATGCCAGAACGAGCGGCGCATTTCGCCGTCGGTTACCGCTTTGAGGCCGACGCTTTCCTGCATGGCGACCATGTCCTGCACCGCCTCGTTCTCGATCGCCTTGAGCTCATCGCAGGTGTGAAAACCATCGGGCCCCAGTCTTTCTGCGTGGTATCGCACCCGAGCCTCGTGCACGGCGTCCGGGCGCAACAGGCTACCGACGTGGTCCGCTCGGTAAGGTGCTGTTGTTGCCATCTCGTCTCTCCTGCAAAAAAATGGGGACATTCTGCATTTAATGTATTAGTACGCTAAATGCAGAATGTCCCCATTTTTTACGCCAGCCGCAAGCTTAATGGGGACATTCCTCATTTAATGTACTAATACATTAAATGGGGAATGTCCCCATTTCATTGGGAGGCTAGAATTACGGTATGCCGGTAGACGATAAACCGTCGTTTTTTCAGGAACTCAGGCGCCGCAACGTCATCCGCGTCGCACTCGCCTACTTGCTGGTCGCCTGGGTCCTGCTGCAGATAGCCGACGTGCTGTTTCCCGCGCTGGGGCTGCCCGAATGGACCATCCGCCTCGTGGCCGGGCTGCTCATCCTGGGTTTCCCACTGGCGGTGTTTTTCGCCTGGGCGTTCGAGCTAACGCCCGAAGGCCTGAAACGCGACAAAGACGTCGAACGCAGCGATGCCGCCGCCAACGCAGCTGCGCGACGACTGGATATCGCGACGATCGTGGTGGCGGTTTTTGCCGTGGGGCTGTTCGCTCTCGATCGATTCGTCTGGCAAGCGAGCAGCGAGCCCGAGTCGCCGCTGCCGACGGCAAGTGCACCATCCGCCGATTCGAAATCGATCGCCGTGCTGCCGTTCGTCAACATGAGTGCCGACGAAGAGCAGGAATATTTCTCCGACGGTTTGACCGAAGAGCTGCTCAACGTGCTCGCGCGCGGCAAGGAGTTGCGTGTCATCGGCCGCACCTCGTCTTTTCAGTTCAAGGGCAAGAACGAAGACCTGCGCGAGATCGGTCGCAAACTGAACGTATCGCACATTCTCGAGGGAAGCGTGCGCCGGTCCGAAGACAAGGTGCGGATCACGGCGCAGCTCATCGACTCGGGCGACGGGTCGCACTTGTGGTCCAGTACTTTCGACCGGACGCTCGATGACATCTTTGCGGTTCAGGACGAGATCGCAAACGCGGTGGTCAGCGCGCTGCAGGTGGAGCTGCTGGGCGACGCACAAATCCACGGGTCGCGGCGTAACGCCGAGGCTTATGACTGGTACCTGAAGGGCCTCAGCGCTCAGCGTCTCCCTGGGCCGGAGAACATGCAAAAAGCGAAGGAACACTTCGAGCGGTCTCTCGAACTCGATCCGGAATTTGCAGAGTCGTGGCAGCAGCTGGCGGCCGAGTATGCGGCCATGACGGTCGCGGGGATGCTGCCGACGAGCGAAGGCGTGGAGCTTGCGAAGAATGCCGTGAACCGGGCTTTGGAACTGAATCCGTCGTCGGCAGGTGCTCATTACGTGCTGGGATCCATTCGGGCGAACTTCGATCGTCACTGGGATGGCGCAAAGGAATCTTACGCACGCGCACTCGAGATCGATCCCAATAACGCAAACGCGCTGAGCGGTGCGAGCATGTTGGCAATGGCATTGGGCAACGATACCGCCGCGCTCGACTACAACGCGCGCAGCATCGCGGTTGACCCGTTAAGCCTGCGGGCACGACACAACAAGGCGTTCATTCTTTATGTCGGTCACGACTTCCGATCGGCCGAGACTGCAATGCTCGATGCGATCGAGTTTGCCGGCGGGAATTACACCTATGCCTACACGGTCCTGAGCCTGATCCTTGTGGGGCAGGAGAGGTTCGACGAGGCGCTCGCGGCCAGCGAGAAGGAGCTTGCTGAACCGTGGCGACTGGCAGCGCAGGCTATCGTCCATTACGCGCTCGGGCGGGAGAACGACTCCGAGGTAGCGTTGCAGCAGCTCATTGACAAGTACTCCGATCGAATTGCTATGCCGATAGGGGGTTGCTATGCGTTTCGCGGCGATGCCGACACGGCCATGGAGTGGTTCAACCGCGCGTATGCTCAGAACGACCCGCAGCTGATGTTGACCCGGGTGCATCCAGTCCACGACAAGCTGCAGGGCGACCTGCGCTTCCGCGAATTTCTCAGGAAGCTAAACCTGTTGTAGCGATTAATGGGGACATTCCTGATTTAACGTATTAGTACGTTAAATCAGGAATGTCCCCATTTTTACTGGAACCGTTCGCGCCGCAGCTTGATGCCGGCCGCTTCGCGATCCCAGGTATCATTCGTTACGCCCTGCGTTCGCAGCAGGTGTTTCTGTATCTTTTGCGTCGGAGTCTTCGGGAGCTCCGGCAGAATGCGTATGTATCGCGGCAGCATGTAGTGGGCCATGCGCGGTTCGAGAAAAGCGAAAAGCCTGGCGGGATCGAGATCAGTGTCGGGTTTCGCTGCAACCACCAGCATGACGTCGTCCTCCCCGAACTCGCTGGGCACGGGAATTGCGGCGGCCTCACGTACGTCGTCACAGGCGCTTGCCTCCGATTCCACTTCGAACGAGGAGATGTTCTCCCCGCGTCGGCGAATCGTGTCCTTGAGCCGATCGACGAAATAGTGATTGCCCGCCTCGTCGCGCCGGAACGCATCGCCGGTGTGAAACCACCCGTTGCGCCAGGCCGCGGCGGTAGCCGCCGCGTCCCTGTAATAACCGCGGCTCATCTCCCAGGGCCGGTCCGTCCGCAGAATGAGCTCCCCCGTTTCACCGACAGGCACTTCGCAATCGTTCGCGTCGACGATGCGCGCTTCCACACCCGGACGTGGCTGCCCGCAGGTGCCTAACTCCGGCGGGTTCGCGCCGGAGACGATCGGCGTCGCAGTCTCGGTCATGTTGAATGCCGTATACATCTGCAGATTGAAGCGTTTCGCGACACGTAGTGAGTCTTCATTCCAGGGCACCGTGATGACGGTGCGCAGCGCGTGCTTACGATCCTCTTCGCTTTCCGGTTGCTTCAGAAGAAACGGCGTCATTGCGCCCACGAGACAGGTTCCCGTGATTTGATGCCGATCAACCGTCTCCCAGAAGCGCTCGGGACTGAACCCTTCCGTGACGACGGCGCTGCCGCCCTTGATCAGACGATCCATCACCGCACCCGTCCCGCTGACGTGGAACAGCGGCAGGCCTGCCAGCAGCCTGTCCTCTAGCGAGAAATAAAACATCGCCTCGGCGGCCCCCGACCAGGCCTGCACGTAAGTGCACTGCACCGCCTTCGACGGGCCCGTGGTTCCGGAGGTCATAATGATATAGACAGTGTCCCAGGGCGCGATTGCCTGCTCGGCATCGACCTCGACATCGGCCTGCAGGCGACTGAAGGCGTGCCAGGAAAGCGTTTCACTTCCGTTCGCCGGAACCCGATCCGACGTCACCACGACATCCCGCAGCGGACCGGTATCGATATCGTCCAGCCGTGGCAACAACTCCGGGTGCGCGACGAGGATTTGCGCATCCGAAAGACCGATCGAGTGTTCCAGCAGCTTGCCGCGAAACGCAGTATTGATTGGTACGTAGGCGGCACCGAGGTAGTTCGCGCCGAACCAGGCAAGAATCGCCTCCTTGCCGTTCGGCTGCCACGACAGCAGGTGCTCGCCACGCCGGAGGCCGAGCGACTGCAGGCCCGCGGCAGCCCGCCGCGTGCGGCGCCGAGTCTCTTCGAAAGTCCAGCAGTCATCGTCCTCGAAAATCAGGAAGACATCGTCTGGCCTCACCTTCGCCTGTCGATCCAGCAGCGCTGCCAGCACGCATGCATCGCGATCGGGCAATTGGGATGTACTTACGTCAGGCATCGCGGAGCAATAATGCGGACATTCCTGATTTAACGTACTAATACGTTAAATCAGGAATGTCCCCATTTTCAGCGGCCGGTGTCCAGGACGTCGGCCTTGAGCAATTCGGCCAGGCGGCGCTCGTATCCTTTCGGATCGAGCGCGACGCTCGCCCGCACCTTCGTCGCCATCCAGTCCGTATCCATCTCGTCGAGATTGTGGCGAATGGCCTTGATGCCGGCGCGGCCGACGTCGATCGGCTGTTCCTTCCGGCCCTTGACGTGAGCCGACATACGGGTCTCGACCGAGCCGACGATCAATGCCGTCACCTGTGTTCCCTGGTCTGCAAGTTCGGCCCTGACACCAGCGGAGAGGAATCGCGTCGCGGTTTTCGAGGGGCCGTAGCCGCCCATGTTCGGTATGTCGACGAGCGCTGCCGCGGATAGCACGTTGACGATAGCGCCTCCGCCATTGGCGGCAAGGATCGGCGCAAAGGCTCTGCACATCGCGAGCGTGCCGAAGTAGTTGACCTCCATTTCCTGCCGGGCACCGCTCATGTCGTCTGCAGCAATCAGGAGCCTGTCGGTAAAGACGCCGGCATTGTTCACGACGACGCTGACGTCACTGCACATCTCTGCCGCCGCGGCGACCTGGGCCCCGTCGGTGACATCGAGCGCAACAGCTATTGCCCGGTCGCCAAAATTGTCAACAAGGTGAGCGGCGTCGGCCGTATTGCGTGCCCCCACGTACACCTTTTCCGCTCCCGCCTCGATGAATGCGCGCACGAAGCCTTCCCCTATGCCGCGGTTTGCGCCGGTTACTATTGCTACTGCACCTTCGATATCCATGCCATCCTCACTTGTTTACAAGACGATGATCGAATCGTCCGGCTCTGCGGCGTACAGCCGCTCGACATCGTCACGCCGACGCTCGAGAGCGACGGACTGGTTGACGGTTCCTTTATCGGACAGCTCATGGCCATCGATACTCGGCGCCCCGTCGAGAAATGCGAAGCGTCGTATTCGCGTGCTGTTACCCGGGTTGTCGGCGTTGTGTGCGCGGAGCGCCTTCTCGACGGTTGCCCGGACAAGCGGGTCGGCCGCGAGCGCAGCCGCGTCCGGAGGCAGTCTGCCCAACAGCTGTTCGATACCCGCCGCGTTCGGCCACGCCAGCACTGCGACATAGTCCCTGTTCAAGCCGCACACCAGGGCATCCGATACGAGCGGCGAGCAACCCTGCACGACGGCGGCACGCAGGTTGCTTGCCGAGACCCAGGTTCCGCTCGCCAGCTTGAACTCCTCGGCGAGCCTGCCGGCGAAACGAAGACCTCGCTGTATATCGCCCGGTTCGATGAACGTGGCCGCGTCACCGATCCTGAAATAACCGTCCTCGTCGAAGATCTCCGCATTTTTTTCCGGCTCGTTCAGGTAGCCCGGTGTCACCATCTGCCCTTTCATACGGATTTCGTATCGATTGTCGAACGGCACGAGTTTTATCGACAGTCCGGGCATCGGCAAACCGATGCCGACCTCTTCGGTGTCGAAGTAAATCGCCATACAACCCGATGCGGTTTCCGTGGCGCCATAACCCGTGGTGAAAAAGATGCGCTTGCCGATGGTCTCCACCGCCAGCCGCTGAAAGCGGTCGTAGAGTGCCTGCGGCAGACCCGCGCCACCGTATAACACGAGCCGCAGCTTCAAGAAAAACGTTTCGCGCAGCTGGGCGTCGGCCTCCAGCGCATCTGCCAGCATGGCGTACCCGGCGGGAACGTTCGTAAAGAAACTGACGGGCACGTCCTTCAGGTTGCGGATCGTCGTGTCGAACAGGCCCGGCAATGGCCGGCCGGCATCGATGTACAGGGTGCCGCCGCTGGTCATCACACCCATTTGCGTGAACGCCCCCGACACGTGGTTCCAGGGCAGCCAGTCGAGCATGGCATCTTTCCATCCCGCGGTTTCGCCGAGGACCTGGCGGCCTTGCGCGAGATTGGCCGTGACCATGCGGTGGGTCTGGATCACGGCTTTGGGCAGGCTCGTCGAGCCGGACGTCAACATGTAGAACGCCGCCGAGTCGGGATCGAGTTGCTGGATACGCGCGTCAACGTCGGGCCCCGCCTGCACCGCCAGCACGTCGGCAATCGCGGTTGCCGGGCGGTCGAGTTGTGTGGGGTCCGCGGTGACGATAATGGCATCGCCGAAGTCCACAGATTCAAGGGCCTTTTTGAACAACTCCGTTTGTTCCGCAAACACGACCGCGGGCCGGACCAGTCCGAGCACGTGCCGCAACCGTCCGTAATCGCCGCCCATCAGGGCATAGTTGATGCTGACCGGGCACACCGGGATGCCGGCCGCCATGGCACCGAACTTGAATACGGCATGCATGATCGAATTACCCGACAGAATCAGCAGCGAGCGATCCGGCGTCACGCCGGCATCGATCAGCCACTGTGCGACGGCATGCGCGTCGCGCCGGGTCTCCGCGTAGGAGTGAGATATCCACTCTTGTTCGGCGCCGCGTTCGAGCAGGTAAGGCTTGTCCGGTTGTTCGGATGCCCGGCGGTCGAGCTCCAGCAGCAGGTTGGTATCGAACGCGTCGAGTTCCGTTTCAGGCTCGACGATCAGCGTTCCGCCGGAGCGTTCGGTGACCACCATCGCCGCGGATGGAAACGCTACGTCGCGAAACGGTATATCGCTTGAATCACCCATATCGTCTTTCTCAGAATCGCTTGTAAGACGGGTCGGTCATGCCCTTGCTGCCGGTGCGCGCGCCTTTTTGCGAGAAGTCGAATAGCCCGAGGCACCAGCCCTCGGAACTCGGCGTGTCCCGGTTCCAGTCGAGAATGGTCCAGCGGTGCGCGATCTTCCACTCGCCGTCGCGTTTCTCGAATCGATCCATGAGACGACCTCCCGTGAACGTGTCGACGTCCCTGCCGTTGTCGTCGAAGCGCACGAAGGTCCACACGTAAGTTTCGACGTAGGCCCTGTCGCCGTCGATATCGATATGGCTGCTGCCGAGCAGGTGCTGCATCGCGCCCATCTGCAGGACCCTCGGTATGGCTTCGTCGATGTACTGATGCGCGTTGCCCTCGTAGTTACCCGCATGCTCCTCGATCGCGTCGGCGTGATAGCAGCTTTTCAACAGTTCGCCGTCGGCCCGGTCGATGCCGCGCGCATAGCGCGACAGCACATCGCGAATCTCGCTGTGATCGAGCATCGTCTGCAAACGTTCATTCATCTTTGTGTCCATTGTTCATTCCTCGTTGCGAACGCAGCCTTACGCTGTCACGTCGATTTTTTCGGTGGCATGGGAAAGAAGCCGCTCGTGCGCTGTTTGTACTCCTCGAAACCGGGCCGCTTCTTGCTCATGCGTCGTTCCAGCAGCGCCTTGCCGGAAGGACCGGCAACCGCATAGATGATCGTGATCGGGCTGACGATGGTGATCAGTCCGAGAACGTTTTCGGCGGCAATGAGAAAGAAGCCGATCCAGATGCAGGCTTCGCCGAAGTAGTTCGGGTGCCGCGTATAGCGCCACAACCCGCGGTCCATGATCTTGCCCTCGTTGGCGGGGTCGGCCCTGAAACGCGACAGTTGGGCGTCGCCCACGGTCTCGAAGAACATGCCGACGACCCATAGCGCCGTGCCCGCCCACGCAAGCCAGCCGAGCTGTTCGGGCGTGTCCATCGACATTGCGAATATCAGGACGAGCGCGGTTACGCACATGAACAGGCCTTGCACCATATAAATGCGGACCAGGCTGTGGATTGCGTAATTCTTGCCCTGCGATTCGACATGCTCGCGAAGGCGCGCATAGCGTGGATCCTCCGCGCCCCAGTTGCGCCAGCCGATGTAGGCGCCGAGCCGGATACCCCAGATCGTCGTCAGCACGGCGACCAGCAACCGGCGCTCCTCGACGCCATCGGAGACTGCCCAGGTAAACCAGACGACGACGACGAAACCGAGGCCCCAGAATATGTCGGCGATGCTGGAGTCCCCGATAAGAACACTTACAGCCCAGATGCAAAAGAACAGGAACAGGATGAGCAGCGAGTTTGCGAGCGCCAGCAAGAGAAATTCGTTCAACATGGCATTGCCTTTTGTTATTAGTTGAGTTGGTCTTTCCTGAGCCTGATGCCAGCCGCCTCACGATCCCAGGTATCGGCCGTGACGCCGGCGTCGCGCAATTCGGTCTTTTGCACCTTGTTGGTCGGGGTCTTCGGCAACTCCGCCAGCACGCGCAGGTAGCGTGGCACCATGAAATGCGCAATGCGCGGCACCAGGAATTCGATCAGTGCCTTTGGATCGAGGTCCATATCGGGCTTGCCGGCGACCACGGCCATGACCTCGTCTTCACCGTACTCGCTGGGGACGCCGAACACGGCGACTTCGGCGACGGCCGGAAATTCGGCGACTTCCGCCTCGACCTCGATGGATGAGATGTTCTCGCCGCGGCGGCGGATTGCATCTTTCTTGCGATCGACGAAGAAATAGTTGCCGGCCTCATCGCGGTACATCAGGTCACCCGTATGGAACCACCCATTGCGCCAGGCCTTGAGGCTCTCTTCGGGCATGCCGTGATAGCCCTGGTTGATGGCCCAGGGCAGGTCGCAGCGCAGCACGAACTCGCCGATCACGCCATCGTCGACGGGCAAGTCGTGCTCATCGACAATGCGGCATTCGACGCCGCTGCGTGGCTTGCCGCAGCTGGACTGCACACGCGTATTGAGTTCCGTCACCAGCGGTACCGAGATCTCGGTCATATTGAATCCCGAAAAATAGTCGAAGCCGTAGCGCTCGGCCAGCCGCATTGTTTGCGCCGTCACCGGTGACAGCACGACACGTTCGAGCGGATTGTCCGGGTCGTCAGCGCGCGGCTCGTTCTTGTCCAGGAAGGCTACCATCGCGCCGAGGAAGCCGCTGATTCCGGTCGCCCCCGTGTCGCGGATCTGTTGCCAGAATTGCGCGGTCTGAAACTTGTCGCGCAGCGCGAAGGAACCGCCGCAGGACAGCATGCCGACGATGGCGGTCGTACCGCCAACGTGAAACATCGGCAGGTTGACGAGCATCCGGTCCTTGTCCGTCATGTAGCCGAACGAAACCTGTCCCACCGTGTACTGCTGCAGGTAAGTCGTCAGAACACCCTTGGACGGCCCGGTCGTGCCCGAGGTGTAGATGATCATCATCGTGTCCCACCGTTCGACCGGGTATGCGGATTCCACCGGCGGCGACGCTTCGGTCACCTCGGCCATGAAACGCGCGGTCAGGCCGTCGGGAAGGTCGGCCGTATCGACGCCGCCGTTGCAGCAAAGCACACTCTCCACCCGGGTCGCGTCGATTTGCCGCAAACGGGGCAGCAGTTCGGCGTGGCCGATCATCAGTGTCGCATCCGACTGGCGAATGACATGCTCCAGCAATTTGCCGCGGTAGCTCGTGTTGATCGGCACCAGGATCGCCCCCAGGTAGTTGGCGGCAAACCAGGACAGCAGCATGTCGGGCCCGTTCGGCAGCCACGCCAGCACGGTGTCGCCGACATCGACTCCGAGCTTGCGGAGCCCGGCGGCGGCGCTGCGGGTACGGTCGAGTGTCTCACCATAGGTCCATTCGCTGCCGTCCTCGAACAACACCAGCGTCTTGTCCGGCGTCAGCGCGGCATAGTGCTCGAGCAGGGCCGGGATGACGCAGCTTGCCCGTTCCGGCATTGCCGGATTGAACCACTCCGGGTGATTATTATTCGAGTCTGCGTTGCTCACGGCCGCACCGCCTCTTGTTATTTCGCCGTCCGGGCCGGCTGCGTCATGCCCCGGCGGCTGTGCTATTATGACTCAGTCTTACTAAGCAAGCGAGTCGGAAGAAACCGCGTTGACGAAAGACCCCGATCATCTCGACTTCGACGGGCTGCGGCCGCCCTGTCCCGGGCTCGATGAGGCCCACGTGGCATGGCGCGAGCAGCTGCGCAGCTTCGTCGATACGCATATTACGCCGTCGATCGACGACTGGAACGCTGCGGCGACGTTTCCGGACGAGCTGTATACGCAAGCGGCTGACGCCGGCCTGCTCGGTTTCGGCTTCCCGGCCGAGTTCGGCGGCTGGCAGGACGAGCCCGACCTGTATCACCGCATCCTGTTCGCCGAGGAGTTCCATCGGCTCGGCTCGGGGGTCGTGTTTGCCGACCTGGCGACGCACTGGATCGCTTTGCCGCCGGTCGTAAAACATGGTTCCGCCGAATTGCAGGAAACCGTTACCCGCCCCGTGCTGGCCGGCGAGAAGCGCATGGCGTTCGCCATCACGGAGCCGGGCGGAGGCTCCGACGTAGCGCGCATGACCACCACAGCCGCAAAGAATGGCAGCGGCTACCGGGTCAACGGCACAAAGACCCTGATTTCGGGCGCGCTGCGCGCCGATTACCTGTTGATCGTCGCGCGTACCGGCGATGCCGGGCTTGGGGGCCTGTCGCTGCTGCTCGTCGACGCCAACAGCTTCGGCGTCCGCATGGAAGCGGTTCCCGGGCTCACCTGGTACAGCGCGAGCAACGGTACGATCTACTTCGACAACGTCGACGTGCCCGCGGATCGTCTGATCGGTGCCGAGGGCACGGCGTTCAAAAGCCTCGCCGGGCAATTCAACATCGAACGCTTCTCCGGCGTCGGGGCCACGCTCGCGATGGCGCGAGTTGCGACAGCCGACGCAATCGCCTGGGCGCGCGAGCGCGAAACCTTCGGCAAACGCCTGGTCGATCACCAGCGCATTCGGCACGTGCTCATCGATATGATTCGCACGATCAACACCGGCTACGCGTATCTCGACCAGTGTGTCTGGCGTTTTAACCGCGGCGAAGTGCCGATCGCCGACCTGTCAATGCTGAAAGTCCAGGCAACCCGAACGCTGGAATTTTGCGCGCGCGAGGCCATGCAGATTCTTGGCGGCGAGGCCTACCGCGGCAACCGGCGCGTGCAGCGCATCCAGCGCGAAGCACGCATTTTCTCCCTCGGCGGCGGTACCGAGGAGATCCTCAACGACCTGGCGGCCAGGCAACTGGGTTTCTGACCACGAAAGACCACTTATGGAGAGCGACATGGCGGACAAACTCGAAACATACAAGGCGATGCTGAAAGCTGCCCAATCCGGTGACAACGACAAATTCCTCGACTGGTGCACGGACGATATCGAGTACCACTATCACGTGACCACACGGCCGCTCGTCGGCAAGGAGTGGGTCGCGAAGTTCCTGAACAAGTACAGCGACATCTGTTCGGACGTCGACCTGAAGATCCATCGTCACGCCGAAAACGACGACTGCCTGTTCATCGAGGGTTACGAGGAGTACACGGACTTGCGGACCGGCACGCGGGTCGCTCACCCATTCGCGGGCGTCGTGGAATTCCGCGATGGCAAGGTCTGTGGCTGGCGCGACTACTTCGAGATGAACAATCCCAAACAGGACGAGGCGCAGCAGGCATGAGTGACGCCGATAAGAACCTGGAGATCGGCGAACGTTACATGCAGGCCGTATCCAGCTGCGATGTCGACGCGGTTCGCGAGATCTATGCACCGGATGCGCGCATCTGGCACAACTTCGACCAGGCGCTGCAGTCGGTCGAAGACAATATCAAGACGCTCGAATGGATCCACGGCAAGCTCAGTGATCTCGAGTACGACATCGTGCGCCGCGAACCGATCCCGGGCGGTTTTTACCAGCAGCACGTCCTGCGCGGCAAGCTGGCGACGGGCGCCGATTTCGCTATGCCGGCCTGCGCGATCGTCAAGATCGAGAACGGCAGGATCGCCTCGCTCGATGAATACCTGGACACGGCGCACACGCAGCCGCTCAGCAAGGCAGGATGAGCCTGGTCCTGGCGACGAAATAGCTTGAGGTCGGTCCCGTTTATGATAGTCTTTTTATGCAAGCGGCAGTTACGCATGAGCCGGGCCTGTTAGCCGGTAACGCACCAATTAGGGGGAGCTTCTAATGAATAAGCACTGCACATCTGTTTCCCGCGGAGTCTTTGCGACCACCGTCATCTCTGTTCTGTCGCTCGGCGCATCGCTCGCCGGCGCTCAGGCACTTGAGGAGATTGTCGTCACGGCGCAAAAGCGCGAGTCCGGAATACAGACCACGTCCGTAGCGATCACCGCATTTAGCGGCGATACGCTCAGGCAAAACCGCATTTTCAACGTCAGCGATCTTGCCAACACGGCAGCGTCACTATCTTTCACGGCACTGTCGCCGCTCGACCAGGAAATCAACATCCGCGGCATTACGAACACCCGGCTCGATTCGCCCGCAGGCGAAGCGGCCGTCGGCCAGTTCGTTGACGAGATTTTTATCGGCCGAACCGGCGGCATGAATGCCGACTACTACGACATTGAGCGAATTGAAGTCATTCGGGGACCGCAGGGCGTATTGCTCGGCAAGAGCGTCGTCGGCGGCGCGCTGAGTATTATCACCGCCAAACCGGAGTTCGAGAATTCCGGTGAAATCGCTATTTCGCTGGGCAACTACGATTCCCAACAAATATCCGGCCATGCGACGGGTGCGCTGAGCGACAACTGGGCAGGACGACTATCGTTCCAGACAAGGTCCCATGACGGTTACGCGAAAGATCTTTTGCATGACCGCGACCTCGAAGACCTCGAAACGCTACAGCTTCGCGCACAAATCATGAGCCAGCCGGACAGCGACGGCTGGGGAACGCGGCTGATCGTCGATTACAGCAAACTCAGTTCCAATGGCATTAACGTCGTTGCCATATCGGATGGCCTGACCGGCGGCTTTCGCCCACGCCCCTGGAGCCAGATGCGCGCTTTCCTGGGCCTGACCGACCCGCGCGTGAGCATACCCGAAGAGACGCAGTACGCCGGCGATCAGGCACCACTCAATCAATTCCTGTCCCGGGAGACGGCGGGCCTGACGCTGCACTTCGACAGGGACTTCGAACGATTCCAGTTCAGTTCGATAACGGGCTATCGTGAAGCCCGGACGCGCAGCCTGTACGACCAGACTGGCGGCGGACCCGATGTCTTCGACGATCCTGAAATCTTCGGCGTGACGTTTGCTGACTTCCTCGCTTTCGATCCCACGGCCGCGACGTTCTTTTTCTCTGAGCCCGTCAGGGAAGACGCCGACATTCGGTCGTTTAGCCAGGAGTTTCGCCTGACCTCGTCCGCGGACAGCAGTTTCGAATGGATTGCCGGCGTGTATTTCAAGAACGACCAGATCGACAAGTTTGACCGCTTCGTCGGCGAAGGCAACAGCGGCGCTTTGCCAACCCTGAGCGGCGAGAGCCACTGGCTCAACGAAGGCGACAACACGCATATCGGCGTATTCGGCCAGATCGGCTACCGCTTCTCGGAAAAATTCAAGGCGAGCGTCGGCGCCCGCTGGACCAGCGACGACAAGGGGGGTGATATCAGAGGAACGGCAATCGCGACAGGCGATCGATTCAACCCGGCTGATACGGTGCCGTTGACTCCGCTCGGCGAAGAATACGATACGAGCTACGGCGAAACCTGGACCAAGGTGACGCCCCAGGCGACGCTCGAGTTCACGCCGAACGACGATTTATTCTCTTACCTGACGATCTCCACCGGCTTCAAGGGCGGATACTTCCAGGATACGCCCGTCAACGCTTTTGCGGCTGAGTTTCCAACCAGGCCCGAGGAAGTCATCAACTACGAAATCGGCATCAAGAGCGATTTCGCCGGCGGCCGCGCCCGCCTGAACGCGGCAGCGTTCTTCATGGACTACACCGACCTGCAGGTCGAACAGACCAACCAGGATTGCCTGTGTAACCTCACCGAGAATGCGGCAGATGCCGAGATCAAGGGAGTAGAGGTCGAGTTCACGTTTTTAGCCACCGACGACTTCCTGCTGACTGCCAGTGGCTCGTTCCTCGATACCGAGTACGTCGAATTCCTCGAACTCGCCGGCGTCGACAGCTCCGGCAACTCCCTGCAGCGGACGCCGGATACGCAGTACAACATCGGCTTCGACTACACAGCAAATGCCGGCAGGTTCGGCAAGGCACTCAATTTCTACGTCAGTTATTCCTGGCAGGATGAGTTCCCGTGGCAACCGGCAAACGAGAACTTCGAGGACGACTACGGTTTGCTCGACGCACGCATCACGTTCGCGCCGGAGGGCAAGAACTGGTCGCTGTCCGTCTGGGGCAAGAACATCACCGACGAACTCTATCGGACCAATATCATCCCGTTTTTCGGCGAGGAAGTGAGCCAGTTCGGCGCACCGCGGACGCAGGGCGTGGAGTTCCGCTACTCGTTCGAATAGCGGCGGGTTGACGGAGAACGCGCAGCCGTGACGGTCGATGCCGGACGCCTGAGCGGTCTCGGCGCGGAGTGCGTGCGGGTTTTCTCGCGCAGCGATGCGCGCCTGTATGCGCTGAGCGTCGGTTTCGGCTCGGATCCCATTGACGAAAAGGAACTCGATTTCGTCACGGATCGGCCGGGATTCAGGTCGGTGCCGACGATGGCAACGATATTCGCCGACGTCATCATGGAACTGAGCCTCGCCTGCGAACTCGAGCGCCCGGAGCTTGCGGTGCACGGCGTGCAAAAACTGGAGTGCTGTGCGCCGCTGCCCGATTCAGCAGAGCTCGAGATCGGCGGCACGATTACGGAGATCTACGACCGCGGCAAGGATCGCGGTGCGGAGCTGCACATGGTCGCCGAAGCCCACCTGCGCGGGGCGACGGAGCCGCTTTTCCGCGCGACCTACGTGACGATCGCGCGCGGCGACGGCGGATTCGGCGGCCCGGCGCCCAGCCACAAAAAAACCTTGAACAATCCGGCGACGGATCCGGACACCCTGCGCGAGTTCGAAGTGCCGCGCAACCAGGCGCTGCTGTACAGCCTGAACGGCGACCCGAACCCGATCCATACGCAGCCCGCGATGGCGCGCCGCGCGGGTTTCGATGTGCCGATCCTGCACGGGCTCTGCACCTATGGCATGGCTTGTCGCGCCGTCCTGGCTACCTACTGCGACTACGATCCGACGTTGATGAAAAGCTTCGACGCCCGTTTCTCGGCGCCGGTATTTCCCGGTGAGACGCTCGCCTTCGAGCTATGGTCCGTTGACGACGGCGTTTCCTTCCGCGCGAAGTCGCGCGAGCGCGGCGTGGCCGTGCTGAAGGACGGCTTCAGTCGAATTTCCAGCAACTAAGGAGAGACATTGATGCGCGCGTTAATGTGCCACGAACTCGGCCCGGCCGACGCATTGCGGATCGACACGGTCGATGATCCCGTTGCCGGCGCCGGTGAAGTCGTCGTCGTCCTGCATGCTGCGGGCCTCAATTTTCCCGACACGCTGGCAATTACCGGCAACTACCAGATTCGACCCGAGCTGCCGTTCACACCAGGCGGGGAAGGCGCCGGCAGGATCAGCGCCGTCGGCCGCAATGTATCGAACTGGACAGTCGGCGACCGGGTCATCGTCAGCGGCGCCACCGGCGCGTTCGCCGAGAAAATACTGAAACGCGCGGACGAGATCGTCGCACTGCCCGACGCCATGGACTACGCGACCGGCGCCGGATTCCTCGCGGCTTACGGCACCTCTTACTATGCCCTCAAGCAGCGCGCGCAATTACAAGCCGGCGAGACCTTGCTCGTGCTCGGCGCGGCCGGCGGCGTCGGCCTGGCGGCCGTCGACATCGGTGCGGCCCTCGGCGCGAAGGTGATCGCCGCGGCGTCAAGCGAAGAAAAACTCGACGTCGCCGGGCGGGCTGGCGCAGCGGAGCGCATCAATTACACGACCGAGAACCTCAAGGACCGCGTCAAGCAGCTGACCGACGGACGCGGCGCCGACGTTGTTTACGACCCCGTCGGTGGCGACTTGTCCGAGCAAGCGTTGCGGGCAACCGGCTGGGACGGCCGCTTTCTCGTGGTCGGATTCGCGGCGGGTGAAATACCGAAAGTGCCGCTGAACCTGTGCCTGCTGAAGAGCAACTCGATCGTCGGTGTGTTCTATGGCGCCTGGATCGCGCGTGAACCCGACGCGTACGCCGCGAACGTGGCGGAGCTATTCGCGCTGTATGAAAACGGCGATTTAACGCCACTCGTCACGCAGGTGTTTCCACTCGAAGACTACGTTGAGGCTTTCGCGACCCTGACGGGACGTCGCGCACAGGGCAAGATCATTTTCAGGATCCGCAACTGAACAGGATTTTCCGCGTCAGCCAGCATCCGCCCGCGCGCGGCTTGCCCGGTACGGCTTAAGCGACAGGTAGGCCAGGAACGCACCGAGCGGAATCATCGTCGCACTGACGACAGACATCGAATAACGTAACTTCATCGGGTCGCCGAATCCGTAGTCGGTAACGAGCGCGACCAGCGTCGGGCCGAAGCCGAGCGCGATCAGGTTACCGACGAGAAAATACAGCGCCGTCATCTGCGCGCGCAGCGGATTGGGCGTGATGACCTGCAGCGCCGCGGCCGGCAGGCCCTGCGGAAACGCCAGCAGGAAACTCGTGATGGCAAGACCGATCAGGGCGAGTTCCGCGGTCGGCATCAGCGGCGTTGCAACCGCAAACGGCACGGCTACGATGCCGGAGTAACACGCCGCGCGCAGTATCGCGTCCTTGCGGCCCCGCTGTTCGAGCCAGTCGGCGACAAAGCCACCCGAATAGACGCCTGCCGTGCCGAGCACGAACATGATAACTCCGTATGCCAGGCCAATCGTCGAGGCCTCCCAGCCCCAGGTGCGGATGAACAGCGTCGGCGTCCAGGTCATGAAGCCGAGAATACCGATGCCGATCGCGGAGAAGGCGAGGAAGTGCAGGATCACCGTCGCCTTGTTGATGCGCAGAAACGCGAGCAACACCGGCAGGGAACTCGCGTTGCCCGTTTGCGGCACACCGACAGCCTTGAGACCACGCCGTACCGGCTCGCGTACCGTCAACAGCAGCAGGATGATCGGCAGGCCCAGGAGTCCGACGTAGAAGAACGTAATCTGCCAGGGCAATACCTCGCCGACGACAGGCAAGGTAACGGCATCGGCACCTTCGACGAGCCGGATAACGGCGCCGCCGATAATCAGTGCGAGACCGGCACCGAAGTACACGCCCATCGAGTAGACGCTGAACGCCCTGGCAATCTTGTGCTTCGGGAAGTAGTCGGACATGATCGAGAACGCGGCCGGCGAGAGGGTTGCCTCACCGACGCCGACGCCAACGCGCGCGAAAAACAGCTGCCAGAAATTTCGTGCCGCGCCGCACAGCGCGGTCATCGCACTCCAGACCGCGATGCCGGCGACGATAATCACTTTCCGGTTCTTCTGATCGGCGAGGCGCGCGATCGGCACGCCCATGAGCGTATAAAAGATGGCGAATGCAAAACCGGCGAGCAGGCTGACCTGCGTGTCGCTCACTTCAAGATCGCTGCGAATCGGTTCGATCAGCAGGTTGAGTATTTGCCGGTCGATAAACGAGTTTGTATACGCCAGCATCAGTACGGCAACGACGTACCAGGAGTACACCGGATTCGGCCATTCGCCGTCGCCGGATGGATCGGCCTCAGGTTCTGCCATGCGACCTGATCGCAGTCTTCGCTTTCACCGCGGCGGCGAAGCGGCTCATGTTACGCGCACGCGGGATCACCGCTTACTCGCCGGTCTCGCTGAGGGACACGTGTTCGAGTTCGATGCGCCAGCGCCCGTCCTTTTGCCGCCTGAGCACATGGCTGAACAGACCCGATATCGTGTGCTCCGCGAAAACATGTTCGAATTCACCGCTGGCGACAGCGACGTCGTCGCTCAGCAAGCGGATCTCGAGCGCGTCCATCGTGAAATCGCCCATACGAGGCTCGTCGGGAAACTGCTCGCGGAACAGCGTATTGACCGTATCCCAGCCTTTGAGGATGCCGGCGCTCGACAGCAACCGCAGGTCGGCATTCTCGACGTAAGCTGCCAGGTAAGCCGTCATGTCGCCGGCATTCCAGTCCGCTTGCAGCGCTTGCATGACGGCTTCCACCTCATCCTCGCCGCTGCCGGCCTGCACCGGCATCGCAGTCAGTGCAACGAGCGCGGCGGACATAGCCAGTATTCGTATTCTTCTGTGCTGCATGTGCTCATCCTCGCATTGCCCGCGGTCACGCCGCAGCCAGTCAGTATTCTAGTGCAAGCATGTGTGCAGAACCACTCGATACCGGAGTTTCAATCTCAACGGATCAGCCGGTACTCCTGAAATTCCTGTATGCAAGTATCGGGCTCAGGTAACATCCCATGGCGAAGCCATGGCCATCGAAGATCGAATTCTAAAAGGCTCTGTCCGGCGCGCACTCGATCTGATCGGCGACCGCTGGACATTACTCATCCTGCTGAGCGCATTCTGCGGCGTACAGCGTTTCGATGAGTGGAAGTCCTTGCACGGCATCTCGCCGAGTATTCTCAGCAACCGACTCAAACGGCTGATCGAGCGCGGCATACTCGAACAGCAACCTGTCGAAGCGGGATCGCGGCGCCAGCGCTACACGCTCACGGAAATGGGCTCGGACCTGTTCAACTGGGCACTCGCCGTGTGGAGTTGGGAACGCAACTGGGTGTACCGCGATACCCATCATCCGGTGCGCCTCCTGCACAAGACCTGCGGCCATTCGACCAGCGCCAACTTCGTCTGCGGCCACTGCGACGGGCGCATCGGCTATTACAGCATTCGCATCGAACGCGGCCCGGGCTACGACGCGATCTCCGTCGATACCGCGCCGGGCTCGCGCCGTACGAAGACGCCCGACGGGCCCGGCGCAAACGATACACGTCACATCGGCCGCTTCGTCGACATCATCGGCGACCGATGGAGTTTTCTGATCATTTCGGCCGCCTACTTCGGTGTAACCCGCTTCGATGACTTTCAGAGTCAATTGCACATCGCGACCAATATACTGTCCGACCGCTTGCGCCGGCTCGCCGACGACGGCATGCTCGCGCGCAATCGCTACCGCGAGAAACCGGCGCGTTATGAATACATCCTCACGGAAAAGAATATCGCGTTCTACCAGGTGCCACTGATGCTCGCGCTGTGGGGTGACCAATGGTTACCGAGCGACGTAGGACCGGCCTTTTTGCGCTTTCACGATCACTGCGGCAAAAACGTCACGGTCAAGCCGCTCTGCAATCATTGTGGCGACATACTCGAACGTGCCGACATTGATTTCGAAAGTGTCGACGAGTTCTAGCCGGCAGGTCGTATTATCACCGGCACCGCGCTCATTCTCGGCATTCCGCTGTAGGCGTCATAGTCGGTCTCGTCATCGACGAGCGCCGACGTGCTGGTGCCGCGATGCCCGCCGGACCCGTTCTGAACGTCCTCGTTGGGAAAGCCGTGACTCACCGAGACCACGCCGCGGCGCACGTCGTCCGCCAACTCGACGATACCCGTCACCGTCGCTGTTTCTGTGCTGATGTCGACGCGATCGCCGGTAGCGAGCCGTAGTTTTGCCGCGTCTTGCGGATTCATGTGCACGGGGTTATACGGACGTTTGGCGGCCAGCGCATCGAGCCGGTGGCCTACCGAGTTATAGACCTCGTGTTCCCGTCGGCTGACCAGCAGCAGGGACAGTTCATCCGACGGCAGGCTGACGGCGGAATCCTCCGCGGGCTTTGCGATCGACGCGAGTTCCGCCAGCATATCGGGATTGCCGAGCTGCAATCGATGCGGCCACTCGGCTTCGCGCGCTTCGGCTGCTGCGGAACGGTGCTCGAAGACGTGGCCTTCGGGATGCTTTTTTATCTCGTCGAATGGCACTGGACTGCGTTTGACGAACTCCTCGATCAGCGCGTCCGTGGTCGGTGCGCCCTGCATGTCATAGGTGTAACCGCGATACGCCAACGACATACCCATGCGCCGGGCGACCTCGTAAAACACGCGCCAGTCTTCGACGACCTCGGCGTGTTCGGGCGGATCGATCAGCGCCGGCTGGTATTGTGCGTAGGGTTCCTGGAAGCCGATGGATAAACCGTAGGTGACCATGCCTTCATTGGCGAACGAAATTGCCGGCA
>JAHHOT010000120.1 GCA_018677555.1 Gammaproteobacteria bacterium | reverse complement strand
GGATTGTGCCTCAATGGAATGCTGTCACAGGTCGAAGGCCTGCTTTTGCTGGCGCTGCTGCTTGCGGCAATGCTGTTAGTGTATTTTTTCAGGATAGATGTGCCCGGCGCCGACGAGCTGGATGGCGCCGATCAGCTGGAGCGCGTGCTCGGGTTACCGCACAAGCTTTTTGCTGCCGGCGGATTTGTTGTAGCCGGGATCGTGCTGTTGCCGATCGGCGCCGATCTCACCGTCAAAGGCGCAGTCTCGATAGCGGAAGCCTTCTCGATTCCGGAGGTCGTGATCGCGAGTACAATCATCGCAGTCGGGACATCGTTACCGGAGCTGAGTACGACAATCATTGCCGCATTTCACCGCAGCTCGGACATTGCCATCGGCAACGTGATTGGGAGCAATGTGCTCAATATTCTGCTCGTGGCCGGTGCAGCGGCCGCACTGGCCGAACTACCGGTGGCGCGCTCGCTGTTGCTCCTCGATTTCTGGGTTCTAATCGCCGCCGCAACGATTTTGTTGCTCTTTGTAATGATGCGGTGGCGGATTGGTCGCACTGCCGGTTTGCTGATGCTGGCCGGCTACGGTGGCTACGTCGTTCTGATCATTTAGCCCGAAAATCCAGTGGTCGCCGGTCTGATGCCCGGACTCCTAACGAACGAGCGGCGACGTTTAGAAAACGCCGCCGCCGGGCAGGTTTTTCCGCATTTGCCTGGAAAGGCGTCCGGACGCTCGCCAGACTTCAAGCCGCGGCTGCCTCCTGTTCGTCATCTGCACCGCGACGTAGCAGGGACAGTGGCTCCTTGAAGGTCATGGTGCGATACGGGAACGGGATCTCAATACCGGCGTCATCCAGCGCTGCCTTGATCGAGGCGATCACTTCGTCCCGCGAGCGGCGCACGTCGACCGGCTTCGACCCGGTCCACCAGGTCACCTCGAAATCGATGCTGCTTCCGCCGAACTCCTGGGCAAACACCTGTACAGGCTGATCGTCGATCACGGTATTTACTTTCTCCACCGCTTTCGTGATGACGTCACGTGCCTCGTCCAGGTTCTCGTCGTAAGCGACGCCGCAGATGATGCGGACGCGCCGGCGATCCTTGTCCGTTCTAACGGTGACCGCTTCCTTGAACAGCGTCGAGTTCGGCACAATCACCGGCTGGCCGTCGGTCTGGCGCAGCCGCGTGTCGCGAATCGTGATGTTCTCGACGTGGCCTTCGATACCATCCACTTCGACGAAATCGCCGATGCGAAACGGTTGCCTGAACAGTATCAGCATGCCGGCAAAGAAATTCTCGAATATGTCCTTGAACGCGAAACCGATCGCCACCGAACCAAGTCCGAGGCCAGCCAGCATGCTGCCGGGTTCGACGCTCGGGAAAAGGACGATTGCGGTCATCGCCATGCCGGCGACCCAGACGAACAGAACCGCCAGCTTACGGACGGCAATGGTCAGCGAATCGCTGTCGGACTGCCGGGACAGCAGCTTGTTGACGACGCGCCTGGCCAGTTTTGCGACTAACCAGGTAACGATCACCAGCAGCGCCGCAGCCACCAGGTTGGGTGTATGCTCGATGGCGCTCTTGGAAAGCGTCGCAAGCTGATCACGTAATATTTCAATCGGGTTCATTGTTTTATCCTGTATTTCCAGGAATTCCGCTTGCGTTTACCTGGCGAGTGGTCGCACAGACTAACTATGCGAGTCTTTTGGACCGGCTATGGCCCACAAGATCAGGCCGAGCAGAGGCAGCACCAGGATCAGCACGATCCACAGCGCCTTGTTGCCGGTCGACGCGGGGCTGGACAAGGTTTTCAATATCGCCCAGACATCCAGTATCAGGATGATAAAACCAATCAATCCCACCTCTATACCCATGGTGTTTCCTCCCTGTAATTCGCGCCGCTCTGGCCCGCTCGATTATTTCTAGTCGTCGTCATTGAGCTCGTCCTGCGTGTCGTCAGCCAGATCCTCAATTTTCTGACCCGCGGCTTCGATATCCTGGCCCATACCGCGCGTAGTGTTGCAGCCAGCAATCGCGGCCATAAACAGCACAAGTGAAAACGTTACGAATAAGCGCATCATGTTCGTCTCCTCGCTAAGTCAGGTGTTAAACCGGCGGCCTGCCACGCAGGGCGCCTGCAACCGCGCTGACCAGCAGCAATACGAGAAAGACGAAGAAAAGAATCTTCGCTATGCCCGCGGCTGCGCCGGCGATTCCACCAAAGCCGAGCAAAGCCGCAATTACTGCGAGAACCAGGAACGTCAGTGACCATGAAAGCATTTGTCATTTCTCCTTATCGTTGAGCGGTTGCTGCACCGGCAGCGTTTACCGCGTGAGCCTCGGTAATGACTATGCAGGTACCGTGCCAACTCCCAAAAAGCGACGAGTGCCGCGAAAAACATGCGCTTACGGGAAGTGTTCCAGCGTGCAGAGGCTCTTTTGGCTTGAAAAATTTGCAACGCGCTGCACAAATTACCTGTCGGAATCGTCTCTTCAGGTACGGAACCCTTGTCGTTTGCGGTTTAGCGCTTTGGCACGGTTGTTGCAACTTCCCTGGTAACGATACGGAATGGTCCGTATTGCGACCTGAGAAGTCTGGCGAATGCCGCACTGACAGGTGTAATGCAAAGGAGGAGAGAAAATTATGAGGAACCGATTTACGCCGGCCCTGATTGCCGGTTCACTTGCACTGACTTTCGCCGCGGCCCCGCTGGCGCTTGCCGGAAAAAATGAATCGAAGGACACGGCGAAAATGGAACAGTACACGAGCGAGGCACAGTCAGCGATCAAAGACGCCTGGTTACAGGGCAAGCTGGAAAGTGCACTGCTGTTCAACCAGTACCTCAATTCTTTCGCCATCAACTCTGACGTGAAGAATGGTGTCGCATCATTGAGCGGTGCCGTTGAATCCGACGTCGATCGTGAACTGGCCGGCGAGATCGCCGAGTCGATCGACGGTGTGAAGAAAGTCCGGAATGACCTCGTCGTGGACAAGAACGAGGCAACCGCAAAAAACGACGAAGCGGACAATCGCAGCAAGTTCCGCCAGAAGGTCGACAACGCTACGTTGACCGCGCGCATCAAGACCGAGCTGCTGATGAACGGAAGCACCTCGGGCCTGGCAATTAACGTTGATTCACGGAATGGTGAAGTTGTGCTGTCCGGCGAAGTCGATTCCGGCGAGGAGCGTGCGCTGGCTGAACAGATTGCCGCCAATATCGATGGCACGCAATCTGTCGAAAACAAACTGACTGTACGTGGAAGCTAATCGGCAAATATAGGGATTGGCAATCGCCGTGCCTGTGCGCGAGCTGATCGCAAGCAGGCTATGGCGCGAAACAGGCCGGCAGCGTAACGCTGCCGGCCTTCATTTGTGCCAAACGATTTCAGCCTGCAGGCCGCTCAGCAATCAGCCGGCAACAGTCGCAATAGTTTTGGCGAGTGTCGGTAGCGATATCGGCTTTCGCAGGTAGCGGGATACGTTAATGTCCTCGCTTGCCTCACGCAATTCGTCGATTGGATGCGCCGTAACGAAAACGATGGGCGTTTTATAACGTTGTTGCAGTTGGCGGGCGACTTCGACGCCGTCCGGTCCATCGCCGAGACGCCAGTCGCAAACAGCGATATCCGGTGCGTGCGTGGCAGCCTGTTGCAGTGCTTCAGCCGCGTTGGACGCCGTCGCAACACAATAACCGAGTCGCCCGAGGTACAACTCACTCGCTTCCCTGGCGGAAGGCTCGTCTTCGACGATGAGTACGCAGGTTTGCGCATCAGTCTTTGTCGAATGGTTTTGTCTCTCGCTCTGTTCCATCAGTAACACACTGCTGGATAGTTTCAGTATCGGAAAAGTGCCATACGAGTGAAGTGGAGTTCCGCGTGATCCGTCACAATTTGTCATGCAGACGCATCGGTTTCGTATTCCTTGAGCCGATTATATAGCGTTTTCAAACTGATTCCGAGACTCGCCGCCGCTGCTTTCTTGTCGCCATCAAAGTGCTCCAGCGTGGCGTTGATCAGGTCGCGTTCCACGTCGGCAATGGATCGGCCGACACGAATGCCCTCGATGTCGGCGATCAACTGGTCGTCAAAATGATCGGAGATCGCTATGACATTTCCGTCTGACATGATGAAGGCGCGGTGCACCGTATGTTTGAGCTCGCGAACGTTTCCCGGCCAGCTATGCGCCTCCAGCCTCGCAAGGGCTTCATCCGAGAAGGCCTTCTGTGACTGCTGCTTTTCGTTGAGTTCACGGAGAAAATGCCGGGCAAGGAGAGCGATGTCTCCATTGCGTGCCGATAATGCTGGCAAACGAATCGGAAATACCTGCAATCGATAGTACAGGTCCTCGCGCAGCGATCCGTCGCGGATCGCGTCGGCCGGATCGCGGTTGGTCGCAGCGATAAGTCGGGCATTGACCGGTATCTCGGTCTCGGCGCCGACTCGCAACACTCTTGATGTCTCGAGTGCGCGCAGCAAGTGCGTTTGCATCTCAATCGGCATCTCGGTGATCTCGTCCAGGAACAGGGTGCCGTCCTGGGCGCGCTCGAAGAAACCGATATGACGTTTGTCCGCGCCGGTGAAACTGCCTTTCTCGTGGCCGAAGAGCTGCGACGACACGAGTTCGCCGGACAGGCCGCCACAGTTCACGGCGACGAAATTACCCTTTCGGCCGCTGCGCCGGTGCAGCGCTTCCGCGATGAGTTCTTTGCCCGTGCCGCTTTCGCCCTGGATGAAGACCGTGCTGTCGGTCGCGGCGACGCGCTCGATCTGCTCATAAACCTCTTGCATGGGTTTGCTGTCGCCAACCAGTTCGCCGAAGTGCGCTGCCTCCCGCTGCACATCGTCTTCGTTGTCGCTCGTGACCGTGTCGAGCATGCCCAGCAGGTCGCGCGGTTCGATCGGCTTCGTCATATAGCTAACGCCGTCCCCGGCGATCCCCTCGATCATCGACTTTACGCCGCTGTGCCCGGTAATGATGATGATTTTTTCGGGTCGGTGGTTGTCGAATGTGTCGAAAACCTCCAGCCCACTGCCGTCGGGCAGAATCAGGTCGAGAAGCAGGACGTCGGGTAAACGATCAGCGAGCGCGTCGCGCGCCGCGGATAGCGTATTCGCCGTCGAAACGGAATGGGATTTGAGCTGCAGGAACTCCGCGATGCCGCTGGTGAATCCGGGTTCGTCATCGACGATCAGGACGTTGGCCATAGTGTATGCGGTCGAAGCACCGCCCCGACGTGTCCGGTTTAAACAACGGTCATGCTTACCGCAGCGACGGCCGGTGTCAAGCGCAAGGGGTGGCGAACGGCCAACTATTCGCGGCCCCGGAGTGGGTTAAACTGGATGCACCGACCGTAACGACAAGATGAGCGATGAACAACAATACGAAACCGGTGCCGGGGCGCTTGCCGGCGGTCAACGTATCGCTGCTGGCTGCCGCGACCACGCTTTTTGCCGCTGGCCTCATCCTTATTGGCTGGGTATTCGACATCGGGTGGCTCCGCCTGTGGCAGGCCGACCAGGTCAGTATGAAGGTAAACACAGCCGTGGCGTTCCTGATCTCCGGTTTGCTGTTGGTTGTTGGTCAGTGGAAGTTAACGCTGACCGCTGTTGTGACACGCCTCGTTCTATGCGGGCTGCTGATGTTGCTGGTGGTAACCACGCTCGCGCAATACCTTTTCGACCTGCAGATCAATATCGATGAGTTACTGTTTGACGCGCCGGATGAAGCGCTGATGACGTCATCACCCGGGCGCATGGCGCCGACCACGGCCATCTGCTTTGGATTGTTCGCGATAGCTGTGCTGCTCGATACGAAACGCACGCGGCTCGGGCGTGCCGCCAGTCGTTTTTTGGCGACAGTGATCCTGCTCATTGCGGTTGCATCGATCCTGGGTTACGCGTTTGGTGCGCCCACGCTCTATCTCGCCATCGACGGCGTGACCGCGATGTCGCTGCCGACCGCGATTCTGTTTTTCACCATCGCTACCGGCGTCATCTGGTTACAACCCCGGTTCGGGTTCCCGGCGATGCTGACGGAGAAAACTGTCGTCGGTACTCACGCCCGGTCTCTTCTGCCGATGGTTGTCGCCGCACCGCTTTTTGCGGGTGCGGCAGTCATGGCGGGTTACGGGGAACTGTACGAAGGGCGGTTCGCGATCGCGCTGACTTCGCTCGGCTCGATGATTGCCGCTGGAATCGTCGCCGCGATATCCATAATCGTGCTGCGGCGCGCTGACGAAGCGCTGAACCTGCGTGACCGCGCCCTTGCCGCCACGACGACCGGTGTACTGATCACCGACCACCGCCAACCCGACGAGCCCATCATGTACGTCAACCCGGCCCTCAGTGAGATTACCGGTTATTCGGTGAGCGAAGCGCTGGGGCGCAACTGCCGCTTCCTCAATCGCGGTGTCGAGAATGAACCGGGCGTTTTGCAGCAGATTCACGATTGTATTGCCGGTGAAAACGACGGGCAGTTCGAGCTGAGGAACCGCCGCAAGGATGGCAGCGAGTTCTGGAATCGGCTGAGCCTGGCCCCGATCGCGAATTACGATGGTACCGTGACTCACTTCGTCGGGATCGTTCATGACATCACGGAACGCAGAGAGCAGGAGTTGCGACTTGAGGAGGCGCTCGAAAACGCGCGCAAAGCCAGCGCGATGCGTGACTCGTTCGTCCGCCTGGTTAGCCACGAGCTGCGCACACCGCTCAATGCTGCACTGACGTGGATCCGGTTAATGGAGATCGATGACGACGACGCAACGAGAACAAAAGGGCTCAAAATCGTTGCACAGAGTATCCTGTCCCAGTCCCGTTTGATTGACGACCTGAGCGACGTCAGCCGCGTCGCAAGTAGTGGCATCAAACTGGAATCCGAAAAGGCAGATGCGCGCGTGCTGATCGAAGAGGTGATTGAGGAGCTGCGACCGTCGATTGAATCAAAGCTGAAACTGGTCGTTGACGCCGAGCCCGGCGACTACGACGTTATGGTTGACCCGCTGAGACTAAAGCAGATCGTGCGCAACCTGCTGAGCAATGCCGCGAAGTATACGGACCCAGGCGGCGAGGTTAGTGTTCGCCTGGCGATCGAGGCGAAAGAGGTCCTGCTCAGCGTCACTGATACCGGAAAGGGATTGACGGCGGAGGAGGCGGCGCAGGTATTCGAACCGTTCTGGCGCGCCGATTCGAAGCAGCCCGGCCTCGGTGTCGGGCTGACTATCGTTGCGGCGCTGGTGGCGGCGCACGATGGAACAATCGATGTGTCGAGCCCCGGACCGGAATCCGGGACTTCGTTTAACGTCCGGCTGCCACTCAACGCATCCCCTGACGCCAGGGGGCCGCTGGACGTCGAGCAGGATGATGGCCAGTCGGGGAAAGCGGGTTAGGCACGGCGCCCCGGGCAGACCCTCCGATCCCGAGCGCTAACCCCAAGTTTACAAAGCGATGTAAATAATGCGCCGCAAATCGCGGGCCGATCGCCTGTATTTCCGTGAAATCCGCGTCAGGCAGCGGTTCCCCGGGTTGGCACGTTCCTTGCTCTTATATACGCAGGGACCTGGTTCGTACGGCAACGTCGCGCCAGGGAGGGACAAATAACCAGAGGAGAACAAAAATGCGTACCACTGCTATCACGACCATTCTGTTGTTGAGCGCCTTTCTCGCCGCAGGCTGCGAGCAGGACAGTCCGGCGGAGAACGCGGCCGAAGCGATCGACGAGGCTGCAGATGAGATGCAGGATTCCGCCGAAAACATTCGTGACGGGGTCGAGGACGCTGCCGAAGAGCTGGACAACACGCAGTAAAAACCTGGATTAAAAAATGCCCGGCGAGAGCCGGGCATTTTGTCAATCAGGCTAGTAGCCGCGACGCCCGAGAGCTACTACATCAGCGGCTCAAGAATGACCGCGCAAGTTCCCGGATCGACGGTATTTTCAAAATCCGTGCCGGGGAGACAGCGAGGTGCACTCGAGTAAAAGTGTCGACGTGCGTTGCCTCGATCTGCTGGTCTTTACAGATTCGCGCCTGTGCGCTTGGTTAAAATGACACCTTATTAATGCGTCGTCAATCGCTGTCAATTCGTTGAAATTTATCCTTGAACTGTCGCAAATTGGTGACACGAAAAGTAACAATAAAAATTCGTAACAAAACGATTATGTAAGGTCTATACTATTCCCACACACCGCTTCGATAACGACAAACAGCATTTGGGCAAAGGCGGATAAACACTCTTAAGGTTTCTTACGGACTCGACAAAGAGTTCGCGGGCGACGGTGCTGCGCGCGTAATCGACGGTTCGGAAATTGTACGCAAGTAAATGGTTCTGTTTTCAAGAACGACATGCATAAGGGGATATTCATGACAACGACAATGAATGGGCGCCGGGCACCGGTAACGGGCGTGGCGGCTGGTCTTTTGTTCGGGCTCGCGCTGAGTGCGCCGGGACTGGCCAGTGCGCAGGAGCTCACGCTCGACGCCGAACAACCGACCGTAGAGGGGGAAGTATCCGGGCCGGCGACGCCGAACGATACTCCGGTACCGAAGGCGAGCGTCGCGGATTCCGACGCTGGCGTATATATCGTTCAGCTCGACGCGCCGTCGATGGCCACTTACAAAGGCGGAATTCGTGGCTACAAGGCAACCAGTCGTCTCGCGACCGGCGAGCGGCGCCTGAACACCAAGAGCAAGGCAGCGAAAAAATACCAGAATTACCTGAAATCGCAGCAGGACGCATTTGTCGCGGACTGCAACGCGTCGTTAGGCCGCTCGCTCAACGTGAAGCACAGCTACCAGCACGTGCTGAACGGCATGGCGATCGAACTGACCCCACAAGAAGCCGAATCGATTGCAAGCATGCCGGGCGTGAAAAGGGTGAGCCGGGAAAGAATGGAAGTCCCCTTGACCGACGCGGGTCCGGTCTGGATCGATGCACCAGCCATCTGGTCGGGTCCGCCGAACAATGTCCCGCATTCCAGGGGTGAAGGGGTCGTGATCGGTGTGCTGGACACCGGCATCAATTCCGATCACCCATCATTTGCGGACATCGGCGGTGATGGCTACGACCACGACAATCCGCTGGGTTCCGGCAACTACGTCCCGGGAAGCTATTGCGACACCACCGACCCGAGCTTTTGCAACGACAAGCTGATTGGCGCCTGGTCCTTCGTGCTGGGAGATCCGAATTTCCCCGCCCCGGAAGCCTCCGACGGTCACGGCGTGCACACGGCGGGTACCGCCGGCGGTAACGTCGTCAACGGTGCAACCATCGTTGCGCCGACCACCAGCTTCATCCGGGACGTCTCTGGTGTTGCACCGCACGCTAACATCATCGCCTACGACGTATGCGTCACGTCCTGTCCGGGCTCGGCCCTCATCGCCGCGGTCAACCAGGTCGTCATCGATTCAGGGAACCTGCCGAACGGTATCGCTGCAATCAACTACTCGATCTCTGGTGGGTCTGACCCGTATAACGATGTCGTAGAATTGGGATTCCTGGCGGCAACTGAAGCCGGTATTTTCGTTTCCGCCTCGGCGGGCAACAGCGGCCCAACGGCCGGAACCGTCGCTCACCTGTCACCCTGGGTTGCAACGGTTGCTGCGAGCACGCACAACCGTACCATCGTGAACAACCTCATCGACCTCGACAGCAGCGGTGGCAGCACGCCGGATCTCTCCGGCCTCGGTCTGACCTCCGGCTACGGTCCAGCTACCATTGTCTACGCTGGCGACTTTCCTGCGGACAACGGTTCCACCCCGGAACTGTGCGGCGACGGTGGTTTGGGCGATTTTATTTCGCCCTGGAATCCCGGGACGTTTAATGGCGAGATCGTCGCCTGCGATCGCGGTACCTTCGGGCGTGTCGAGAAGGGCGCGAACGTGCTCGCGGCCGGTGCCGGTGGTTACGTGCTGATGGACAATGGCGGCGGTGTGGTCGGTGACGCGCACGTGCTGCCGGGCATTCATGTTTCACAGGCAGATGGCACAACACTCAAAGCCTGGCTTGCTGCGAATACCGGAACGACCGTGGCGACGATCACGGGGTTCAACCTCGATCTCAGTGACGCGAATGGCGACATCATGGCCGGCTTCAGCTCGCGCGGACCGGGCAGCGCGTTCGACGTGCTCAAACCCGACGTGGCGACTCCCGGCGTGAGCATCATGGCGGCGTTTGCCGATCCGGCAGGATGCACAGACTCCTGCGGCACGGTGGACAATTCGTTCGGCTTCCTGAGCGGCACCTCGATGGCCGCCCCGCACACTGCCGGTGCCGCCGCGCTGCTGGCAGCGGTACGCCCGGACTGGTCGCCGCATGAGGTTAAGTCGGCGTTGATGATGACATCGACCAATGCGAGCATGCTGAAAGAAGACGGCATGACGCCGGCGGATCCGTTTGACACGGGTGCCGGGCGAGTCGATCTTTCACTTGCGCAGGAGGCGGGCCTGGTTCTGGACGAAACCACTGCAAATTTTGAAGCGGCTGACCCGAATGCCGGTGGTGATCCCAAGACACTCAACGTCCCCAGCATGCAGGATGGCAACTGCGTAGAAGAGTGTTCCTGGTCGCGTACGCTGACCAACCATGAGAAGCACACGATTCACGTGGATACGTCGTTCAGCGGGCCAACTGGCCTCGACGTCACTGTCGATCCGGCGAGCCTCAAGGTGAAATCGGGTCAAAGTGGAACGATCACCGTAACGGCGAACAGCGCGACGGCCCCGTCGGGCTGGCAGTTCGGCCAGGTTGACCTGGCGCGCCGCGGCGATGGCCCGGACCTGCACATGCCGGTTGCGGTACTGCCGTCGAACAGCACGGATGCGACGTTGTTCAACAAGTCGGTTAGCCAGTCTACGGCGGTGTCCGGTGACATGATGACCTACACCATCGACATCACCAACGGGCCGATTGTCGGGACGATAGACCTGACTGACACGGTTCCGGACGGCACAACGTTCGTCAGCGGTTCTGAGACCGAGACGGTGACCAACGGCACGACCAGCTCGCCGTTCAGCTATAACTCGAGCAACAATGAGTTGACGTGGAGTGGCACGCTGGATGTTGGCAGCTTCGGCGTTTCGCCGTCATCGGCGCCTCTCGGATATTTTTCGTTGCCGGGTATCGGGGTAATGCCATTCGGCTGCCCCAGCAATTGTGACGATGGCGGATTTATTCTCAATGTGCCGACGTTTACCTTCAATGGGGCCACTTACAACCAAGTCATATGGTCGGTGAACGGCACGCTGGAGGCCGGTACTGCGAGCGGACTCGCGGCAAGCGCGAGCAACCAGGAACTGCCCGACCCCGCGCCGCCGAACAACCTGATGGCGCCGCTGTGGACGGACCTGAACATGGGAGCTGATGGTGACGGTGCCGAATGG
>JAHHOT010000253.1 GCA_018677555.1 Gammaproteobacteria bacterium | reverse complement strand
CGGCGACTCAATACGCGCTCTTCAGTTCTCTGTCCGCTTTCGTCGGAAAATTTGCGGCCGGATTCTCGGGTAACGTGCAGGAGTTCGTCGGCTGGTTCTGGTTCTTCATCTACGCCGCGGCGCTCGGCATCCCGGCAATCATACTGTCGTTCGTTGTTGCCCGGCACGCAAAGGTTGCTGAAAACCCATGACGCAACCAGAAGTGCCTCTCCTGGAAGTCGCCGTCGGCTCGATCGATGAGCTGGAAGACCCCGGTTGCCGGGAGTTCAGTATCGGCGAGGGCGACTGGCCACTGCGTGGCTTCGTCGTGAGGCAGGGTAACGCGGTATTCGCCTACCAGAACAACTGCATGCATGTTGGGCACCCGCTCAATTACAAGCCCGATAGTTTCCTGACGAAAGATGGCAGTCAGATCATCTGTGCGTCACACGGGGCTGTGTACGATATCGAGAGCGGCCAATGCACCGCCGGCCCGTGTCGTGGCAAGTCTTTGCGAAAAGTCGAGATCGAGATTCGGGATCGCGTTATCTATGCGCGCGGGCGCGCGCTGCGGTAGTGGATGTCGCGGCGGGGGCGCCGCTCGTACAAGCAAATGGGGACATTCCTGATTTCCATTCGTGGACACCAGGATTTTCCCCATTTTCCTAACGGAAATCAGGAATGTCCCTATTTGCTGCTGGAAACGCTTCGGTTATTCGGCCTTGTCGAGAAAGTCGAGGGGGTTGTGAAACCCCAGCGGGATTTCCTTGCCGTCGGTGTCGACGAAGTCTTCGGGGTCCATGTCGACGGAGCCGGACCAGTCCTCCGGGGCATCGACCTTTTCGATCAGCAGTTGCTGCCAGGCTTCGAAATCGACCTCGTCGATAGTGCCGTCAAAAAATTGCAGTTCGATTGTTCGATCGTCTTCATCGAGCGCAACCACTTCAAACAGCGCACCGTTCGAGCGCCGATACCAGCTTCCGATCACCGGATAAGCTACTGCCATTTTTCCCGCCTCGTGTCGTGTCTATCTGGATCCCATCTGCGTTGCTGTTGCTTCCTTTATAGAGCTTTCGGCGGCCGGCGCAAGGAATATTTTTGGGTCCTGCCTAGAGACTGCATTAGGCGGGTCTGGCAGCTTCTTGATCCATTTAACTAAATACGGACGAGGCGCCAATCGACGATCTGGTGGCCCTTGCCGAGTCCACGCCGTTCGAATTTCGTCGTCGGCCGATCCAGCGGTTGATCCCCGCCATGGGCACGCCGCTCGGCGAGCTCGAACGCCGGCGAGCTGTCCAGAATCCCGTCGATATGCTCCGCGTACGGGGCCCAGTCGGTGGCGATGTGCAGGCTGCCGCCCGGCGCGAGACGCGACGCGAGCAGTCCGAGGAATCCCGGCTGCAGGATGCGACGCTTGTGGTGCCGTTTCTTGGGCCAGGGGTCCGGGAAGTAGAGGTTTACGCGATCCAGCGTCGCCTCGCCGATCTGCTGCTGCAGCACGTCGATAGCGTCGTGCGAGATTACCCGCAGGTTGTCGAGGGCTGCCCGTTCGGCCTGTATCAGGCAATGACCGATTCCGGGCCAGTGCACCTCGACGCCGATGAAATCGAGCTCGCGATGCCGGGCCGCCTGCTCGACCAGCGAGTCCCCGTTGCCGAAGCCGATTTCGAGGACACGACGACTGTCGCGGCCGAAAACCGCGGTGAAATCCAACGGCTCCGTCGAGAATTCAAGTCCGTATGTCGGCCACAACGCGTCAAGCGCCCGCCGCTGCGAGCGAGTCATGCGGCCGGTGCGGCGGACGAAGCTGCGAACGGTGCGTTTTTCGGCAGATGTCATAACTGGCGGGAATAAGCGCGCGACGCGCAGATTGTAGCGAAACCGGGAAAAGCGGGTCGTGTTGCCGGATTGTGGAAACCCGTCATTGATTTCGATTGACGTATTCGATTGAATGCAGGGCATGCTCGCCCGCTCTGCATCCAGTCGGCGCATCAACGACACGCGCAAAGCCTGTGTGATGCTCGCACTCGGCTCGCTCATGCTGCGGGCGCTCATCCCGCTCGGCTACATGCCGGGCAATGCTCTCGCCGGCGAATTTGTCGTTCTGTGCCCCACCGGCCTCTCCGCCGAGCTCGCGCAGGCACTGCATCATGGTCATCACCATGAGCAGTCGACGGTCGACATGGATGCGCAGTGCCCGATCGGGACCGCGCTGCAGTCCGCCGCCCTCCCGACGCTGCTGCCGTCGCCCCAAACCCGCACTATACCGGCGCGCTTCGAGGTCCCGGCAACGATCACGTGGGTCGAACAGCAAACAGAGCGCTATTACGCTATCCGCGGTCCGCCGCAGGTCTGATCCCGAAAGCCGACGAAATCGAGCCTGGCCTTGCAGCCAGGGCTCTTGTTTCTGTAATTCACAAAACCGGATCTGACCAATGAAAAAAACTACCTGGCTGGTGGCCACCGCCGCCTTCTTCTTGCCGCATGCGTTGCTCGCGGACAGTGTAACGCGTGCGGATTCGCACGCACCGATCGGCGTCATGGCCGACCACTTCCACAAGAAAGGAGAATGGATGTTCTCCTATCGTTTCATGTCGATGGCGATGCAGGGAAATCTTGACGGCAACGACAGCATCGACGCTGACACGATCGTTACCACGATTCCGAATCGTTTTTTCGGTGTTCCTGGCCAGCCACCGACGCTGCGTGTCGTGCCGCTCGATATGGACATGGATATGCACATGCTCGGCATGATGTACGCTCCGACCGACAAGGTGACGCTGATGCTGATGGGTAACTACCTGCGCAAGGACATGCGACACGTCACCTATATGGGCGGCGCCGGAACAACGGTACTGGGCAATTTCACGACCAGCACCAGCGGCTGGGGTGACACGACGGTGTCGGCGCTACTCAGCTTTCACGACTCCGAGGCACACAAGTGGCACGGTATCGTTGGCGTCTCACTGCCAACAGGCAGCACCGACGAGACCGATGCAATCCTGACGCCGATGAACATGATGCCGACCGTCAGGCTGCCCTATACGATGCAGCTAGGCTCGGGCAGCTATGACCCGATCATCGGCTTGTCGTATTCCGGCTTTGGCAGCGGCCTTGGCTGGGGAACGCAGTGGCGCAGTACCTTTCGGCTCAGCGACAACGACGAGGATTACCGGCTCGGCGACGAACATCGCGTAACCGGCTGGCTCAGTTACCTCATTGCCGACTCGCTCAGCGCGTCGATGCGCGTCGAGTTCCTCAAGCGGGACAATATCGACGGCATCGATCCGAACATCGTTGCGCCCGTGCAGACGGCCGACCCGGATCGCCAGGGTGCGAACCGCATGGACGCGGGCATCGGGCTCAACTGGGCCGGCCAGGGCGACCTGCAGGGATTCCGCGTCGCGCTTGAGTATTCGTTGCCGCTGTACCAGGATCTCGACGGACCGCAGATGGAAACGGATGCGCAGCTGATACTCGGCGTTCAGAAAAGTTTCTGACTATTTGGACAGCACGTAGAACTGCCACAAATCCTTTCTGCTCATTTGCAGGAAGGGTTTGATGGCCAGTTTGCCGGTTGTCCCGATACTGTTCTCGAGGTATTTCATCTCCTCGAGCTTCGCGCGCGTTTCTTCGCCCACCTCGCTGACGAAGCCCGACTCCCGCATCATCAGCAAACCCTTCGCGCGAATCGCGAGTTCCACGTGCAGCCGCAGATAGCACAGCAGGTCGGCAACGACCTCACCGCGAAACTTTTCTTTCAGCGTCATCAGGTAGATTCCGACCTTGGACGTGGAAAACTGGCCGGAGTTGATCAGCTCGAGTAATTCGGTGTCAGCATCGAAGCCGACGTCGAGCCAGCTTGCTACTGCCTGCTCGCTTTGCCGGTACACGACAGCCAGGGCGGCCGGGAGCACGATCAATACCGCGACAGCGTTGTTGATCGGCGAGAAAAAAAAGTGGTTGAACATCGAGTGAATCACCGAGGCAACCAACAGGCCTGGAATAAATGCCAGGAAGTGCGAGCGGCTCTCCTCGCGTACCAGGGCCCGGTAGGAAACGGCCAGTATTGCCGTGGCGCCACCGTGCATGATCGCCGTACCAAAACCGCGCACGATCCAGATGCCAGGGTGCGATTCCGACAGCGACTGCAGGTAGTAGATGTTCTCGATCATGGCGAAACCGGCGCCGGTCGCGAAACCGAATATAGCGGCGTCCACGAGGAAGCCGATACGATTGATTCGCAGCAGCACCACAATGACCAGTCCCTTCAGCGCTTCCTCGAGCGGCGGAGAGACATAGCGTACGTACTGCGTGTACTCGATCCGCGTCACGTCAAGAAGGAATGTGTGCAGAAAATAGCTGGATCCGGCGAGGAGGCCGCCGATAAGAATCGTGCCCAGTATCCAGCGCAGGCTGACGAGCTTGTAACTGTCGAGATAGATGAGCGCGGCGAGAAAGCAGCTGACGGGAAGCAGGCCAAGCAATGCGTGCAGCAAGAAATCGACGGACATCAAAGAATCTTGAGCGACATCATGAACTCATCGGCAGAGTCTACCGCGTCGCCGAAGCCCGCGGCATAGCCGACGGACAGGGTCATGTCGAGATTCGACATGATGGTAAAGCGAAAGTCGATTTGCGCGCCAACACTGCTGACGTTTCGCCGCAGTCCGGATTCATCGTTGTTGGTCGTCAGGGTGGTCGCGAAAATCGCGGGCCTGGCCCAGGTCAGGTAAAAGCCCGGCGTGCCGACGCTGCGAAATCTCAATGGCGGGAGGTTCAGCTCGATCATCGAGCGGTAAAAATTGCGGCCGGATACCTCGTTGAGTTCGAAGCCCGGCATGGCGTACTCGAGGCGGTATCGCTTGATGTCGCCGGAATCGACGTAGTTGTTGCCGAAGCCGCCGAAAAAGAAGTTCGCGAATTCATCGTCGAAGTCTCCCCAGGCAACGCCGGCGGAATTACGCAGCCAGAGCGAGGAGTTTTTCCAAGGCAGGGCGATACCCACATCGAAATTGCCGAACAGCTTGGGGATCGTTTCGCCGGACACGTGGTTTGCCGCGCCGACAATCCGCCACTTGAAGCCCTTCTCATCGTCCACAGCGCCCAATGACTTCTTGACATGCGAGTAGTGCAGTCCGGCGGTGAGCGTCGTCAATTGCTCGAAGGTCGTGTCGACATTCTGGTAGCGCGGCAAGCGGTCGAGATTGAGGTAGCGAGTCAAGTCAATCTCAAAATCGAGTTTCCGCGGCTGATCATAGGTGAGCGTCTTTTCGTAGCCGATGCCGACCGACTGGCCTTTCAGGCTGCGTTTCGTGGGCCCAAAAAGATCGTAGAAGTTCGCATAGTTGTGTCTCGCGGTGAGTTTCCACGTGCCGGCGAGCGGCGTGGGACTGGCGGAAACGTGCCGATACTCGAAGTTGACATGAATGCGCTCCTCCGACGCGAGGTCGCTGTCCGGGCTGTAACTGATCGACGCGTCAACGGTGTCGAACAATATTGGGTCGGAAAGTTGAGCGTTCACGCCGAACGCCACCGAGTCCTTGTATCCTTCGATGATCGGCATCGCCGACTGCACGCCAAGGTTCGCGAAAGGAATATAGGTTCCCTCAGCAGTTTGCAGGGATTCGAGATCGATATCGGCAGGCGATCCTGCCTGCCAGTCGCTCAGCTGCGGGTGCCGGTCAATCACGTCGGTGCCGAAAAAGCGTATTGTGCCTACGTCCTGCAGCGGCTCCGGATCTATCACTGCTGGAACGAAACCTTCGCCGGTATAGTGAAAGATGATCAGCGAACCATCCTCCAGCGGCAACGGCCTGAAGAACCCGGCGTCCGCGTTGCTGACGATTTCGCGTTCCCCGGTCGCAAGCTCGAAACGCCAGATATTGGACACACCGGTGTAATAGGAGCTGCCATACAGGTACTTGCCGTCCGGCGAGAACACGAAGCCCTCGGGAATGGCCTGGCCGAAATCGAATTCGTGTACGGGCGTCATCTTGCCTTCCATGACTGCGTCGATCCTCATGACGCGGAAGGATTGCTCTCCCTGGACATTGCCGAACGAGCTGGACAGCAGCCGGCCGTCGGGAGAGACGTCCATGTCGTACAGCGAAGTGCCGTAGGGGAACGAGTGGATCAGGTTCCACTCCTTGTAGGGATACGGAATTCTTACCAATGCAGCGAGCCCATTGAGATGTCGCACGCCCCATAGCGAACGGTCGCCGGGATTGAACGCGAGTTCGCCGATACGCGCGTCACGCAGCAGCACTTCCGATTTCCCGGTAGCAGGATCGAGTGCCATCAGGTCGCGATAGGCGTAGTTGTCCGCAGTGTAAAACAGCGTACCTGCTTCCGGGTCGCGGGCAAGCGCGGTTACGCGATAGAGCATTGGCCCCTTTATGTCTTCCAGGTGGTCGATGCTGCCGTCGTCCAGCGATAGCGAGCCGACGTGAGCAACTGTGCCTGGAAAGCGAAATCCACAATACAGTTTATCCACTGCGTCGTCGTGGAAGCAGCGCGATACCGAGCCGAGTCCGCGCGCGGACAGGTTGCGTTGTGGCGTGATCGGATATTGGCGCAACAGCGCCAGATTCTGTTGCTGAAACTGGTGCTCGTGCTCGATCCATAACTGCCATGCGTCATTTAGTGGCATTCCGAAAACCCGCTCGAATTCGGCGGCGTAGGAACGCCGGCTGCCTTCCTGTCGCGTCACCCACTGCGTCAGCTTCTCCGGCGACCAGTGATAGGCCACGAAGCTCATGAACCTCGTGCCGTAGAGATAGGCGTTGACGCCAACCTGGAAATCGACCTTGGTACCGACAGCGACGAGACCGAGAGGATCGTAAAAGTGCGCGTCGTCCCGCACCATCGCGCGAAAGACCATTTCGTCATAGGCGCCCTGCGCGCGGCCGAGGCCACCGGCCATCCAGGTTTCGACGAACACCGCGGCGCCTTCGTGGTACCAGCGCGGCGAGAACAGCCTCGGATTCGTCAGGTAGGCGTAAAGAATGGATTCAGGATGTTCGGACCCGGCGCCGATCTTGCCGAGAAAAAAGCGACGCGCCATCTTGTCGCCGGAATTCGCCTGGTCCGTAGTCACCAGGTGCACGAGTTCGTGGTTCATCCAGCTGTACATGCGTTCTGCCGGCGCCGTGGTTTCGAACGTCGGCGGGCGCGGTGCGATGTCGACAAGAACGCGGTTGCGCGGTACGGGATAGGCGCCGGCGTTGCCATGATCAGCGAAGTCGGCCAGGAGTACGGTCACCTTGTCGTCCGGATCGTAGCCGAATACCTTTCGCTGGCCCGCGAGCGAATTGTGAAAGGTCGAGGCAGCGTACGGTGCCAGGTACGATTCGGTCGGATTGAAATACAGCAATCGCAAATCGTCCGTCTCGACGAAGTCAAGACCTTGTGAATAAGCGTTCGCAAAGAACCCTGAAAATGTCGCAGCCAGAATCAGCCGCAGTACCCATCTGCGCATTTTTCTTCTTCTGTAGTTCAAACGAACAAACGGAAAGGATACCCCGGATATTTTCCGTTGTACCCTTCCCGCCTGCCTGGGCAGCCGCGTACCCGCGGCCTTACCCCCGTAGCGCTATTGCTGCCGGCTCCGCATGGCGTCGCGAAGCGTCGCATCGTTGAGCGCGGCACGAAACTGTTCGCTGTTCAGCGCCGAGCGAAACTGTTCGCTGGCGAGCGCTGCCTGGAAGGCCTCGCTGTTGAATGCCGCATTGAGTTCCGCGCTGTTGAGAGCGGCCTGGAACTGTTCGTTGTTCAGCGCGGCACGAATCTGTTCGTTGGCCAACGCTGCCTGAAGCTGTTCGTTGTTGAGCGCGTTCCTGAGAGCGGCATCGTTCATCACCGCACGCATCGCCTCGCTGTTGAGGGCCGCATTCAATTGCGCGCCGTTCAGCGCCTGGTTGAACGCTTCGCTGTTGAGCGCCGAGTTCAATTCCTCGTTGTTGAGTGCGCTTTGCAACTCGCTGCTCGCCAGCGCCGCCTGGAACTGCTCCGAGTTGAGTGTGGCGCGCAATTGTTCTGCGGCCAGTGCGGCCCGCAGCTGGTTGCTGGCCAGCGCGGCCTGCAGCTGCTCGCTTGCCAACGCCGCGCGCAGCGAGTCGTTGTTGAGCGACGCGTTAAACTGCGCATTATTCAGCGCGGAACGAAGGGCACGGGCGTTCAGCGCCGCGTTGAAATTCTCGCTATTTAACGCTGCATTGAAGGCTTCGCTGTTCAGCGCCGAGCGAAGTTGCTCGCTGTTCAGGGCGCTTTGCAGCGCTTCGCTGTTCATCGCTGCCCTGAGCTGTTCCGCGTTCATCGCGGAATTCAGGCTGGCACGTAACTGGCGGCTGGAAAGTGCCGCCTGCAATTCATCGCTGGCGAGCGCGGCGCGCAATTCGTCACTGGCCAGTGCCGCATTGAATTGCTCACTCGCGAGCGCGGCTTTGAGCCTTTCACTGTTCAGCGCGGCATGAAAGGCCTCGCTGTTCAATGCGGCATTCATTGCCTGTCCATTCAGTGTGCTGCGCAACTCAGCGTCGGCCAGGACGGCCTGCATCTGGCGGCTATTGAGTACGGACTGGAGTTGTTCCGCATTCAGGTTCGCCTGCAGCTCTGCGCCGCGCAGAGCTGCCTGAAACTGTTCACTGGCCAGTGCCGCCCGAAGGCTCTCATTTCGCAGGGCTGCCTGCATCTGCTCGCTCCGCAGCGCGGCAGCGAGCGACTCGGCATTCATGGCGGAACGGAGCGCACCGGACCGCAGCGCCGCATTCATCGCTTCGCTGTTTATTGCAGCGCGAAGACTGGCGTCGTTCAGTACGGCGCGCATGTTCTCGTTCGCCAGCGCCGCACGCAGCTCGCGATTGTTCAGCACTGCCTGGAAGGCCTCGCTATTCAAGGCGGCCATCAGCGCGTCATCGCGGATGATGCGGTCATAGGTGTCGGTCTGCATGAATTGCTGGATGGTCTGATCACCTAGATTGATGTCCTTCTCGGAAATCTGTTCCGCCCTGTAACGACTGGCCGGCGCGACCGTACCGGAAGCCTCGTCCGGGCCCGGCTGCCGATTCGCGCCGAAATAGATCAGTCCGACGACGACGGCAATTGCCGCGACGATGATCGGAGTTGTTTTGTTACCCGTAGCCATTTCTATCCCCTTATGCGCCCGGTTTTCGGGCCTTGAGTTACCTGATCTACTTCCAAGTACTTAGCGTGTCGAAAAAAGTTGGTAAATCACTTGTCATTTTCGATGGTGTTACCTGCTACCCCTGAAGGTCAGGCTGTCCTCATGTATCGTTCGGCCGCCCGCAATAAACTGCAGGTCGACCGTTGCCGAGCTCGCGCTCGCATTGTGCAGGTACATCGCGTACCGTCGTTTGCCCGACATGCGCAATGTGACCTTGCCGGTTTCCGCCGAAACGCTGGTGCCTTCGCTTTCAAGCTGTGCGAAGCCGTTGAACCAAACGTCCGGGTCCGTAAAGGTTGCGATAATCTCGACGGATTGCATCGACATCAGGTCGAAGTCGATGACCAAAATCGGCCCCGATCGGTGTGCCTTGATCGTGCCGGCGAGCATCTGATCGGTGATGTTAATGGTGGTGTCAGCCGGACCCGCATCAATGTCCGATGACATTGTGCCGACCAGGTCGGTGACGCCATTGAAAGCGCCTTCCTGGATCTGGTTCGAGCTGATGATGAGAAATGTGACCAGGCTGCCCGCAGCAAAGGTGCCGACATAGTGCAGCGGCGGCGCTACCAGCAAGCTTTTCCAGAACGGGATTTCCCGCTTCGGCTCGCGGGCTTTGACGGCTGGCAGCGCGTCGAGAACAAGATGCTTGAGATGTGCGGGCGGCGCACGTTCCTCGATACCGTCGAGCGCCTGACACAGCTCGGCCACCTCGTCGTGCTTGCGCTGCGCTTCCGGGTTCGACTGCAGATGAGCCTGCAGCCGCTCGCGATCGCCTCCGGAGATCTCGCCGTCGATATCGGCATGAATCAGTTCGAGAATATCCTGTTCGATCGCCATCAGCGCATACCACTCTTGTCCAGGGCGTCCCTGAGTAACTGGCGACCCGTATAGAGGCGTGATTTCACTTTTTTCTCGGAAATGTCCAGAATCTGGCTGATTTCGTGGTAGCTGCAGTCGACAAAATGTTTCAGGATAATCACAGTTCTATATTCCGGTTTGATGCTCATCAGTGCGGCTTGTATGCCGCTTTCCAGTTGCTCGCTTCCCGTTTCCTCCGCGGGTCCTCGCATGTCTGAAGCCGGTTCCCGGTCCAGAGCCTCCGTCCGATTCTGCTTTTTCAGGCAGTTGACTGATTCGTTGAGCGCAATCCTGTAAATCCAGCTGAAGAACCTGTACCTGGGGTCGTAACTGTCCAGGTGTTCGTAGACCTTGAGAAACACCGTCTGGGTTACGTCCTGAGCGTCCTCCGCGCTGTGCAGCATGCGATAAGCGGCGTTGTATACCGGCCTCTCGTACTTGACCAACAGCCCTTCAAACGCCTGTCGGTCACCGTTCATGCTCTTGCGAACCAGCTCTGTATCGTCCGTATCACTCATAACTACCGGTGACGCACCGAAAGGTTGGTAAATTGACGAAAATGCACAGCCACCCGGCCGGGCACGTGGAGACGTATGTCGATCATCCAGGTTTCCTGACAGTCACATTAGTTGTCAGCGACGGCCGGCTGCACGGTTAGCCCGAGCCGCCCGTTGCTTCGATTTCAAAAATCGCGTGAAACCCGGAATATCGAAATACATCATGTATATGATTGTTAACGTTAATTATTTTCAGACCTGCGCCGCTTTCCGCCAGCCTTTTCTGGGTCTTCAACAGCACCCCGAGGCCGGCGCTGGAGATGTACTCCAGGGACGCGAAGTCCAGAACGCGTGCATCCGCGACGGTGTCCATAAATGCCTGCGCTTTCTCGCACTGGGCCGCATCCAGGCGCCCGCTGCAGACTATCTTTCCGTCGTTTCCAAACTCGATATGAAACATGTACTAACCGGGTCCCTTCGTAAACGTGATGGTGCTTTGCTTGTTGCGGTGTTCGTACTCGATCGAATCGACCATCTTCTTGATCAGGTGCAGCCCGAGACCACCGATTGGCCGCTCTTCCAGCGGCGATTCGGTGTCGACTTCACGATCGACCGTGACGTCGAATTCATCGACGTCGAAGTCGGTCATGCTAACAGTGACATGATCGCTGGAGGCGTCTACGTCCAGCAAAATGTCGTGCGAGTTGTCCGGGTTGTACTTGACCATATTGGTAAAGAGTTCCTCCATCACGAAATGGACAGGAAACCGCACTGACTGCTCGACGTGTTCCGTCGCCAGAATTCGCTCGGTAAACTCGAAAATCTGTTCCAGTGATTCGTAGCTTCTATTAAATTTTTTCTGCATTAACCGATATCACGTGGTGGTGCGGGGCAGCACCCTTGCGCACACCCGTCACTATAAACGCTCGGGGAAAAATTTTGCCACTGAACGGCCTTTCCCGATCCAGGCGCCGCGCCGCATATGGTCGCAGCATACGCAATACGGCATCAGGGGTCGCGCCGCACCAGCACGACGGTGATGTCGTCGGCCTGCGGAACGCCGCCGCCGTGGTCCCTGGCGGCCTGCATCATCTCGACGACCATCTCATGCATCGAAAGCTCCGCGTGACGATCAACGATGCGGCGCACACCCTCCTGCCCGAAATGCTTGCCGGACGAGTCCTCGTACTCGTAGATACCGTCCGATATGAGCCCGAGGATATCCCCCGGCTCGAGAACCACATCGAGAGATTCGCCGAGATTCGTCTGGTTCATATAACCGAGCGGGAACGTGGACGCGGGATGCCAGTCGTAGCTGCCGCTTGCTGCATGAAAATGCATGATCGGACCCTGGCCACCCGAGTGAAAGCGAACCTTGTGCTCGCTGGCATCCAGCACGCCGAAAAATGCCGTTACGAAACGATCGTCCGGCAGATCCTCGACCAACTGGTCGTTGATGTGTGTGAACGCGTCGTCCAGGTTTGCACCCAGCCGCAGCGCAACCCGCAGCATGGCGCGCACCTGGGTCGCACTGAGGGCCGGGCCGATACCGTGCCCGGTCGCGTCACCCATCAACAGAAACAGCTTGTCATCCGCCAATGGCACGAAGTCGTATAGGTCACCGCCGGTCTGGTCCGTCGGGGAAAAGGTACCGCCGATGTCGTAGCCCGCGACCTCCGGCATCGCATCCGGCAGCGTGCCCATCTGCACGTCTCTCGCCACCGTTATCTCACGGTCGAGTTTTTCGCTGACGATTATTGCCTCGGTGATCTTCACGCGGTGCAGCACAACCGCGGCCTGTGCGGCAAGTGCGGACGCGACGAACTCGTCCTTCTCGTCGAACACCCCGCCGTTCTTGTTGAGTATCTGCAGCACGCCGACGAGCGATTCCTCGTAGCCAATCAACGGGATCGTCAGCATGCAACGCGAGCGGTAGCCGGTCTTCCGGTCGATGGCCCGGTTAAAACGAGCATCGGCATAACAGTCCGGCACGTTGATCAGTTTCCGCGTCTGCGCGCATTCGCCCACAATGCCCTTGTCGGCCGGTATGCGAATCGGCTCGATGTCAGTGCCAACGCGAATGACGAGTTCATCCGCAGCGTCGTCGTACAGGAAAACAGTGCCGCGGTCAGCATCGAGGATGTTGCGCGCCGCATCGACCACTTCTGAAAGCATCGTGTCCAGGTCGAAGGGCGCCGCCAGCTTGCGGGTGACCTCCAGAATGCGTCGCAGTGCCTGCGTTTCCACGCCGGCCGACGATACTGCCTCACTCTCCGTCAACGGATTCCGCCATGGTGAAGCGTACGTAATTGATCTCTATGTCGGAGACACGGGCAACCATTCGTTCCGCGTTGTCGTGCGCCTTGTACGAAGACCGTGCCAGGGCGCGTTCTGTAACCAGCGTCTCCGCCTTCGTTGCCAGGTCCTCGCCGAGCTTGGACGCCGTGTTCACGGGGTCGCCGAAGAAGTCGTCCGTTCCCACCAGGAGAACGTCTCCGTAATCGATGCCGACCGCGAGGTAAATGTGGTCCTCCAGCGCGAGTTGCTGGTTCGCCTCGAACAGTGCGGAGTTGATTTCCATGCTCGCGCGAATCGCATCGTCCGTGCGCTCGAAAAACGCGTAACAATTGTCGGCATCGCACTTCAGCATCATGCCGCGGTTTGCCGTGACGATCGGCCGGACGGTTTGTCGCGCCCGGTGGATCAGTTTCAGGAAATGGCAAATCCCGAGTTGCCGCGACGTGCTGGAAAAATTCGCCATGTCCGATATAAAAGTCGCACCGGTCTTGCCAAAGCGATCCCAGATCGCCTTGCGAATGGCAGCCTGCTTGTCACTGTCATCGGTCGCGGAATACGCCGCGATCAGCTCCTCGAACTCGTCGTGAACAGAAGAAGACCCCTTATTGCTCCCTGTCATTGTTGCCCTGCAGCTTGTTGTTGTTATCCGGATAGTATACGCGGAATTAGGCGCCCGGCCGCGCCCGGAAGATGCCGAACAGCCCGCCGCCGAGCAGGATCCAGCCTGGCACGGCGTAAGGTGTCATCAGCAACACCAGCGTTCCGCCGATGAGCGCGGTGGCGCCGGTGCCGATGTAAAAACGCTGCCGGCTTTGTTCCGCGAGCTGTTTTTTTATCACGTCCAGCTCGGGGGAATGCATTGTGATACGAACGTCCCCCTCGGCGATCTGCTCCGACAGGGTATTGATGACGCCCGGCAACTCACGCAGGGCTTCCCGCAGTTGCGGCATGTTGTCACGGATACTCGCGAGCATTGCTCGGCCGCCAATCTGTTCATCCATCCAGTCACGCAGCACCGGGTGCGCCGTTTTCCACAGATCCAGTTCGGGGTAAAGCTGGCGACCGAGGCCCTCGATATTCAGGAGGGTTTTCTGCAGCAGGATCAGCTGTGGCTGGATCTCCATGTTGAACCGCCGGGCCGTCTCGAACAGCCTGATCAACACCTGCGCGAATGAAATCTCGGACAGCGGCTTGTTGAAAATCGGTTCGCACACGGTGCGTACGGCCGACTCGAGTTCGTCGATGCGGGTTCCGGCGGGCACCCAGCCGGAGTCGATGTGCAGCTTCGCGATCTTGTGGTAATCGCGGTCGAAAAACGCAAGGAAGTTACCGGCAAGATATTGCTGATCCGCGGGACTGAGCGTGCCCACGATGCCGAAGTCCACGGCGGCGTATTTCGGATGCTGCGGATCGTCGATCTGCACGAAGATATTGCCCGGGTGCATATCGGCGTGAAAAAAATTGTGGCGGAATACCTGCGTAAAAAAAATCTCCACGCCGTTCTCGGCCAGCAACTGGATGTTCGTGCCGGCCTCGCGCAGCCTTTTCATGTCGCTTATCGGTACGCCGAAGATCCGCTCCTGAACCAGTACCTGCTTGCGGCAGTAATCCCAGAAGACCTCCGGGACGTAAAGCATGTCAGAACCTTCGAAGTTGCGCTTCAATTGCGCCGTATTCGCGCCTTCACGCATGAGATCGAGCTCGTCAATGACGGTCTTTTCGTACTCGGCCACGACCTCGAGCGGCCGCAGGCGCTTGCCGTTTTCCCAGTATCGATCGGCAAGCGAGGCAATCGTGTAAAGGACGCCGAGGTCGCGTTCGATCAGTGCCTGCACGTCCGGGCGTAACAGTTTTACGATGACCTCGGTGCCATCCTGCAACGCTGCCGTATGCACCTGCGCGATCGACGCGGCGGCGAAGGGTTCGTCATCGAAGCGTGAAAAAACCTCGCGAATCGAGCGGCCGTAGGCCTGGTCCAGAATCTCGATAGCTTGCTCGGCCGGGAATGGCGGAACCTGGTCCTGCAGCTTGGCGAGCTCGTCGGCGACGTCGGGTGGCAGCAGGTCGCGACGGGTTGACACCGCCTGGCCGAACTTGACGAATATCGGACCGAGCTCCTCGAGGGCGAGCCTGATGCGTTTGCCAAGCGGCTCGTCCGGGTCCACTTTTCGCGGGAACAGGTAGAACAGGAATCGCAGCGGCCGGAAGAGGTGTACCGTCGTAATGATCTCGTCCAACCCGTAGCGCACCAGGACACGGTTGATGCCAAACAGTCTCGCAATGGATCGGCGCCGCCGGCCTGGCTTTTTCATCGTTCGTCGGTGGCCCGGGACTCTGCCAGTCGAAGTCGCGCATCCAGCCGCGCCACGTCGTCGCGCAGCGTATCGACGTCGTGGCGAAATGCATCGACTTCGTTGCGGCTTGGCAACGCGCGACTCTCTTCCTGCAGGTACTCGCTGATGTTCTGGCCCATGGTGCTGGTGGCGTCACGCCCCCAGCGCCCGATGCGGCGTGCCACCTGTCCGATGCCATGCGCCGGAGCATCGCCGATATACGTCGACATTTCCTCTTCGATGTCGGGCCTTGCGAGGCGCAGCAATTTCCTGAATGACTGGGCCAGTTCGGCATCGCCACGCAGTTCAACGTCACCACGCCGAATGGCGGCCTCGCCGCCCGCCAGGCTTGCCAGCGACAGCAGCGAACCGCTGATAATGGCATCGGGCTCCTGCTCGTAGTCCGCGCTCAGCAGGATGGTGTCGTCGAGAACCCGGAAGTACATTGCAATGGCGGTGTTCGTGACCTGAACAGCGATGACGCTGCCGGCCAGTTCGCCGCACAGCTCGCGTGCGGGTGTGGACATCGCAATCTGGCGATTGACCAGGGCGACCAGCGGCCGCAACAGGGCATCGAGCGGGTTCACAGACGGTAACCGATGTGCAGCGCGACGATGCCGGCAGCGAGATTGTGATAACGGCAGCGGTCGTAGCCCGCGTTCTTCATCATCGCGAGCAGTGTTTCCTGGTCCGGGTGCATGCGGATCGATTCCGCCAGGTAGCGATAGCTGTCCTCATCCTGTGCCACAAGCTTGCCGAGCATCGGCAACACGCGAAACGAATAGAGGTCGTAGGCCGGTTTCACTTCCCGGGCGGGCTGCGAGAATTCCAGTATCAACAGTTTGCCGCCGGGCTTGAGCACGCGCAGCATCGACTCGAGCGCGGCGTCCTTGTTCGTGACGTTGCGCAGGCCGAACGCGATGGTTACACAGTCGAAGGTTTCATCCGCAAAAGGCAGACTCTCGGCATCGACTTGCGCAATCGACAGGTTGCCGGCAACGCCGGCGTCAACGAGACGTTTGCGGCCTTCGATGAGCATCCGTTCGTTGATGTCGGCGAGAACGACGTGCCCGCCGGAACCGACCTTGCCGGCAAACGCGCGCGCCAGGTCACCTGTACCGCCGGCGAGATCGAGCACCGACTGGCCGGGCCGCACGCCGGCCTGGTCAATCGTGTAACGCTTCCACAGCCGGTGCAGGCCGGCAGACATCAGGTCATTCATGATGTCATAGCGCGAAGCGACGGAGTCGAATACACCGCGAACGCGATTCGGCTTCTCGTCGGCCGCTACCTTTTCGTAGCCAAAGTGGGTGGTTTTGTCGCTCATCCGGAGTCCGGTGTTTCGGATCGAGCATACCCCGCGGCTTCCAGCCGGTCGAGATAGTTGGCCCAGTTGGCGGCCTGCGCTTTGCCGAGTTCGTAGAGGTACTTCCAGGTGTACAGTCCGGTGTTGTGTCCGTCGTCGAAAACAAGGCGAACGGCATAGTGCCCGACGGGCTCGATGGCGGTGACCCGGACGTTTTCCTTACCTGTCTGCAGCACCTCCTGGCCGGGCCCGTGGCCTTTGACTTCCGCCGACGGAGAATGCACGCGCAGGTACTCGAACGGCAGTTCGAAGGTCGCGTCGTCGTCAAAGCGAACGGCAATCTGCCGCTGGCCTTTCTGCAGGCGAATTTCAACCGGGACGGGAGTCATTGTGGTTATTGTGCGGCCGGAGACGATCCCTGGCTACAGGATATAGCGACTGAGGTCTTCGTCCCTCGACAGTTCCGCCAGGTGCTCGTCGACGTAACCGGCGTTTATCTGTACCTGGGTTCCACTTTTGTCGGACGCTTCGAACGATACCGTCTCCAGCAGCCGCTCCATCACCGTGTGCAGCCGCCGCGCGCCGATATTCTCGGTGTTCTCGTTGACGTGAAACGCCACCTCGGCGAGGCGCCGTACGCCGCTTTCCGTAAACTCGAGGTGGACCTCCTCCGTCGCGATAAGCGCTATGTACTGTGCGGTCAGCGACGCATCGGGTTCGGTGAGAATGCGCACAAAGTCGTCCGTGGTGAGCGACTTCAGTTCCACGCGAATCGGGAAACGCCCCTGAAGTTCCGGAATCAGGTCCGATGGCTTGGACACATGAAACGCACCGGATGCGATGAACAGGATGTGATCCGTCTTGACCATGCCGTACTTGGTGTTAATCGTACTGCCTTCAACGAGCGGCAGCAGGTCACGCTGCACGCCTTCGCGCGAAACATCGGCGCCCATCGTCTCCGAGCGGCGCGCGACCTTGTCGAGTTCATCGAGAAAAACGATGCCGTGCTGCTCCACTGCCTCGAGGGCGCGTGACTTGAGTTCCTCGTCGTCGAGCATTTTCGAGGCTTCTTCGTCGGTCAGCAGGCGCAACGCCTCCCTGACCTTCAGCTTGCGGGTTTTCTGGCGGTTGCCCGACAGGTTCTGGAACATGCCCTGCAACTGGCTGGTCATTTCTTCCATTCCGGGAGGCGCCATGATCTCGACACCGACCGGGATAGCCTGGATCTCGATTTCGATTTCCTTGTCGTCGAGCTTGCCCTCGCGCAGCATCTTGCGGAATTTCTGCCGCGTGTCGCTGTCCTGCGGCTGTGCCGGTTCGCCGTTCGTGAAGCCCATCGAGCGGCTCGGCGGCGGCAGCAACGCGTCGAGAATTCGCTCCTCGGCGGCATCCTCGGCGCGATGGCTGACCTTGGCCATTTCTTCCTCGCGCGTCATCTTGACGGCAATGTCGACCAGGTCGCGGACTATGCTGTCCACCTCGCGACCGACGTAGCCGACCTCGGTGAATTTCGTCGCTTCGACCTTGATGAACGGTGCCCTGGCAAGCTTCGCGAGACGCCGCGATATCTCGGTCTTGCCGACGCCGGTCGGGCCGATCATCAGGATATTCTTCGGCGTGATTTCCGAGCGCAGCGGATCGTCCACCTGCACGCGGCGCCAGCGATTCCGCAGCGCGATCGCTACGGCTCGTTTGGCATCGTCCTGGCCAATAATATGCTTGTCCAGCTCCTGGACGATTTCCCGGGGGGTCATCTGGGACATGAATTCACCATCGCGCGTTACGCGCTCAATTCCTCGATCACGATGTTCTGATTGGTATAAACGCAGATATCGCCTGCTATTTTCAGGGCCTTTTCCGCGATCTCGCGCGCCCCCAGATCCGTGTTCTGCAGCAAGGCCTGTGCGGCCGCCTGCGCGTACGGCCCACCGGATCCGATGGCCATCAGGTCGTTTTCCGGTTCGATGACGTCACCGTTTCCGGTCACGACAAACGAGCTTTCCTCGTCCGCGACGCACAGCAGCGCTTCGAGGCGCCGCAGCCGGCGGTCGGTACGCCAGTCCTTGGCGAGCTCGATTGCCGCCCGGGTCAGGCTGCCGTACTGCTCCAGCTTCGTCTCGAACAGCTCGAACAGCGTGAATGCGTCCGCCGTGCCACCGGCAAAGCCGGCGATTACCCTGCCGTTCGCCAGCCTGCGGACCTTGCGCGCATTGCCTTTCATGACGGTATTTCCCATGCTTACCTGGCCGTCGCCAGCGATGGCGACCTTGCCATTGCGGCGCACCGAGACGATTGTCGTCCCTCTGAACTGCTCCATTAGCTGATTCCTGCGGGTTGCGTGTGTTTAATCGATCGGGCCTGACAGTATAAGCCCGCGGCGCGTTGGGGTCGGCGCGAGGGCCGCCCTTTCCCGTTACATCAGGAGGAACGATCCTTGGCCCGCCGCTTCGCGCGCGGATGCGTCTCGTCGTATATCTGGGCGAGGTGCTGGAAGTCAAGATGGGTATAGACCTGGGTCGTGCTGATATTCGCGTGGCCCAGTAGTTCCTGCACGCCGCGCAGGTCGTGGCTCGACTCCAGCAGGTGCGTCGCGAAGGAATGGCGGAACAGATGCGGGTAAACCTTGCTGTCGATGCCCTGGCGCCGGGCCCAGTAATCAACCCGGGCCTGTACGGAGCGTGCGCTGAGGCGGCCGCCGCCGCGCCCCACGAACAGGGCCTTTTCGTCGATGTTCGCCATGCCGGCGCGCTCACGGTGCCAGTCCTGGAGTGCTTCGAGCGCCTTCCGCCCCACCGGCACGATCCGGTCCTTGTTGCCTTTGCCGGTCACCCGCACGGTGCGATCGGCCATGTCGACGTCGCCGATGTCGAGGTCCGTGAGTTCGGATAGCCGCAAGCCGGAGGAATACAGAAGCTCCAGCATTGCCCGGTCGCGCCTGACCAGCGGTCCCTTGCCGCGGATCTCGAGCAGCCGCCCCATGCGGTCGGCGTCGAGGTTCTCCGGCAGGCGCTTTGCGGACTTCGGTGCGCTGATGTCCAGCACGGGGCTGGCGCGCAGCTGTTTTTCCCGGACGAGATAGCGGAAAAACGTGCGGATAGCCGACAGGCGTCGCTGGATGCTGCTTGAGGAGAGGCCGCGCCGGTAGCATTGAGCGGCGAAAGCACGAATGTGTTCCGCGTCAACATCGCGCCAGCGCTCCAGCCCGCTGGCGTCGCAGTAGTCGGTCAGCGAATCCAGGTCACGTCTGTAGTGTTTGCAGGTCAGCGGCGACAACCGGCGCTCGAACTCCAGATGCCGGATGAAGCTGTCCTTCCAGTCGTTACGCGTCTTGGGCATGCGGAACCCCGCGTCAGAATCGCTTGAGCGCCTCCGCAATGAGTTCGCCCAGGCGGCTGAGAAAGTCGAGACTCATTCCAGGATGGAAGCGATTTGCATCAGCGCTGCCGATTGCCAGGAAACCGAACTCGCATTTCTTGCCGAGCGGCACCAGTGCGACCGACCCGACCTCGTCAGTGTCTTTGCCGAACAGGAAGTCACGCTGTGAATCGCGAACCTGGCCGCAGCGTGGGCCGCTCCCGTTGATAAAGGTCTCGAACGGCCTCAGCGACGGGTCGGTGCGTTCGATGGGCCGGAAAAACCGCCCGACGTTGACGTCATCAAACAGGTCCGGGTTCGCAAACAGCACCAGCAGCGACTGGTCGGCATCGAAACCGGTACGCAGCGCGGTTTCTACGGCCTCGAGTGTCGCAGGCAGCGAGGCGGCGCCCAGGAGCTGCAAGGTCAGCAGGTGTATCTTGCTGGCCAGCAGGTCGTTGGCACGCGCGACTTCGAGCAAGTCTTTCAATCGTCGTTCGAGCTTGAGGTCCTTTGCCCGCAGCACGGACACCTGGCGCTCCACCAGCGAGACGCTGGCACCGGTCACATGCGGCAATCGCAAGGAGGTCAGCAAGGCCGGGTGCCGTTCAAAAAAGTCTGGATTGTCCTGCAGGAATTCGTGGACCAGGTCCTCAGGCATGTGATTTTCAATGTACTCCGGCTTTCTCTGGGTACTCATCGAATACTCTTTTCCCTGGTTGTGAAGGGCGCTGCGCCCCGCTGCGGGGGAGCTTAGCATGTTTGTCGCCAGATGCAGGCGCCGTCCGGCCCCAGATGGACTTTTGCTTTGTCTGACGGTAGTTTACCTAACCTATAAATCACTCCAAAAAGCATCTCCGGGGATTTCAAATGCGGCACATCATGGTCATGAACGCCAAGGGCGGCTGTGGCAAGAGTACTCTCGCGACGAATATCGCATCGTATTTTGCGGATGAAGGCTACGGCGTTGCGCTGGCCGACTACGACCCGCAACGCTCGAGCCTGGACTGGCTCGACCGGCGACCGGCAAGCCGTGCCGCCATCGTCGGCATCGAGGGCTTCAGGGAAGGTCTGAAGCGGGCCCCGCGAAGTGCCGACTTCATCGTTATCGACGCGCCGGCCCGATCCCATGGCGCGGAACTGACCAATCTCGTGAGGCATGCGGAGACGATCATCGTGCCGGTACTGCCGTCGACGATCGACATGCAGGCGAGCGATCGATTCATCAAGGAGTTACGGAGTGTCGGCAAAGTAGAGCGCAAGGAAGCGAAGATCGCCGTGGTCGCCAATCGGGTTCGTGAGTACACGCTCATCTACGAAGAACTCGACGAATACCTCACCTCGGCGAGAGTGCCGTATATAACGGCGTTACGCGAGGCGCAAAACTACGTGCGTGCCTATACCCGTGGCCTCGGCATTTTCGAGCTGCCGGAATACCTGGCCTGGCCGGACTGGGAGCAGTGGGAGCCGCTGACCCGCTGGATGCGCTCGAAACGCTCGCAACCGTAGTTC
>JAHHOT010000109.1 GCA_018677555.1 Gammaproteobacteria bacterium | reverse complement strand
GTGTCATGCTGTCGCATGTGGTTTACGCGGAGCGCGACAGCCTGCCAGCAGGTTTTTCCACCGTCTGGGTAAAGGATGAATTGCGGCGGCAGTTGGGCTTCGACGGCGCCGTGTTCTGCGATGACCTGAGCATGAAGGCAACCGAGAGCTTCGGCTCGATGCCGCGACGGGCGAGACTGGCCCTGGATGCGGGCTGTGACATGGTCCTGGTCTGCAACGATCGGGCGGCTGCGTTGGAAACTGTTAGCGCACTGGCGGATTACACCAATCCGCTGTCCCTGGTGCGGCTCGCGCGGCTCCATGGCACCGGCAGCCTGTTGCGCGAGACATTGCTGGCAAGCGAGGAGTGGCGACAGGCGGCCGAGCGTATTCAACACCTCGCCGACCGCCCGCCCCTCGAACTGGGTGCGTGAAGGGCAGCGCATGTCCGGCCACGGCAAACTTTACGCAATCATCGCCGGCAGCGGTTTTTCGGGCCTTGGCGAAAACAGCGCTCCGCAGCAGGTCGATACGGACTATGGCAAACCGTCCAGCCCGGTCCGTCAACTTGATTTCTCGGGGCGGCCGGTTCTGTACCTGGCGCGCCACGGCGACCGCTTGAATATTCCGCCGCACCAGATCAACTACCGGGCGAATCTAAAGGCTCTGCATCGGCTGGGAGCGGATCGAGTCATCTCGCTGAACACCGTAGGGACCGTGCATCGCGAGCATAGTCCCGGACAGCTGGCGATTCCCGAGCAGCTCCTGGACTATACCTGGGGCCGCGATCACAGCTACCAGTCGGCCGAGGCGGCGCAGCTCGAGCACATTGACTTTACCGAACCCTTCGACCGCGAGATGCGCAGCGCATTACTGTGCGCAGCGACCGCTGCCGGGGTTGATTGTCACGATGGCGGGATCTACGCGGCGACGCAGGGCCCGCGGCTGGAAACATCGGCCGAAGTCGACCGGCTGGAGCGCGACGGCGCGTCGTATATCGGTATGACGGCGATGCCCGAGGCGGCATTAGCTGCCGAGCTGGGCATGCGGTATGCCTGTCTTTCACTGATCGTAAACTTCGCTGCCGGACGGAGCGAGACCGCGATTCATGAAGACATCGAGGGCAGTACACTGAACGCCAAGATGCAGGCGTTTCGGGTGCTGCGTGTTTTCTTCCAGATGGACAGTGGCGACTGACATACGGGTTCCTGCAGAAAATCATGAAACCCTTGCAGCGAAAACTCCTTCAGCAGATCATCGATGGGCTTGCAGAGCCCGTACTGGTCACGCGCATTGACAGCGCTGACTGGCCGGTCGTCATGCATAACCCGGCATTTGCCCATATTGCCGGCGATGACGACGTCTGCGGGCGACCATTCGCTGACATCATCGAGAGTTTGCTGGGCCGCGATCTGGCGCTGGACGTCGGCGAGGCGTTACGGCAGGAGGACGAGACCAGTTTCGCGGTGGAGATAACACGGCGCGAGTACCTGCTGGTTCTCAAGCCCTTGTCCCTGCAAAATAACCCCGGGTCCAAATTTTACGCGGCCTACTGGCGTAGCAGCCCGACCGGACACGATGCCTTCGCGCAGGGCGACGTGCACCAGGCGCTGGTTAAGGCCAAGCGGCGAATACGCGATCTTTCGCGAGACGATCCTGTAACGGGCCTGCTCAACGAAGCGGCGTTTCGGGACGTGCTCGCGCACGACTGGGCAGTTGCGGCCCGCGAGCAGACGCGGCTCGCGCTCGTCGCTTTTTCGCTTGACGACTTCGATGAGTATCGCAATCTGTTCGGTGGGCATGCCGCCGATTCATGCCAGCGGCGGGTCGCACAGGCGATCAAGCGGTTCCTGCGTCGGGCGAGCGACGTGGCGGCCCACATTACGGCGCCGCATGGGGATTTTCTGCTCGTGTTGTCGCATGCTTCCGAGGAACAAGGCGTGCGTCAATTTGCGGAACGCATATCGAAGGCCGTGCGCGAGCTGGGTTTGCACCATCCGCGCTCGAAATCGTCACGTTTCGTCACCGTAAGCTTCAACATCGCGGTCAGACCGGCGGGTGGGGAGGGCACAGCAAAAGAGTTTCTGGCAGCCGTACTCGATTTTGACGGAGCTGACTAATCGCGATTTCTGTCCAGCCGCCCGCTCAGGCCGGATTGGTCGTCGTCTTCAATTCGCGTGATCCTGGCAAGCACGCCGAATTTCGGATGGTCAAAGTAGCGTAAATCACCGTCCGCAACGATACGGTCTTCCTGAAGTCGGAATAGCACCGGACCGCTGTGCTCGTCGAAACGTTCGTCGTAGCCGAAGCCGCTCCAGGAATCCATGCGCGATTCCACCTGCTCGCGCGGCATGCTCGCCGCAACTTCTTCCAGCGCCAGATCGACTACGAGGTGCAGGTAGCGTCCGAGGTACAGCGTAAACGTCCCGTCGACACGCAACGGAACGGCCCCCAGTGAGCGAATTCGCACCGCGGGCGAGCGCTCTTCCGCGACGGCCGCCTGAGTCCAGCCCGAGTGCAGCAGCGTTCTGTACGCATCCAGCTTCTGCAGCCGCTCATACATCTCCGCCATCTTCAGTTCCGCTGCGCTGAGAATTGACAGGTGCACGGAGTCGTAGCCAAGAAACTCCGTCAGTGGTGCGTCCGGGTCTTCAATTTCGGCATTGCCCGAACCTGCGCCCAACATACTCCCGGGGGCGCCGGGCTGGTCAGTGAATTCGATCATCGGTTCACCGCCGTCGGTCTCCGGATTGTCGTTGCTGTCTATCGCGGGATCGCCGTGCCGCGGTTCTGGCAGGAAGATCTCGTCGGTGGCAGCGGCAGAACCCGCGTATTCGAATACGATCAACTCTACGGTGTAGCGCTTGGGATCCGCCGGCGCTTCTTCGGGCGCGAGCGGTACTACCGGATCCTGTGAAAATGCCGGTACCGCAACGCACGCGATAATGACGCTCAGTGCTATTTGTCGTGTGCACATGCGCCGGTGTTTGACGTCATTTGCAATTTTCATGAATCCCTTTCCTGTTTGCACTGCTTTGCTTAACCAGCCATCGCCTGCCCGCCATCCGCTGGGCCCGCCAGACGCTCGAGCAAAGACTCTACAAAGCGGAACCTGTCTTCAATTTCGGTCATTTCCGCCCGGAACTGTAAACGATGTGCACCCCGCATTCGATAGTTTTCGCTGTCGTTGTTGACCAGCCCGACGAGCGTTAACGGATTGACCGTGGTCTTTTCGCCGAAATCCGCGAATCCGGTGCGCGCTGAAGCATCGATTTTCTCGATGCCCAGTATCTGTGCCTGCAATTTGACCTGCGCAACTCGCATCAGGTTCTTCGCCGGCGCGGGCAGCAGGCCGAAGCGATCGATCAATTCGACCTGCAGATCCCGCAATTCGTTCCCTGACTCGACGCTGGCAATTCGCTTGTAGAGCATGAGTCGCAGGTGCACATCCGGTACATAGTCCTCGGGCAGCAGCGCCGGAACATGCAGATTAATATCGGCACCGGCATGCAGGGGCCGGTCCAGGTTGAGTTCTTCGCCGTTCTTCATCGACTCGACCGCCCGCGAAAGTAATTCCATGTAGAGCGCAAATCCGACTTCGTGGATCTGTCCGCTTTGCTCCTCGCCGAGGAGTTCACCGGCACCGCGAATTTCCAGATCGTGTGTAGCCAGGATGAATCCGGAGCCGAGATCCTCCAGCGAGTCAATGGCCTCGAGACGTTTGATTGCGTCTGGCGTCATCGCCGCCCGCGGCGGTGCAATCAGATAGGCGTAGGCGCGGTGATGCGATCGTCCGACGCGCCCGCGGAGCTGGTGCAACTGCGCCAGGCCAAAGCGATCGGCACGGTTAATGATGATCGTGTTTGCCGTCGGTACGTCAATACCGCTCTCGACAATCGTGGTACACAGCAGCACGTTGAAGCGCCGATGATAGAAATCGAGCATGACCTGTTCGAGCTCGCGTTCACGCATTTGTCCGTGACCCACGCGAATGCTGGCCTCGGGCACGAGCGCCGCCAGTTTTTCCTCGACGCCGTGAATGTCCTTGACCCTGTTGTGTATGAAGTACACCTGGCCGCCACGCTTGATCTCGCGCAGACAGGCTTCGCGTACGATGACGTCATTCCATTCGCTGACGAAGGTCTTGACGGCGAGCCGTTCTGCCGGCGGCGTGGTAATCAGCGACATCTCGCGAATCCCGCCAAGCGTCATGTTGAGCGTTCTGGGAATCGGCGTTGCCGTCAACGTCAGCACATCCACCTCGCTGCGTAATGCTTTGATGGCTTCCTTGTGGCGGACGCCGAAGCGATGCTCCTCATCGACTATAACCAGTCCCACGTCCTTGAGGTCGCGCGTATGCTGCAGCAGGCGATGTGTGCCGATGACGATATCGACACTGCCGCTGCGCATTCCGGTCACGATTTCGTCGGCTTCCTTGCGCGATCGAAATCGTGACAAGACCTCGATGCGGACAGGCCAGTCGGCGAACCGATCCAGAAACGTCTGTCCGTGCTGCGCGGCAAGCAGCGTGGTAGGCACCAGGATCGCAACCTGCTTGCCGCCGTTGACCGCGGCGAATGCCGCGCGCAACGCGACTTCCGTCTTGCCGAAGCCGACATCGCCGCAGACCAGTCGATCCATCGGCTGATCCGAGCGGAGGTCCGCCAGGACCTCGTCGATCGTTCGGGCCTGGTCGTCGGTCGTCTCAAACGGGAAGCCGGACTCGAAGGCGCGATAATCCGCTTCGGGCCAGCGGAACCGGTGTCCGGATCGCGCTGCCCGTCGTGCATACACATCCAGCAGTTCTGCGGCGACGTCGCGCACTTTCTCGATTGCGCGCTTCCTGGCCCTGGCCCACTGGTCGCTGCCGAGGCGGTGCAGGGGTGCGTTTTCCGGTGATGCACCGGTATAGCGCGAGATCAGGTCCAGGGCATGCACTGGCACATACAGTATGTCGCCATCGGCATACAACAACGTCAGGAACTCCGCAGAGATACCGCCGGTCTCGAGCGTCACGAGCCCCTGGTAACGGCCGACCCCGTAGTCCGCATGTACGACCGGCGCGCCTTCGTCGAGGTCGTTGAGCTGACGAATGATCGTTTCCGGATCGCGTTCCTTGCGTCCACGCCGGTTGCGCTGACGTGGCTTTGCGCCAAACAGTTGCTGTTCGCTGATGATCGCGATATTGGCCGACGGCAATATGACGCCCGCCTCTACCGGTGCGACGGTGACCGCGACATTCGCTGTTGATTCGATGAACGCCAGCCAGCTGTCGACTCGCTGTACCTCGACGGATCGTGCATGCAGTAGCTCGAGCACGGCTTCGCGGCGCCCGGCCGATTCAGCCGTGAACAGAATTCTTCCGTCGAAAGTCGACAGGAACTCGATAATTGCGGCAGCTGCATCGTCGTAGCGCGTTTCGATCCGGATCGCGGGCGCTATCCGTGTCTGCAGGTTTCTCGTTTGTTTCGATTCGGCCAATGAATTCGCGCTGTAGCCGATTTGCTGCAACTCTTCCAGGGACTCGTGGATATCGGCCGGCGCGATGAAACTTTCTGCCGGTGTCAGAATCGGTCGCTCCCGATCCAGCTTGCAAAGCTCATGCCGCTCGCCGATTTCCTGCCAGGTGAGGTCAAGAATCTGCGCGCAGTCTGCGGGCGCCATCACGATCGATTCCTGTGGCAGATAATCGATCAGGGTTGCGGTTTCATCGAAAAAAAGCGGCAGGTAGTACTCGATACCGCCGTGCGCTATGCCGTCGGAGACCTCCCGGTACACGCGCGAACGTGACGGCTGGCCTTCGAAGCGCTCGCGATAGCGGTGACGAAACGCTTTGACCGCGGCCTCGTCCAGGGGAATCTCACGCGCAGGCAGCAATGAAACCGACGGAATTTCACCACCCGATAGCTGGGTCTCCGGGTCAAAGGTGCGCAGGCTCTCGATATCGTCATCGAAAAAGTCGATGCGCAGCGGTGCGTCGGCGCCCATCGGAAATACGTCGAGCAGCGAGCCACGGACTGCAAATTCACCATGTTCGGAAACTTGCGGTACGCGCAGATAGCCGGCATTCGCCAATTGCTGGACGAAGTGCTGGCGGTCGAGCGATTGGCCCTTTTGCAGAGCGAGACTCCGGGCGTTGACATAGTCGGTCGGTGGCAGTCGCTGTAGCAGGACCGGCGTCGATGCGATGGTGATTCCGCGTTTTAGTGACGGTAACGCGGAAAGTACGGTCAGGCGTTGCGAGATGATGTCCTGGTGCGGCGAGAAACTGTCCCACGGCAGGGTCTCCCACTCCACGAAGTGCAACACGGGTAGATCGCCACCGGCGAAAAAGCGTGCTTCGGCCTCCAGTTGATCTGCGTTGCGCGGATCCGTTGCAAGCAGCAACAGCGGTCGATCGCTGACCGCGGCAATCTCGACGGCAGCAAGCGCGGCGCTGGCGCCGGTCAATCGACCGAGCGAGGCAATCGAGTGAAGTGCTTGCGGGGACGAATTGTCGAACAGGACGGTACGGCGGGACACCGGATAATCGCGGGCTGGTAACGGCCCGCAATTATTGCACAGACAATCGCCGGCTGCGCGAGGGCCCGGCGCAGCCGGACGGCGACCGGCGGCAGTGGCTAACGACGGGTGACGGAGTGGATGACGCGGTCATACTCGAAAAAGACCACGAATTCCGCATAGTCCCAACGCGTGATGGGCGGGTCGCCGACGGCCGTATGCGCTTGCTGCGGCGAACCGTAGGTGGCCTCGACCCTGGCCTGGGACATGCCACGGCTCGGCTTGCCGGCGTGTTCGAAGCGGGCGGCATTCTCGGTGCCCCCCATCTGCAACGTTTCGGCACTGATGGTGGTCGCCACGGTGCATCCGAGAGCGACGAGTATGATTGCGCTAAGCCTGGCCATGAAAGCCTCTCCAAAATCTTGTCCGATAATAATATCATTCATTACCGGCTTTAAAAACAAAAGGTTACGAGTGATATTTACACAGCGACTGAATTTTTCTCGGTGACCCTGTTCTCACTTACAGCATCCGGCGATACGTCGCGGGTCACCGTATCCAGTGTCCCGGATCGCAGCGTTCAGTCTATGTGAATCCGGTCACATTTTGCAGCATGCGTCGCCGGGCGTTTTCAGGCCTGCTGAGCAATGAATATGGTTTAATGCGCGCGATGAGCCACCCGGTCGAATTTTTCGTTGGATTGCGATACCTCCGAGCCAAGCGCAAAACACGCTTCGTGTCATTCATCACCTTTATCTCGTTGGCCGGAGTTGCGCTCGGTGTGGCGGCACTGATCGTGATCCTGTCGGTCATGAATGGATTCGAAGGCGAGTTGCGGCAGCGGCTGCTGAGCATGACAGCGCATGGCGTGGTGAGCGGCGCCGACGGCAGGGTCGCGGACTGGCGGGAACTGCGGCAGCGTGTCGCGGGACACCCGGGCGTTGCCGCCGCTGCGCCGTTCGTGCAGGTCGAGGGCATGATTCGAACCGACCGCGAATTGCGCGCTGTAATGATCCACGGCATCGATCCGCAGCTCGAAAGCCAGATCGCAGGCGACACGGTGCATTTTCTCGAAGGGCGGCTCGAGGCGCTGGCTCCCGGCTCCAAAGCGATATTCCTGGGCCGCATCCTGGCGCTGTCCCTCGGAGCACGGATCGGCGATGGCGTAACCCTGTTGATTCCACGCGCATCAGAGGATGGAACACTGGAGCCACTGTTGGAGCGATTCGTCGTGCGCGGCGTGTTCGAGGCTGGCGTGCAGGACCACGACGCAATACTCGCGTTGACCAACCTGGAAGACGCGTCGAGGCTGCTGTCGGCGGATGGCGCAGTCAGTGGCGTGCGCTTCGTCGCGCAGGACGTAATGGCTGCGCCGCGAATATCCGGTGAGATCCGCGCGCTGGCACCGGCCGATCTGCAAGTCAGCGACTGGACGATCGAGAATGCGAGCTACTTTCGTGCCATCAAGCTCGAAAAAATGATGATGTCACTGATCTTGTCACTAATCATCGGCGTGGCGGCATTCAATATCGTGGCCAGCCTGGTGATGGTCGTTACAGACAAGACGAATGACATCGCAATATTGCGAACGCTGGGCATGAGCCCGCGCAATGTTGTGCGCATATTTTTTATTCAGGGTGCGGCTATCGGCTGGCTGGGAGTGTTTGTCGGCGTACTTCTCGGCGTGCTGCTTGCCGTCAACGTGCCGGCGATCGCGCCAGTACTGGAAAGACTCCTGGGCTTTCAGATCATGCCCGGGGATGTTTATTACGTCACCCGGATTCCGTCGGTTCTGGAGGCGCGTGATGTTGCGATCATCGCGCTGGCAGCTTTCCTGTTGACGTCTGTTGCAACACTGTACCCTGCGCGCCGTGCGGCACTCGTCAATCCCGCCGCTGCACTCCGGTACTAGTAGCCCAATGCCCATGTCATTCGAACACTGGATTGGCAGACGCTACGTGCGCTCCCGCAGCGGCAGCAAGTTTGTGAATATCATTTCCGCTATTTCAATGGCCGGAATTGCTGTCGCCGTTGCCGTGCTGATTGTCGTTCTGTCTGTCGTGAACGGATTTGAGCGGGAGTTGAAGGAGCGATTGCTGGCCATGTCGGCGCACGCGAGCATTGAAAGCGGCGACGGCCGCCTGCCGGACTGGGAGGGCACGGTCGCGTTGGCGGCGGAAAATCCGCGCGTAACTGCTGCAGCCCCGTATATCGACGGCCAGGGCCTGATGATTTTCGGCCGCCAGCTGAGTGGTGCCGAGATTCGCGGTGTCGTTCCGGCACGGGAGCTCCAGGTTTCCGGTGTCGACGGGGTCATGCTGGATGGTTCGCTCACCAGTCTGGAGGCCTCGCGATTCAACATCGTGCTGGGAGTCGAGCTGGCAAATGCATTGCAAGCCGGTGTCGGCGATAAAGTCACGCTGACGCTGGCTGAAGGCGTGGTGACTCCGGCCGGCGTCCTGCCGCGCTCGCGCAGATTCACGGTCAGCGGCATTTACCGCGTGGGCATGTACGAGTTCGACCGGCGCCTTGCATTCATCAATATGGACGATGCGGCGCGCCTGTTCCGCAAAAAAGGTTTTGTGACCGGAATTCGACTGTCGGTCAACGATGTGTTCGCGGCACCGGAGATCGTTCGGGACGTCGCGATGGAACTTGGTGGCGGCGTGCTGATCAGCGACTGGACCCGACGGCACGTCAATTTTTTCCGCTCGATTCAAATTACAAAGTCCATATTGTTTGTCATCCTGCTCATGGTCATTGCGGTTGCCGCGTTCAACATTGTTTCGACGCTGGTTATGGTCGTGAAGGACAAGCAGGCGGACATCGCGATATTACGGACTGCGGGCGCAAAACCGTCGAGCATTCTGAAAATATTCATTACCCAGGGAACGATAATCGGCGTTGCTGGTACACTGGCCGGCCTGGCGCTTGGGGTGCTGCTCACTTTGAATCTCGAATCAATCGTGGCGTTGCTGGAGTCCGTGCTCGACATCAAGCTGCTGGCAGCAGACGTGTATTTCATCAGTGACCTGCCTGCGGACCTGCGCTGGCCCGACGTACTGAAGATCTGCGGGATCGCTTTGACACTTGCCCTTTTGTCAACGCTTTACCCGGCCTGGCGGGGTGCAAAGACAGCACC
>JAHHOT010000104.1 GCA_018677555.1 Gammaproteobacteria bacterium | reverse complement strand
CAACTCGACCTACCGACCACTGCTGCCTGTTCGCTGGGTTGCTGTGGCCTACGTGGAAATATTCCGGCGTATACCGTTTCTGGTGATCCTCTTTATCGTCTTGTTCGTCATCGAACCCTTGATGCCGGGCACGTCATTGTTCGGAATTGCCACGGTGTCCGTGTGCCTGCTCTCGACAGCGTTCCTTTCCGAGGTAATTCGGGCTGGCATTGAATCGGTCCCGGCGCCCCAGGTCGAGAGTGCGCGCACGCTGAACTTCAACTGGCTGCAAATCCAGATCAGCGTCGTTCTGCCGCAATCCTGGAAGGTCATTCTGCCGCCGACCGCTGCGTTTATTGTGATGTTCATAAAAGACACGTCGCTTGCCTCCCAGCTCGGCGTCATCGAGCTTACTTTTGCCGGCAAGATGCTGGTGAATCGGGGGTTCTCGCCGGTGCTCGGCTTTGGCGCCATACTCATTTGCTATTTTGCGCTGTCGTACCCGCTCAGCCGCCTGGCGGCCCGCCTGGAGAAACGTCTTGCCAATTCTTGAGGTGAAAAATCTGTCATGCGCCTACGGCTCCACCGAGGTGCTCAAAGGCGTGACGCTGGACACCAGGAAAGGCGAGGTTCTGAGCCTCATCGGCCCCTCCGGGTCTGGCAAGAGTACGCTGTTGCGGGTGCTGATCGGCCTGACCCTGCCAACGTCCGGCGAGGTTGTAGTCGACGGTCAGCGCATCGACTACCACAATCGCAAGAGCGTGCGGCTGCTGCGGGACAGGATGTCGATCGTGTTTCAGCAATACAACCTGTTTCAGAACATGACGGTGCTGCGCAACGTGAGCATTGCGCCCATCAAGATTCGCAAAAAGCCGCGCGCAGAGGCCGAGCAGGTGGCGGCTGAATTGCTCGACAGAGTCGGCATGCTCGAGAAACGCGATGCCTACCCGGAGGAACTCTCCGGCGGTCAGCTGCAACGGGTCGCCATCGCGCGCGCACTGGCCATGGATCCGCAGATCCTGCTACTCGACGAGGTCACTTCCGCGCTGGACCCGGAGCGAGTGACGGAAGTACTGGACGTTATCCGCTCCCTGACCAGCGAGGGCATCACCATGCTGATCGTGTCGCACGAAATGGCATTTGTACGCGAGGTTGCCACGCGGGTTGCGATGCTTGATGCCGGGCGCATTGTCGAATGTGCCTCGCCGCGTGAAATATTCGACGCGCCGCAAGAGTCGAGAACGCGCGCATTCGTGTCCAAGATCCTCAAACATTGAGTCACGGCGCAAACGGATCGATGCTGAACTCAACGGGCGGCGGCCGGCCCTGTACCAGGCTTGCGGTTATACGGCCCGCAGCCGGCGCACCGCTGAAGCCCATCCAGGGTACGTAATTCACGAAAACGCCCGGATTACGCGGCAGCTCTCCGATGACGGGCAGCCAGCTGCTGTTGCCATTAACGCGCGACGCCCAGCTGCGTACGATGCCGACGGAAGCGAGTGCCGGCACGACTGCGACAGCCGCCTGAAGATTGCCGCGCAGCGATTCCCGGCTAACGAGCGCATGGCCATTGGATCCGTCGACGGCGGGCCAGCCGCCCCCGATAACCACCGTGCCGGCGTGCGTCTGTTTCAAGGTGAGCATTTCGGCTGCGGAGTAGACCAGGTGATCGATCAACGGCTCGAGGCGCTCGGACACGCTGAGCTGAATGGGAAATGTCTCGCAGTCGACGCGGTCACCCAGCAACGCGGCGATGCGTGCAGCCGCTCCGCCCGCCGCGTTGACGACGCGCTGTGCGTGAAAGCGGCCGCGCTCAGTCACGATGTCGAAACCGGATGCGCCGCGCTGAATCGCGGTCACGGCTGAGTGCTCGTGAATGCTCGCGCCCTTCTCGCGCGCGCAGTCGGCGAATGCGTTTGTTGCCCGCAGCGGATCGACCTTGCCTTCTATCGGACAGTAGCCGGCGCCGACGGCATCCGCCGAAATGTAGGGGGCGAGCCGGCGCAGGTCAGATGCATCCAGCAAATCGATCTCCAGACCAGCAGCCCGTTCGTAGGCGGCTTTCGCTTCGATGCGGCGCATGTCACCTACGCTTGACGCCACCAGCAATCCGCCGTCCTGCGCGACGCCGAGGTCCTGCCCGAGCTCCGCCGCGGCCAGCAACCACAGCGAAATCGACGCTTTATAGAACGGCAGGGCTGCCTGGTACTGACGCGCCCACGTGTCACCATAGTCCGCGAATGGCTCGGGCTGAATCTGTGCGTGCAGGCTGCCGGCATTCGCGCCGGAGGCCAGCGAATTGAGCTCGAACTGCTCCAGTAGCGTGACCTCGACACCATCGCGAGCGAGGTAATAAGCTGTCGTGCAGCCGGCGATGCCACCGCCAATGACCAGCACATCCGTCAACACGACCCCCGATTCGGCGCCGGCCTTTGACACCGGAATTCGTGCGCTATACTAACTTCTGGTCGCATAGCGCGCAGATTACGACTTCGAACCGGTTGCTGCCAGCGTCAGCCGTTTGCGGGCGCGGCCAGTTTGTCGCCAAGGGGAGATTCATTGTCCAAGTTATTTCGCGGCTGTTACACCGTCACCGTAACGCCGTTTACCGCCGACGGTAGCAGGATTTGCCTGAAATCCATGGCACGATTTCTTGATTGGCAACTGGCTTGCAACGTGCCCGGGGTGATCATACTCGGCACCACCGGTGAGTTCCTGACGATAACTGACGACGAGAGGCGCGAATACGTCCGCGCCGCGATTGCGCACGTCGACGGCCGCATGGATGTACTGGTTGGCACCATGAATGCATATACGCCGAACGCCGTGCGCTACAGCCGGGAAGCCGAGGAACTCGGCGCCGACGGCCTGATGATTATTCCGCCGTACTACTATGCGCCCACCGACGACGAGATTTTCAGCTACTACCGTGCGATTGCCGAAGCGGTCTCGCTGCCCATCATGCTGTACAACAACCCGGTTACTTCCAACGTCGACATGTCTGCGAGACTTGTCGGCAGGCTGACACGCGAATTCGAGAATATTCGCTACATCAAGGAAGCCAGTATGGATGTCGGGCGCGTTTTCGATATCGTCGAGGAAACC
>JAHHOT010000058.1 GCA_018677555.1 Gammaproteobacteria bacterium | reverse complement strand
GTGCGATACCGAAAGAGGATCCGCAGCACATCCAGTAGTTGCGCAGGCCGGCTACCGGACCGAGCATTGGCGGGCCGTCCGCCGAATGCGGAATCGCTCCGTTGACGACACGCTTGATGCCCGCATCCGCAAACGCCGGGATGCGCTCCATCGCTCGCTCCAGCCACGGCATCAGCCGTTCAAGGTTGTCCGGGAAGAGCTCGCTGTCGGATTCCCAGGTCGGATGCCCTTGCGGTGACCACGCCGTCACCGCGCCCGAATGTTCGTAAATGCCAATCACGCCCGCTTTCTGCTCCTGCCGCAGGTAAGTCGACGCCCAGGGATCGCGGACGACCGGCATCTCTTCTTCCGCATCCTGGAACGGCGCGACCGGCCCCGTAACGATGTAGTGATGTTCGATATTATTTATTGGTACATCGGCGCCAACCCAGTTTGCGACAACCCGCGCGTAACAGCCGGCGGCATTGACTACTGTCTCGCAAGTAACCGTGCCTTTATCAGTGACGACTTCCCACTCACCGGACGGCAACTGGCGTGTGTTCGTTACCAGCGTGTGCTTCTGAATCCTGGCGCCCATGTTTTTGGCGCCGCGCGCCATGGCATTGCACAGGCCGGCAGGATCCGCGTGGCCATCGTCAAGCGTCCATGCACCGGCGACGACGCCGTCCAGCGTCAGGTGCGGGTTCAGTTGCCGGATCTTGGCCGGGTCGATGATTTCCATGCGAAAGCCGACATTGTCGGCGATGCCTTTCATGTAGTGAAACCAGTCGACGTCATCCTGGTTCAGCGCCAGGCGAATACCGCCCGAAGGATGCCAGCTGACGTACTGCCCTGTCAGTTCCTCCAGCCTCGGATAAAGATTGTTGCTGTGCGCGTGAATTTTGGCGAGGTTGTAATTACCGACGAGGCTGGGGCATTGTCCCGCCGCATGCCAGGTGGAGCCGGAAGTCAGCTCACCCTTCTCGATCAGCAGCAAGTCTTCCGCGCCCTCTTCCGCGAGATGATAAAGAAGGCCGGCGCCCATGATGCCGCCGCCAATGATGACGATTCGAGCGTGGCTGTCCAATTGAGATCCCCTGTGAGATAGCCGCTTCGGTCGCAGATTCCTGCGCCCGGACGGCTCAGGGTATCGGGTTACTTTTCTGCAATCTTACTCAGGCGCGACCGCCGTTACCAACAATTGCGACCACGAGATCCATCACGTTGGTGCCCGTTGCCCCGCTCACGAAAGTCGCGCCTCGCTCATCGAGCCAGGTACCGGAATCTGCTCGCAGCAAGCTGTCCTTAACAGCGAAATCGTCATCAACGGTTTTACCATGAACGACGGCCCCTGCCACAGAACTTGCCCCGTCAAGACCATCGGTGCCGGCGGCGATAAGGCGAATATCGCGACCGACGATCTTGCTGGCAATCAGCAGCGCGAGGAATTGATTGCGGCCACCCTTGCCCGGCCGCTCCGGCAAGGTCACGACCGGTTCGCCGCCCCAGATGTAGACACCCGGCGCGCCGCTGGTCAGCGTATCGACGAGACGGCCGGCGATCTCCGTAACGTCGCCGTAGAGGCTTTCTTCGTTCAAGCGAACGACGTAGCCGTTTTCCGCCGCGTACGTCGCTGCTGCCTGACGCGCGTGCCGGTTTGATGCAACGATTTTCACCTCGTTAGCGCAACGCGCCAGCGCAGGGTCGCCAATGCCCGAACCGATCACCGCAATGTCGTCGCCCTCGACATCGGAAATAGCGTAGATGAGAACCGAAGTCCCACGGAATCGTTGCAACAGCCGGCCGCCCTTGATCTGTGACAGCTTGCGCCGTTGCGCATTGATCGCATCGATGCTCAGTCCGCTGCTGATCCAGCGTTCGTTCAATTCACGCAATTTTTTTAGCGTGGTGCCATCTTCGGGGAGCTCGACGAGCGCCGAGGCACCGCCGGACACAAGCAGCAACAGCCTTGACTCGCGATCCATCGCCGAGACACAGTCCCGCAATCGGCGCCCGGCGTCGATCGACCGGTCGTCCGGTATCGGATGCGACGATTCGATGACGTCGATGTCAGGCAAGCCGGCCAGCTCGTCCCCGGCATACCCGGTCGCCGTAATCGCCAGCCCCGTTGGGCCGGCACCAAGATGGCGGTAGGCACCGGCACACATGCTGGTCGCGGCTTTGCCGACGCCAACGACGTAGTCGGGCGCAAACGAATTGCCTGCTGACAACGCCGCCGCTACCGCCGAGTCTCCACGAACGGCATCGACGCCTGCAAACCAGATGGATGCCGGTGCGTCGTGTACGTTCTCGCTCACTGCAGCACCGCGACGGTCAGCCGTTACTCGATGACGTTGTCTTCTTTTTCTTCCTTGATCGGCCGGTAAAGCGCAACTTCTTCCTTCGTAATTTCTTCGACACGCAAATTCCAACGAGCAAGGGATGAGCTGATGCGAAACTTGAATCGCCCACCTTCATGAAACAGCTTCACACCGTTGCCGGGGTAGCGCGTACGGAGCACTCGTGCGTGCTGAAAACCGGTGCTCGCATCGATGAGGTGAATTTCGATCAGGAACCCGGTCGGGAAATCCGACCCTACCCACCAGTCGAGAACCCATGGCCCTTCAACCTCGAACGAGCCTGTCGTGACGTTGTCCTGCCCGTTAAATTGGGTCACCAGCTCTTTCGAGCTCGTGACCGGCGCGATTGTGGCCAGGAGCAGCAGCGCTGCCCATTTAGCAGTGGTTCTCATGATATTGGGTGATCCGACCGGGGTATATAAATCAGCAAAAATCAACAACTAACGAATCCAGACCCCTGACTTGAGGGGAAGTTCAACCCGAATGGCGGGCATCCCCGTCAACTTCGGATACAATTCGCTCGACAAACAGAATAACAAATGGGGGCAAGCAATGGACCTGACGCGCACACTTGCGCTAATAAAAGGCGCACTCTTCGACCCGGACAAGACCTGGGACACCTACCTGCCCGAAGCAGGTGACTGGAGCAAAACGGCGATGCTGCTCACCGGGCCGCTGATTATCGGCTCCGGCATTCTTGCGTATCTTCTCGATCTGATCATTCCGAACACCTTCGCGTTCATTCCGCAGCCCACGCTGATGATGGCGCTCCTCGGCATCATCATCCAGGCGGCCGCAGCCGTCATTATTGCTTTTGTTGTCGCATTCCTCGCCGGCATGTTCAAGGGCAAGAACAGCTTTGCGCACGCGCTTGCGGCAACCTCCCTCGCCTTCGTTCCCGGCTATGTCGGCAATGTTGCGATGCAGATCCCGTGGATTGGCGGGCTTCTTGCGCTGGGCCTGGGTATATACGGCCTGGTGCTGCTATGGCGCATTCTGCCGAAGTACCTGGATATTCCCGACAGCTCCAGGGTCGGCCACTACATCCTGTCGCTGGTGTGCTCGATCGTCGTGCTCGTTGCCTTGTCGGCCGTGGTCGGCGCCAGCGTAATGCGCAGCGGCACCAGCGGCTTCACGATTCCCGATATGGGCAGCAGCAATACGTCGGGGAGCGGGTCGACCGCGCGCAGCTCCGGTGCGTTCGGCGAGCTGGAGAGGCAGGGACGCATCCTGGAAGAGGCCGAAAACGACGTGTACGAACCGCCCGAGAGCGGCATGCTGAGCCGTGACCAGGTCGAGCAATTCGTCTCGGTGGTCAGAAAGACGCGCGCCTATCAGGAGGACCAGACTGAACGCTTGCAGGAACTGAGCGAGAAAGCGGAAGCCGGCGAAGTAACGTCCTTTGGCGAGGCGTTTTCCGGGATGGCGAGCATGGTCGGAATCGGCGCCGCGGAAATGGAAGTCGTGAAGACGGGTGGCGGCAACTGGGCCGAGCACCAGTGGATCAAGGAGCAATTGCAGATTGCGCGCATACAACGCGACATCAATGACACGGTCCGGCACAACTACGCGCTGTACCAGGACTACGAGGAGGAATTGCGCGAGCTGGGCTACTGAAACAGTGACCGGGAAACGCGATTCGAAGTTGATGAGCATGCTGGCCGGCTACGCCGCCGCGCACCAGCACCCGTTCAATGTCACCGTTCACCTGATCGGCATTCCGATCATTATGTTGGGTGTAACAATCCCGCTCACCTGGGTCGACATCGCCATCAACGGCTTCTCGTTCACAGCGGCGCACGTCGTGGTACTCGGGTTCTTCCTGTTTTACCTGACGCTTGACTGGATTTTTGCGACCGTGTTTCTGCTGTTTGGCCTGCTCGTTGTCCAGCTTGCGGCAGACATTGGCGCACTGCCGTTCAAGTGGTCAGCATCGATTGCCGCCGCCGCTTTTTTCGGCGGCTATATCGCTCAATTCGTCGGTCACGCTGTCGAGAAATCAATGCCAGTATTGCTGAAGCACCCGATCCAGGCAAACCTCGCTGCACCGTTTTTCACGATCGTCGAAATTTTTCACATCCTGGGATTGCGCAAGGAGCTGTTCAACGAGGTTCGTGCACGTATCGAGGAATTGCGCCGTGACCAGAGCACCGCATAGCTCAACCTCAACAGTTGCGTCGGTTCGACCTCACTCCGGTATGTACCTGGCAAACCAGTCGATGTAACGGACGTAGAGGTCCTTGTTGTAGGACGGCACGCTGAAGCCGTGATACTGCTCCGGGTAAACGACCAGCTCCGTGGGCACGCCCAACCTCTTGAGGGCCGCGTAAAGTTGCTCGGAATTCTGCAGCGGGACGTTCCAGTCGTGCTCGCCGCAAACCACAAGCGTGGGCGTCGTAACTTTCCCCAGTTGATAGAATGGCGAAATGCGCTCCCACTTCTCGCGGTTCTCCTCAACCCAGGGTAATCCCAGTTCATATTCCCACCAGCGCTGATACTGGTCATGGCCGTAGTTTGCGCTGTAAAGCGTAGCGCTGGCACCCGTGATCGCCGCTTTGAACCGACCTGTCTTCGTGATGACGTGATTGGTCATGATGCCTCCGTAGGACCAGCCGAACACGCCGGTCCGCTCCGGGTCGACCCAGCCCTGGTCGATGGCGTAGTCCATGGATGCGACGACATCGCCGTAGTCGATACCGCCCCAGTCGGCAAAAATAGCGGTCGCGAACTCCTGCCCGTAACCCGACGAACCCCGCGGATTGGGCATGACGACGACGTAGCCCTGCGCGGCCAGGAGCTGTGCTTCGGTATGAAAGGCGTAGTCGTACTGCGACGTCGGTCCACCATGGACCCGCAGCAGCCCGGGGTATCTCGCGCCATCGCGAAAGTCGGGCGGAAACACCACGAACGCGTCGATTGTGGTCCCGTCGTCGGTATCGAAGCTGACCTTGCGTACATCGCCGAGCGCGACGTCGCGCAAGGTTGCGTCATTCGTGCTCCCCAACTTGCGCAGATTCCCGCGCTGCAGGCGATAAACGTCAGCCGGCAACTGCGGCGTT
>JAHHOT010000021.1 GCA_018677555.1 Gammaproteobacteria bacterium | reverse complement strand
GAAATCGGGCGGACCGCCCGGAGAACATGGGTTGCTGGACTACTGGACTTGCGCCCACAAAGCGCGAATCATACACCAATCGCAGCAATACGGTTCGTCCGGAACCGACCGGAGATTGACGAGAAATGAGCGACGACAAATTCCGTGTGGAGCGTGACAGCATGGGCGAACTGCGGGTGCCCGCGGATGCTCTTTGGGGTGCCCAGACACAGCGGGCGGTGCAGAATTTTCCGATCAGCGGCCTGAGAATGCCGCGTCGCTTCATCGCCGCGCTCGGGCTGGTGAAATGGGCTGCGGCAGGCGCCAACGCCGAGCTCGGCCTGATGACGACGGACAAGGCCGTCGCCATTCAAAAATGTGCGCTCGAGGTCGCTGCCGGTGACTACGACGAGCATTTTCCGATCGATGTCTTTCAGACCGGATCGGGCACGAGTTCGAACATGAACGCCAATGAAGTGCTCGCACGCCTGGCCAGCGATGAGCTGGGCAGCGAGGTGCATCCGAACGATCATGTGAACATGAGCCAGAGTAGTAATGACGTGATACCGACCTGCGTGCACGTCAGTGCCGCAATGGGCATTGCGGATTCCCTGCGTCCGGCTCTCGAACACCTTGTTGAAGTGCTGCAGGGCAAAGCCGACGAGACGCGCGATGTCGTCAAGACGGGTCGCACGCATCTCATGGACGCGATGCCCGTAACCTTGGGCCAGGAACTCGATGGCTGGCGCGCGCAAATCGAGAGTTCGCTGGAGCGCCTGGCTGATACCCAGAAACGGCTGGCGGAGCTGGCGCAGGGCGGCACCGCCGTTGGCACCGGCATCAATGCTCATCCGAAGTTCGGCGAAAAGGTCGCCGTGTTGCTCAGCGAGCGCACAAACATCGACTTCCGGCCGTCGGATTCGCTGTTCGAGGCACTCAGCAGCCAGGACGCGGCGGTCGAAGCGTCGGGTCAGCTCAAGGTGCTTGCTGTCAGCTTGATGAAGATCGCCAATGACCTGCGCTGGATGAACGCCGGCCCGTTGGCCGGCATCGGTGAGATTGCGCTGCCGGCGCTGCAGCCCGGTTCGAGCATAATGCCCGGCAAGGTCAATCCGGTCATCCCCGAGGCCGTGGCGATGGTTTGCGCGCAGGTCATCGGCAACGATGCCACGGTCACGATCGCTGGCCAGTCCGGCAATTTTCAGCTGAATGTGATGCTGCCGGTGGTGGCGTACAACCTGCTGCAGAGCATCGAGATACTGGCAAATGCCTCGCGCTGTCTCGCGGACAACGCCATCGCCGGTTTTACCGTGAACCAGGACAAGATCGACGAGGCGCTGGACCGCAACCCGATTCTCGTGACCGCGCTGAATCCCGTCATCGGCTACGAGCTTGGGGCTGCCGTCGCGAAAAAAGCCTATGCGGAGGGCCGGCCGGTCAAGGAAGTGGCGAAGGAAATGACGGATCTCAGCAACGAAGAACTGGACCGGCTGCTCGACCCGGCCAGGCTGACCGAAGGCGGTATCCAGCATTAACAGCCGCATCACTGTCGCCGATATTCGTCGGCGGCTTGCCGATACGGCGATGCCGTCCGATCCGCTGCAGATCCGCCTCACCCGTGCCATGCAACGCTGGCCGCAGCACATGCAGGAAAAGCTGACGGCCGGACTGACGCCGGCAGGCGTCCTCATTCCTCTCATTGAAGGCGATGCCGGTTTGCGTGTTTTGCTCACGCAGCGCTCGGCGGAACTGAAACACCATGCCGGGCAGATCAGCTTTCCGGGCGGTCGCATGGAGGCGCCAGACCCCGACATTCGTGCGACGGCGTTGCGTGAGACCTGGGAGGAGGTTGGCATCCTGCCGACCCAGGTGGAAACTATCGGCTACCTGCCACCGATGCCAACCATCTCGCAATACGCGGTGACGGCCGTGGTCGGCATCGTGGCGGCGGGTGCCGAACTGGCGATCGACAGCCGCGAGGTGGACGAAGCGTTCGAGGTGCCGCTCGACTTTCTGCTGGATGCGTCCAACCAGCGACACTCGGAGCGGGAATTCGGTGGCGCCCGCGTACCGATCATCGAGTATCGATACGAAACCTGGCGCATCTGGGGAGCGACCGCCATGATGCTGGCAGAGCTCAGAAGAAAACTACAGAAATAACATAACGATATGTCATCTATCGAGAAATTGCTCGAGATAATGGTGGCGCTACGCGATCCGCAAGCGGGCTGTCCCTGGGATCAGCAGCAGGACTTTTCGAGCATCGCGCCCTATACGATCGAGGAAGCCTACGAAGTCGCGGATGCGATCGCGCGCGAAGACCTGCCCGGCCTGCGCGACGAACTGGGTGACCTGTTGTTCCAGGTCGTGTTCCACGCCCGCATGGCAGAGGAAATCGGCGCCTTCGATTTTGCCGCGGTTGCCGCGGGTATCTGCGACAAGATGCTGCGCCGGCACCCGCACGTCTTTGGCGATGCAGAACAACGCGCGGCGGGGCCGGTCGCCGGGAGCTGGGAAAGGATCAAATCGGAAGAGCGTGCCAGGAGCGCCGCAACGGTCGCAACAGCAAGCGCCGTGGACGGCATAGCGGTGGCTCTGCCGGCCCTGAAAAGGGCGCAAAAGCTGGGCAAACGGGCTGCTGCCGCAGGCTTCGACTGGCCCGATTCGGCCGGGCCGAGGGCCAAGATCGACGAGGAAATCGCCGAGCTGGAAGAGGCCTGCGAGGGCGGGGATGCAGCGGCGATCAGCGAGGAATTCGGTGACCTGCTGTTCGCCTGCGTCAATCTTGCCCGGCACCTGGAAATCGACGCCGAGCAGGCGCTCGCGGCTGCCAACCGCAAATTCGAAGCACGGTTTCGGGACATGGAGGAGCGGATTCGGGCATCCGGCCGCGACCCGGTGACACTGGACCTCGAATCGCTCGAGGCCGAGTGGCAACGCAGCAAATAATCGCGCTGCTGCGCCGCCATCGCCAGCGTTCATAAACCGTTCAGTTTCGGAGCAAAAATCGTCGCCCGGCGTTCAGCTTCGGTTCATTGCCCGGGGTCTATTCTCTGTCGCAGGCTCGGAAGAGTACCCGGGCCACATACGGAACATGGAGAATGACTATGAACATCAAGCCTTGGATTACGACGTTGTCTGGCGCGATCGTTGTTTCACTGGCTTTGGCGGCAACGCCGGCAGCAGCGGACCACAATCACGGAAAATATCGTTCCGGCAAAGCGGTATATGACTATGCCCGCGTTCTGAACGTGGAGCCGATCGTCAACTACGTGACGGTGTCCAAACCGGTGCGTGAGTGCTGGGAAGAAACCGCCTACTACACGGTTGAACATCGCCCGGCAGGCGTCGGCGCCAAAACACTGTTCGGCGCCATCCTGGGTGGCGTCGTCGGGCACCAGTTCGGGAGCGGTCGCGGTAACGATGCCGCGACGGTTGCAGGCACCATGATAGGCGCCGCGATTGCAAACGATACGGCCCGCCGCACGGCGATCGACAATGGCCACTACTACAGCAGCCGCCACTCGCGGCCGGTACGTCGCTGCGAGACGACCTATTCCAGCTACGAGGAAGAGCGGATCGACGGCTACAAGGTGCTGTACTCCTACAACGGGCGCAAGTACCTGACCGAGACGCCGTACGAGCCTGGAAGCCGCCTGCGTATTCGGGTCGATGTCCGCCCGGCGCCCTGATTCAGCCGCGCGAATTCGCCGGGCCGGTGTGTGACGAGTCACGTTGCAATCGGCCCGGCGACGGACCAAACTTGATACATTAACCGTGAATTTTTTGCCCGAGACTACGACTGAAACCGCGATGAGACTGATCCTCACAGCCATTTTGCTGACTGCCACGTTGCTCACGGCGACGGTCGTCGAAGCGGGCGACCGGTCTGCGCCCGGGCACATCGTAGTCGCACAAAGCGGCGGCAAATCGCTCAACGAAGCGGTCGAGCAGGTCCGTCGTCAATGCAATGGGCGCATCGTCAGTGCCGACACCCGGGTCAAGGGCAATCGCGAGGTGCATCACATCAAGTGCCTGACCAAGGACGGCAAGGTCAAGACACACCGTATCAACGGGAAGCGTCGCAGCAACGGCTGATCGCGAGGCATGCAATGCGACTTCTTGTAATCGAAGACGAAGAAACCCTGCGCGAGTCCTTGTGCAAACAACTCGCCGACAACGGGTTCGGCGTAGAGCAGGCGGCGGATGGCCGCGAAGGGCTTTACTTCGCCCTGGAGTATCCGATCGACCTCGCCATCATCGATATCGGGCTGCCTGAGATGTCCGGGCTGGACGTGATCAAGGAACTTCGCGCCAAAGGCAAGACCTACCCGGTGCTGATACTGACCGCGCGTGATCGCTGGCAGGACAAGGTCGACGGGCTGAGCGCAGGCGCTGACGACTACGTGGTCAAACCGTTTCATTTCGAGGAAGTGTCGGCGCGCGTCAATGCGTTGCTGCGACGCAGTGGCGGCTGGGCATCGTCGGTACTGTCAGCGGGGCCGGTAAAGCTGGATACGGCGCGTCAGCAACTGACTGTCAACGACGAGGAAATCGAGCTGACCAGCTTTGAATATCGCATCATCGAACACCTGATGATGCGTGCCGGCGAGGTGATCTCGAAGACGGAATTGACGGACCGGCTGTATGACCAGGACTTCGAGCGAGACAGCAACGTCATCGAGGTTTTCATCGGCCGCCTGCGCAAGAAACTGGACCCGCAAAACGACATCAAGCCGATCGAGACATTGCGCGGCCGTGGTTACCGGTTTGCACTCGAGCGGAATGCGGAGGGCTGAGCCCCGCTGATGTCGTCTCTTAGTGCCCGACTACTACTTTCCGTCAGCCTTCTCCTGTTATTTTTCTTCGGTGCGACCATCATCGTGCTGGATACTGCGTTCCGTGAAGCCGGTGAACAGGCGCAGGAAGACATCCTCGACGGGCAACTGATGGCGCTGCTGGCGGCGGCGGAACCGAATATCTACGGGGAGCTCGAGATGCCCCCGACGCTGCCGGAACCCCGCTTCGGCGCGCTGGATTCCGGGCTCTACGGACAGCTTCGCGACGACTCCGATGCCCCGGTCTGGAAGTCGCCGTCCGCTCTCGGGCTCGATCTGCCGTACGGCGAGCCGCCGCCGCTGGGGACACACGAATTCTCACGCATCGAGCTGGAAGACGGCACGCCGCTGATGGCGCTCAGCCTCGCAGTCGAATGGGAGCTGGCGAACGGCGAGTTGCGCCCCTACACATTCAGCGTTGCCGAGAGCCTCGATTCGTTTTATTCCCAGCTCACACGTTTTCGGCGCCAGCTCTTCGGCTGGTTCGCCGCTGTCGCGCTGGTGATGCTGTTCGCCATCTCGCTGGTGATGCGGAGTGTCCTGAAACCGCTGCGCCAGATCGAGGAGGAAATCAGCGACGTCGAGGAGGGCAGGCGCCAGGAGCTCTCCGGTGGCTTCCCCACCGAGCTGACCGGGGTTGCGCGCAACATGAATTTGCTGATTGGCAGCGAACGGGGACGTTCGGAGCGCTATCGGAATACGCTGGACAACCTGGCGCACAGTCTGAAGACGCCGCTGGCCGCGATACGCTCGATAATTTCGGACCCGTCGGCACGGCCGGATCGGGAAAAGATCGAGGAGCAGATTGAGCGCATGAACGATATCGTGCGCTACCAGCTGCGCAAGCCGGCAACCCTGGCGGGCGACAGTCTCGGCATCGTGCCCGTGGCCGTCGAAGAAGACCTGCAACGCCTCGTTGACGGCCTGAAGAAAGTCTACAAGGAAAAACGGCCGCGTTTCTCGTTACGGGTAACGCCTGGATCCCGATTTCGCGGCGACAAAGGCGACTTCATGGAGCTCGCTGGCAATCTTCTCGACAACGCCTGCAAATGGTGCCGGGAAGAAGTACAGATCATCATCGAGCCCCTCGACGGTGCTGAGCCCGGCTCTGGCGACATGCGGATGATCGTGTCCGATGACGGGCCCGGCATTCCACCGGAAGCGGCGCAACAGTTGTTGCAGCGAGGCACGCGCCTCGACGAGGCGACGCCCGGTCACGGAATCGGCCTCGCGGTCGTCAAGGAAATTGCCGAGTCCTACGGTGGCGGCGTGTCGATATCGTCGTCGCCGTTGGGCGGCGCAGAGATTGTCGTGACGGTCGCTCCGTCGGCGCAGAGTTAGTCGCTACTGTCCGAATTCTGCGCGTCCATCAGTGGCTTGATTAGATCCAGCGGTAGCGGGAATACAATCGTATTGGTTTTCTCGTTTGCGACTTCCTTGAGCGTTTGCAGGTATCGCAACTGCAGCGCCTGTTTCTGTTTGCCGAGGGTATTCGCTGCCTCCGCCAGCATGGTGGCGGCCTGCTTCTCACCCTCGGCATTGATCACTTTTGCCCGCCGGGCGCGCTCGGCTTCCGCCTGCTGGGCGATCGCGCGAATCATGCTCTCGTCGAGATCGACATGCTTGATTTCGACGTTGGCGACCTTGATGCCCCAGTTGTCGGTACGCTGGTCGAGTATGTTCTGAATATCCTCGTTCAAC
>JAHHOT010000160.1 GCA_018677555.1 Gammaproteobacteria bacterium | reverse complement strand
CCAACAGTCTCGCAGATTCGTCGCCAATGGCAAGCTGACGCCAATTGGCGACAGCCGCCATCAGTCGTCCGCGGACTCGAGCGGCGGGAGTGACAGCAGATACTCGGCAATGGCGAGGCGGTCGGCGCGCGTCAAATGACTTGTGTTGTCGTCGATTACCGCGGCCATCGAGCCGCCCGCGAAATCCCCCGCGGGTTCCATGCCGATATCGAGGAAATAATCGATGTCACTCGCCGACCAGCGGCCGATGCCGTCAGTTCGGTGCGGCGTGATGTTGGGGGCGCCCTCGATTTCGTCCGAGCCTTTGCTGCCGGCCATCTCGCGTCTGGCGTCGACCACACCGAAAGCCTTGCGTGGTGTATGGCATTCGCCGCAGTGCCCCAGGTGCCTGACGAGGTAGGCGCCGCGGTTCCATACGTCGCTCTTTTCGGGATTGGGCGTAAAACGTGCTGCGTCGAAGTAGCGCGCTTTCCAGGCGCCAGCCGCGAGCCGGGACGACATGAACAACGGCAGGTCATGTTCCGCGTTGGCGCGCCGCACCGGCTCCAGGCTGCGCAGGTAGGCCGCGAGCGCTTTTACGTCCGGCTCGGTAATGCCGGTATATGAGGTATATGGAAACGCGGGGAAGTAGTGATCGCCATCCGGGTTTCTGCCGTTCCACAACGCGTTCAGAAAATCCTCGTCAGACCAGTCACCGATTCCGGTTTCTATGTCCGGGGTGATATTCGGAGAATAAAACGTCCCGAATTCGGTGACCATTGCCCTGCCGCCCGCCAACGGCACCGCGCCGTCGGCGTCTTCGGTGTGGCAGGTGATGCAGCCCCCGGCGTGCAGCAGGTATTTACCGCGCTGGAGCAAAGCGTTCTCGTCGTCCGCCGCAAACGACGGACCGCACAGGAACCAGGCAATAAACAGCGTTGCGCAACCGATGCGCATCGCACCACGTTCAGTACTGATCGCCGTCAGTCGTCTGACATCTTGAAGTCATCGTGGCAGCCGCGGCAGGACCCGCCGAGATTGCGGAACGCTCCGCCGATTTCGTCCTTGCCGCCACTTTTTGCAGCCGCGACGAATGCCGCGCTCGCGTTCTCTGCCTTCTCGATGGCTGCCTTGAATTTATCGGTGTCCTCCCAGATTGCCGGCAGGGCGTTCGATTCACCGACGTTGGACCCTTCCGGAAAAACGCGGTGAACTTCGCTAACACTCATCTCCAGGCCTTTGGCGTGTTTCGCAAGGTAACCGTTATCTTCGACCAGGCCGCGAACGATCATCGATGCTGCGGTCATATGGCCACGCAACGATGTCATTACCGCCAGTCGATAGTCCGCGGCATCTTCAGCTGAGGTCTCAGCGATTGCGGTCAGTGACGTGCCGAGGATCAGGGTTAAGGTGGCCAGGACGCCGATGAGTTTTTGTTGCATTAGTAACTCCGTTCTGTTTCGGGGTGGAAATATCAGCGTTGGAGATTACCAGAAATCGGCGCCCGGATAGCCTTGCTGCGACCACCCGGGCGACAAACCGGGCGTCAGAATCGGAACGAGAGAGCCATTGCGCCAATAAGTGGTTGCACGTCGTCCATGTCGTAGTAGTCGACACCGACGTCGAGCTGCACGTTCTCGTTGAACCTGTAAGCGATTCCGATGCCCACGAACGGATTCTGGTCGCCGGGATCCCGCTCAACGACGCCGTTGACCGACGACTGGCCATCCCAGAAAAAGAACCCGGCTTTGGCCTGCACGGCCCAGCGATCGGCGAACGGGATCCTGCCGACTGCCGATAGTGTCCAGCCGTCGGCGTCCGCGCGGACCGGCACACCGAGCACGGTATCCGAAATGTTGCCAAGGTCGAGGTAGCCCGCTTCGAGTCCGATGTAATCGTTGAACTCGTAACCGGCGAATACGCGCCAGCTCGTACTGTTGTCGGCAATACGCAGGCCATCGATGCGTTCATCGATGCGCGCCTGCCCCAGCGCACCGCCCACGTAGATTTCGGCAGTTGCTGACGCGCTGCAGGCAACGGTCAACGCCAGTACTGCAATTGTTGATTGAAGGTATTTCATTGGTTTCTCCTTTTGTGTTGGCAATCTCACCTCTGCAGCGCTTTCACGCCGCAATGGAAACAACAAGCCGGGTATCGGGAACTAGTCGATTTGCCGGGCGGTCAGGAACATCGCTTTCTCGAGCGCGACGAAAAAATCCTGGTACGGTTCAGGTTCCTCGATCGCACGGTTGTCGATCGTCGCGTTCGCCCTGACGAGCGTTTGCGTCTCGCCACGCGGGCGCACGGTCACCGTCGCACGCAGCGCATAGCCATCGAATTTCGTCGCGGTGACAGTGCCAATCAGTGCATCGGCCTTGTCGATAACGAACCCGAGGTCCTGCAGTGCCGCAATTACCGTACGCAATGTTTTCTGCCGGTCCGCGGTATCGAATGCGCGGCTCTGATAGCTGCGCAATTGCACCGCGCTCGACTGCTCGAAGACTTTCGCGTGCGGCGCCGCCGCGCAGCCCCACAGGAACATCGGCTGCAACAGAAATACGCCGATCAATGTAATTTTCGACTTCATATCGAATGTGCCTCCAGGAAAACGCTTTTCGACAATCGCTCGAAAAACTTCTGGTACAACTGCGGATCGTCGAGCTCCTCGCGCCGCGATATTTCGTTCTCAGTGGTCCACACAATGCGCTGAAAGGTCACTCGGACGAACCAGGACTCGACTTCGTTCGGCACCGGCCTGCTGACCAGCGATGCCCGAATGCGCTGCTCGTCGTCAATCTCCATCTCGATGTCGAGGAAGATGTCGAGCAGCCGCTTCACCGTTGCCGAGGCCGGCTCCAGCGCGGATCGATTCTTGGACGCTACAATGAGTCCGAGCGGCGCCTCCGCCTCGTCGAGGTTGAAACCCAGGTCCTGCAGGACACCGGCACAGGCGGCAAGCAGTTCCGCCTCTCCGATGCCATCGAACCGTCGCGTCTGGATCTGCCGAACCTCCAGCGACTCCGGCCTGAGTTTCAGCGCCGACTCCGGTACTTTCGTCGCGCAGCCGCTTACCAGCAACGCGATCAAAGCAATAACGATGCACCTTGCAGTGCTCATCGCGATGCCCTCAGAACCTCGACGTGTGGTAGGCGAAATCGCTTACCCTGCTGTCGGGGCCGAAGTTGATCACGACGGTCAGCGTTCGTTGCGAGGTTGAGCGGGCACCGGCGCTGCGACGACCGGTACCAACCGCCGCAGCCCCGGCGCTGCCGACAGGACCGAAAATCAGCCCCAGCACACCGCCCTCGCTGTTCGAGTAAGCAACCTCTGTCGAGATCTTGTCGTACACCCAAACCTCGTTGCGCTCTGCGTCGGTCGAAACGATGTTCGGCGAGCCAATAACCGAGACCACTTGCGCGCCGCTCATGCCGATGCGAATTTCTTTTTGCACCACGCCGACCGTCATCCGGTCTGTCGAATCGTCCTGCACTTCGGCACGGTGCGTGGTTGCGCTGCAGCCGGCACAAAGCAGTCCGAGCAGCGTCACGGGAACCAGGTATTTCATGATGTCCTCCAAAATTTCCATCCAGGGACGGGGCGGACAGCGCCCCGCACACCGAGAATGGTGGGGTAGCGAAATCCGGAAACCAATACTTTTTTTCAACGTATTGAAATGCGAGACTTCACCGGGGCAAAATTCGCGATTACCGGCTCGAGTCGCGCTGGCGCGGCGTAGCTCACCGCGCAAACAGCCGCGCCCACGCGGGCACCGGCATGCCGACCGACCCCGCCACTTCGTTTTCGCGCCGCCGTTTTGAAAACCGCGCCCGTCCCAGGGATTGCCGCCGGCTTGTGCTGCAACCGCGAATGGATGCGTCGTGCGCCGGTAGCGATTTGCCCGCATCCTCTGTAGGCTTTGGCGACTTTTCAGCCTGCAAAAGCAACAAAAAAAAGGCGAACGCATGACGCACGAGCCACTGCACGGCAAGACCGGGTTTGACGACTGGCGCTCCGTGACGATGGCTGTATTCATGGCGCTGGTCGGCTACAGCGTCATGGTCGGCATTCCGGTCATCAGCACCGCGTGGGTTACCCAGCTCGGTTTCAGCGAAGTGCAGGTCGGGCGGGTCGCCGGCGCTGATCTCGGCGGCCTGTCCGCAGGATCGGTGCTTGCGTCGCTGGTCATGGGCAAGGTCAATCGGCGCATGCTGGTGCTGTTGGGAGCTGCCATCGCTATCGCGGCCAATGCAGGCTGCATGGTTTTCCAGCAGTATGAGCAAGTGCTGTGGTTGCGGGTGCTCGCCGGAATTGGTAACGGCGTCGTCACCGCCGTTGCCGTCGCTACTCTGGGCGCCACGTACAAGCCCGCACGCGCTTTCAATATCCTGTTGTTTGCTTTTGCGTTCTCGCAATTTGCCGAGATACGTTACTTGCCGTACCTGTCGATGAACGGTATCTACCTTGCGTTCATCGTTGCGCTGGTTCCGGCCGTTGTGCTGGTCAGATGGATTCCCGCCTACCCGATCGGCCATGAACGTGCGGCTGCGCCGCCGCCGGAGTCTATTCTTACGGAATCCCGCAGTGCGTTTCCCGACGTACCGAAATACGTACCGTGGCTGTGCCTGTTCGGCATTTTTGCGACCTATATCAACATCGGTGCGTACTGGACCTATATCGAGCTGGCCAGCCTCGATTCCGGAGTTGACGCGAAATGGACCGGTGACGTCCTGGCGGGCGCCTCGTTCCTGAGCATCGTCGGCTGCCTTTTTGCGACCGTGCTCAGTAATCGATTCGGACTCGCCCGCCCGCTCTTTGGCGCACTGATGACGATGGCAATTATCGTCGGCATGCTGGCGAACGGCGTCACGGATATGAAGCTGCTGGTCAGCGCGTTCATGTTCAACTTTCTATGGATCTTCATCGACGTCTACCAGATGTCTTCGGTTGCCAACGTCGATCGAACCGGCGCGTTTGCATCATTGATGCCCGGGGCACAAGGGCTTGGCCAGATCGTCGGTCCCAATCTTGCGGCATCCATACTCGGTTTGCAGCTAGGCTACCGTGGCGTATTCATCATGTGTTCCAGCGCGGCGATCCTCGGGCTGGTCATCTACCTGGTGCTGTATTCGCGACTGAAAAAAATCAACCCGGAAGTCGCCGACGCCCCCTAGCCCGGACACCAGCGCATCCATTGCAGGCGGGAAAATTCGCCACGCGCAATCCGGTACCCAGCAGCCCGGCTGCGACGTCCGGCGTTTTGTGGCCAACTCGATGCAGGGCTCGACCGACGACGTCGCGCCGGGGTCGTCATGCCGCGCGGCAATAGGCTACCCGGGCGTCGGGAATGCCGAATCCGAGCGTGTGCTCTCCAAAGAACGTCGAACTGGTCATCGGCATTCCACTGTCATACATTAGCGCTGGGCAAAGGATCGCACCCGGGGTAGTTGCGATGTCAAAACACAAGCTGGCCGTTTTCTGGCACCCGGATGTTCTGCTGCACGATCCAGGGCGCGGCTGCTACGAATTCGAATCGTCTCCACTCATGGAGATCGACGAACCGCACCCGGAAACGGCCGATCGCATCGTGAATATCCGGTCCGCCCTGCGCCGTGGCGATATCCGCAAGTTGATCGACTGGCACGACGGCAGGCACGCCGGGCGCGACGAGATCGAGCGATTTCACACCGAGGAATACGTGGACTCCGTCATCGCTGCGGAGGACACGCCCCCGGTTCGCATCGACGGCAGTGGCACGGTCGTCAACGTCGGCTCGGTGGACGCCGCGTTCGCGGCTGCCGGCACGACCCTGGACGCTCTCGACGCGGTACTCGCAAACAGCAACCTTGCTGCGTACGCCCTGGTACGGCCGCCGGGCCACCATGCCGGGCGCGAAACACCGGACGGCAACTGCATATTCAACAACCTGGCTATCGCCGTCGAGTCCGCCCTGCGCGCAGACTGTCAGAAAGTCGCAGTCATCGACTGGGATGCACACCACGGCAACGGCACGCAAAGCGGCTTTTACGACCGCCCGGATGTGATGACCATTTCCATTCACATGCCGCTTGGTTCATGGGGCGAAAACCACCCGGAAACCGGTGCGGTGGAAGAAATCGGCAGCGGCGAGGGTAAGGGCTTCAACATGAACATTCCGCTACCCTACGGCAGCGGCGACCAGGCCTACGTCAAGGTCATGCAGGAAATGGTCGGGCCGGCCGTTGCCCGTTTCGACCCGGACCTGATCGTGATTGCCTGCGGCCAGGACGCCAACCAGTTCGACCAGAATGGACGCAACCTGCTGAGCATGCGCGGATTCCGTAATCTCGGCCGCGTTGCCAGGGAGCTGGCGGACGACCTTTGCGATGGCCGGCTGCTGCTATGCCAGGAGGGCGGCTACGCCATTACCTACAGCGCGTTTTGCATGTATGCGGTTGCCGAAGGCATCCTCGGTATCGAAAAACCGATGGAAGACCCACTGGCGTACGACGCGTCCATCGAGCAGCCGGCGGCGCCATTCGCCGCCGTCGAACAAATCGCCGCGCGTTGGCGCGCACTCGTCGACGGTTGATCCGACGTGATTTTCCGCTTTCTGATGCTGGCCATTGCCTCGTGTGTTGCTGCCTCGATAATCCTGCATCCACCGATCGCGCACGCACAGAGCGACATCGACGCAGCACAGGTCGAGCTGCGGGAAGCATTCGCAGCTTACAATGCCAAAGACTACGAAGCGTTCGTGATATCTGTCAAAAAAGCGCTCGCACTCAATCAGCATAGCATTGCGACACGCTACTACCTGGCGCGCGGTTATGCGCTGACCGGTCAGATCGACCAGGCACTCGAAGTTCTCGGCTACCTGGTGAGCCGCAATATTGACTATGGCTACGCCGAACATCGTGATTTCGAGTCATTGCGCGGCGACCCGCGCTTCGCCAGGCTGATCACGGAACTTGCGGAACGCACTTCACCTGTCATTAACGGCCTGCATCGATACACGATCGATCAGCTCGGGATTATCCCTGAGGGGATAGCGCACGATGCGGCAACGAACAGGCTGTTCCTGAGCAGCATGCGTACCGGCGACATCTACGTCCTCGACGCGGACAACTCACTGTCGCTGTTCGCCACCGTGAAGGACGCGCAGCCGATGGCAGCGATCGGTTTGTTCGCCGACAGCGAGCGCCACTTGCTCTGGGCAGTCGGCGCGACGTTCGAAATGACGCGCGGTTTCGATCCGGATGCAGAAACCCAAACCGGTGTTTTCGGTTTCGATCTCACCGACGGCACGTTACAGAAGAAGATACTTGCGGGCGACGTCGCCACGTTTTTCAACGACCTGACTGTCGCCGCCGACGGCCGCATTTACCTCAGCGGTTCCGACCTGTGCGTAATCGAGCCACACTCCGACACGATCGAGCGCCTGCCGGTTGAACCTCACATTACCGGCTCCAACGGTGTCACCGCGACGCCGGATGGTAAATTTCTGTTCGTTTCCTCGTACCCGGTGGGCGTCTACGCGATCGAGCTGGAGACCGGCCAGGCCCGACTACTGGAGCTACCCGCAAATGCCTCGTTGTACGGCATCGACGGCATGTATGTCAGGGGCGGCAGCCTGGTGGCAGTGCAGAACGGGATAGAGCCCTGGCGACTTGTGCATATCGAGCTTGATGAGAACTTCGGCGCCGTGACCGGTATCCAGGTACTCGAGTTCGGCAACCCGGACATCGGTCCGACAACCGGTGCGCTGGACGGCGACGTTATCCACCTCGTTGGCCAGGGTCCCGCGCCCGAATCTGCGCCCGGTCATTTTCCCGGCAATCTGCGGGAGTTCCTCGGCAAGACCGTTATTTACAGCGTTCCTGTCGACTAGGGTCCGACGCGGAATCATCGTCAGGCTTGAGGAACGGAATTCTGACCACCAGCCGCGCACCCTCCGTGTAGTCGGGGTCCAGCCGCAAACTGCCGCCGTGGGCATCCGCGACCATTTTCGCCAGGTACAGACCGAGCCCGGTACCGCCCGTGCCACGAGTTCGCGACTGATCGGCACGATAGAACGGTTCGCCGAGATGGTCGGCCTGTCCGGGTGCGAATCCCGGGCCGTAATCGCTGACCGTCAGGACCAGGTCGGTACCATCGTCCGCGATGTCAATCTCAACCGGGCTGGAAGAATCGCCGGAGTATCGCAGCGCGTTTGAAACGAGATTCTTCAGCAGCAAGGTGATGCGCGCCTCGTCAACACGGGCAATGATGGAGCAATTCTCAGGGTTGATCCGAATCCGCTCGCGGTCGCGAGCGAAATACTTTTCGATCATGTCGTCGACCACATCACCAATGTCAACCGGCCGGCGGGCCAACGCAGCGTGGCGTGAGTTCAGTCGCTCAGCCTCCAGCAGTGTCGCGATGATACTTTCCATCTCGAGCACTTCGTCCCGGATTTGCTCCTTCAGGCTGGCGTCGCCGAGAAATTCCAGCGACAGCCGCAGCCGCGACAGCGGTGAGCGCAATTCGTGGGATATGCCGAGTAACAGCTGACGCTTGGCGTCAAGAATACTGTGCACGTCGCTGGCAAGTTTATTGATGTCCTCGGCAAGATCGCCGAGCTGGTCGTTGCGGTACGCAGAGATCCGGTAATCGAACTCACCCATGCCGATTCTCGATGCGCCCTTGCGGATCGCACCGATCGGTTTGAACAACCAGCGCACACAAACATATGCGAAAAAAAGCCATAGCAATCCGATCAGGACAATGATCAGAACGAGGTCGGGGCTGGACTTCGCTTCGCCGATTCGCGGCGAGGTCACGACAATCGCGTACGGTCCCTGGTTCAGCCTGATGAATCGGTAGCCGTCCTGCTCTGCAAACTCTACGTCCTCCACCTGCTTGAGCCAGGCATCGGGGTCGCCACTGAGCATTGTACTCGCCCCCCAGTCCAGGTCGCCCAGAAGTGGAAATGCATCGTTCGATGCCCAGTTGATGTCGGGTCCGGCAATACGAATATCGACCGGAACCTGTTCGGTTATGGCGATCGCACGATCGATATTCGGCGGGCTACCGATATCCTTGCGCACATAGTCGATGTGCAGGGACAGATGCCCGCTCACCAGCTCACGCAACTCGTCTTCCTGGTAGATCCAGCGTAGCGCGGCCGTCGCGCCGTACACGAATATCAGTGCGAGGACGAGAAAGATGGCCAGGAGTCTGAAGGAAAGTGAGCGCCGCAGCCTCTCAATCATGAACGATGCGTCTCGCGATAAACGAATATCCACGACCCCAGATGGTCTGGATAAACCGTGGCGATTTGACCGGATCACCGAGCTTTTGGCGAAGACGGCTAACCATGATGTCCACGGCCCGCGTCAGGATCGATGCATCGAAGCCACGCAGCTCATTGAGGATATCGTCGCGAGACACCTTCTTGCCGGCACGCCGAGCCAACACGACCAGCAATTCGTACTCCATCGACGTCAGCTGAACCTCGTTGCCGTCAACTTTCACGACCCGGGCATCGAGATCGATCTCCATACCGTCGAAAAGCATTGTGGCATGCATGCTTTCAAACGGATCAAGTCGCCTGAGAATCGTCTGTATCCGTGCGACCAGCTCGCGCGGCTCGAACGGCTTGCCGACGTAGTCGTCAGCACCCATCTCGAGGCCGGAAACGCGGTCGATAACGTCTCCCCGAGCGGTTAGCATGATAATGGGTATGTTGCTGTTGCGACGAACCTCGCGGCATATGTCGAACCCATCCCTGCCGGGCAACATGATGTCCAGCAACAACAGATCGGGATCGGAGCGTGCGAGCTTGCGCAAGCCTTCCTGGGCATCGTGGGCGCAGTCGAGAGAAATTCCGAACTGCTTCAGATAAGCCTGCAGAAGCTGCGAATGCTTCCGGTCGTCGTCAATGAGTAGTACGCGTGTCATGTGTCAATAATAGCCATAAAGATCGGCGGATTTCTCGGTGTAAACGGTATTCGTTACAAACGGAAACACTTTGATACCCGCCTGAGACCTACCGCTAGCGCCGCTTCGACATTATACGAGTCTGGAGAAACGGCAGCCGCCGGCCGCCTGAAAAAACTGTTTCAATCGTGAGGACAGCGTGAAAGTCACCAATGCAAGCGGGCTGACAAGCCTGGCAGAAACCGGCCTGATTCCCGACTCGGTCATACGCTTCGGCGTTCGCCAGCTGATCAATCAGCGGCGGGCGCACATCTCAGCCGACGATATCGAGCAGAGCGCACGTGATCTATCCGTATTTGTCGCAATGATGGAGCAGTCCGAGGTCGCGATCGTCCCCGACGTCGCCAACCAGCAGCACTACGAGGTTCCGGCCGAGTTTTTCGCGCAGGTACTCGGTACGCAACGCAAGTACAGCTGCTGTTACTGGGCGAAAGACACGGAAAACCTCGATAGCGCCGAGCAGGTGGCGCTCAAGGTTACCGCGCACCGCGCGCTGATCGAGGATGGCCAGGCGATTCTCGATCTCGGTTGCGGATGGGGCTCTTTCAGCTTGTACGCTGCCCAGCACTACCCGTCTTGCCGAATCACCTCGGTGTCGAACTCGGCGTCGCAACGCCGCTACATCATGGAGACTGCGCGGGAACGTGGGCTTTCGAATATCGAGGTAATTACTGCCGACATGAATGAGTTTGAGGCGCCCTCACGCTACGACCGGATCGTTTCGGTGGAAATGTTCGAACACATGCGCAACTACGGTGAACTCTATCGGCGCATCGCCAACTGGCTTACCGACGACGGTTACTTTTTCAAGCACATCTTTTGCCACCGCAGCTGCGCCTACGAGTATGTTGACGCCGGTCCGGGCGACTGGATGAGCCGCCATTTTTTCTCCGGCGGCATAATGCCAGGCGACTCCCTGCCGCTGCATTTTCAAAATGATCTTACGCTGCAGAAACACTGGCGGTGGAATGGCAAGCATTATCAGAAAACCGCGGAAGCGTGGCTTTCGAACATGGATAGCCGGCGTGAGGAAATCATGCCTATCCTCGAGCGCGTCTACGGTAAGGACAATGCGCAGAAATGGTGGATGCGCTGGCGCATCTTTTTCATGGCAGTCAGCGAGCTGTTTGGTTTCAAGGACGGCTCCGAATGGTGGGTAAGTCATTACCTGTTCAGCCGCCGTAATCGTTAAAAAAGGAATTCCGTTATGCATCTCCTCGTAAATGTAGTTGCGTTCAAGATCGGCTGGATGTCCAGTGTTTTAGGCGCCGCAAACAACATCCCGTCCCTCGGACCGCTCGTCGTGATGATTGCCATACTTCTGCACCTGTATTTCTCTCGCGATCCGTCCAGGGAACTCGTATTGGTCCTGATCGCCGGCGCGATCGGTGCGATCTTCGATTCCGCACTGCTTTCCGCGGGCTGGGTGAATTACTCGACTGGCGTCATTATCGGCGGTGTCGCTCCGTACTGGATGATCGGGATGTGGATGTTGTTCGCAACGACGCTTAATATGGCCATGCGCTGGTTCCATTCGAACCTGTGGCTGGCCGCATTGCTCGGCGGCGCTCTCGGTCCGATGTCTTATTATTTCGGTTCAAAAATCGGCGCAATTATGTTTGTCGAGACCTTTAATGCGCTGGCGGCACTCGCCGTCGGCTGGGCGCTGCTTATGCCACTGCTACTGCTGCTGGCGCGCCGCTTCGACGGCGTCTCGATGCAGCTCGAAGAAAGCAGGATCTGAGATGCACGCGTCATCCATGCACCCGAAACGACAACCATCAGGTAGAACGCAATGAAGAAGAGTAAATCGATCACACGGTCAATGTTTGCAGCGTGGCTGGCTGTCCTGCTCGCAGGCACACAGCCATTAGCTACGGCTGAGACCTCCCTGCTGAACGACGCCGCTCGCGACTGGAACTTTCGCGTCTACCTGGACAACAAGGCGATCGGCTATCACAACTTCAGCCTCGCGAGGGACGATGAACAGAAGACGTTGCTGACCGAAGCGCAGTTCGATGTGAAATTTCTGTTCGTGACCGTGTATCGCTATCGCCACCGGAATGCGGAAACCTGGGATGGCCGGTGCCTGCAGTCGATCGATGCGAAAACCAATGCCAACGGCGATCGTTTCGTTGTGCAAGGACGCCAGGTCGATGACGAGTTTGCGCTGACGACCGAAGAGGCGAAGCAGATTCCAAGTGACTGCGTCATGACATTTGCCTACTGGGACCCCACGTTCCTGGACCAGCAATACCTGCTCAACTCGCAAACAGGCAGCTATACGCCAGTTGACGTTGAACCACTCGGGGAGGACACACTCAATGTCAAAGGCTCTGAGGTCGTAGCGGACCGTTACCGTATCCGCACGGAGAATGCGGAAGTTGAAGTCTGGTACTCCAAGCAGCAGGAATGGGTCGGCCTGCAGTCCACCACTAAAGAGGGTCGCAAGATCCGCTACGAACTCGTGTAGAGATCACAATGAAACAAACTTTGAAATCAAAGCTGTACCCGGCCGTCATCGCAGCAACGCTGGTGACCACCGGATGTGCCGGCTCTGCGCCACCGATCGAGACGGTAGACCATGTTGATATCGAGCGCTTCATGGGTGACTGGTACGTAATCGCAAGTATTCCCACCTTTCTCGAAAAACAAGCCTACAACGCGGTAGAAACCTACGAGATAAACGACGACGGCACCATCGCCACGACGTTTGTTTTTCGCAAGGGCGCTTTCGACGGAAAGAAGAAGACCTACACCCCCAGGGCATGGGTGGTTGAGGAAACCGGCAACGCAGTGTGGGGCATGCAGTTTGTATGGCCAATCAAAGCTGACTATCGAATCGCCTACCTGGCCGACGATTACTCGCAGACAATAATTGCGCGCAACAAGCGCGATTACGTCTGGCTAATGGCGCGGAACCCCACGATCAGCGATCAGGACTACTCGGAACTCGTCGATCGAATCAAAGCATTCGGCTACGACACCAGCGAGCTTCGCAAGGTGCCGCAGCAGTGGTGAGCGGGCGCAGCGAAGAAAACAGGTAGTGAAGAAGGGAATGAAAATCGGGGTCGTTGGCACCGGCATTGCTGGCAACGTAGTCGCCTATCGCCTTGCACAGGATCATGACGTAACTGTCTTCGAAGCTAACGATTACGTTGGCGGACACAGCAACACGGTGGAGATTAATACGCCAAATGGACGGCTGGCGCTCGATACCGGTTTTATCGTGTTCAACGATCGTACTTATCCCAATTTTATCGCGCTTCTTGACGAACTCGGTGTCGAATCGCAGGAAAGCTCAATGAGCTTCAGCGTTCAGTGCGAGCGTACCGCGCTCGAATACAATGGAGCGACTCTGAATACCCTTTTTGCGCAGCGCAAGAACCTGCTGCGCCCGGGTTTCCACCGCATGATCAGGGACATTCTGCGCTTCAACCGCGAGGCGTTGACGCTCCTCGACGGGATGAGTCCGGATCTTAGTCTCGCGGGCTACCTGCGCGAGGGCAGCTATTCACGCGAATTTGTCGAGCATTACCTGATCCCGATGGGGGCGGCGATCTGGTCAGCGAAGCCCGATATGATGCGTGAAATGCCGGCACATTTTTTCGTGCGCTTTTTCCACAATCATGGGCTGCTTACGCTTAAGGACCGGCCCGTATGGCGTGTGATTCGGGGCGGGTCGCAGCGCTACGTCGAGAAACTCGTCGCCGGCCATGCGAACAGAATCAGGCTGCGCACGCCGGTTCGCGGTATTTCCCGCACACCCCGGTCGGTTACCGTGCTTACCGACGGCGAGGCGCCAGAGTCGTTTG
>JAHHOT010000115.1 GCA_018677555.1 Gammaproteobacteria bacterium | reverse complement strand
GTCCTCGACAGCGGCAGGTGGAGTCAGGTTTTGTTCCTGAACCGCTTCATGCGTTATTGCCGCTTCGTCGGCAGCGTCTTGCGGAACGGCGACTCGCATGGAATCCGACAAGGTCGGAATATTTTCTACATCCGGCACGGTATTGCGCGGATCGAATGATTTGCCGACCCCGCGCGACGTGGTCTGATCGGCGCCACCGTCAACGTCCTTCAATTTGAGAGTCTTCTGTGGCCGCGTGGTGTCGATATCCAACTCTGCGCCGTTTGTTGCGCTCCCGCTGGACGCTGCAGCGACGTCCGGGGCGTCTTCAACGAGCGATGCTGCGTGCATCTGCGCCTCACCGTCGTCACTCGCAGCCGCGGCGGAGTCATCCGATGCATCCACGAATTTCGCCTGCGACATCGGTTCAGCGTCACCGTCGCCGGAATCCGCAGAACCGCCTTCCCGTGCCTGCGGCGTTGTCTCGATTTCATCGTCAAACCCGCCGACCGCTGCGACCGGCGGTTCGGGTGCTGCCACCTCAGCGGCGTCGATTTCCTGGCCGGGAAGCGACAACTCTTTCACAGACGGCAACGTATCCTCTATGAACTCCGGGATCTCGTCATAATCGAGTGTTTCGTTGTCATCGGATTCGCCGTTCAATGCTGCTGCTGCTTTCTTCGCAGCGTCGGAGGAATGCACGACGTTTGGCGCAAAACCGGATTCAACGACGAGCTGGTGTGCACCACCCTGTTTGTCCCCGGGTGCTTGCGGCGAAACTTTTCGATCGGCCTTTTTCGACACCGCGACTTTCGGCGACGGCTCTGCGGATTTTTCCGTTTCATCCGTTGCGGCCGATCCAGCCGGCGTTTCAGTGGCCGTGCCTGGCCGGGCACCCGGTTGCTTTTCCTGTTCCCCGGCGTCGGCTGCAGCGCCAGTTTCGCTCTCGTCAACCTCCAGGATCTTCGGTACGACGCCGAAAACCTCCAGGGCAACAATCTCCAGAAATTTCGGCGTCAGTCGGCGCATGTTGTGCCCCGGAGCGGCAATCAACGCCGTTTCGCAAATATTGTTGATCACGCGCGGAATGCCTTCGGACAAGCGATAGAGCATCCTGGCCGCCCCCGGTTCGAGTATCTCGTCGATGTCTTTCCCCGCGACGCGAAAGCAATGTGCCAGGTAGCCTTGCACTTCCGCCTCGCTGCAAGGGTCGAGCGTCATGCGTCGTCGCAGACGCTGCCGCAGGCGATCGAGTTGCGACGACCGCAGGAAATCATCCAGATCGAGGCCGCCCATTAACAGGATACAGGCGCCGGGAGAGTCACCCGCGTCCGACGACGTGATTGCCTCGAGTTCCAGCAACGCGTCGAGGCCAGCATGTTTCGCGTCCTCGACAACGATAAACGAGCGCGTGCCCGATTGCTCCCAGTCCTTTAGCAGGTTCTTGAACGCGTTGTAGCGCTGGATTGTTCCTGGCGGAAGCTCGGTGACCCCGAACTCCGTAAGCAAAAGCTCAAGCACTTCGTCGGGTCCAAGCTGCAATCGACCAATTCGAGCTACGGCACGGTTTTTTGAAACGGATTCGAGCACACGGTTGATGACGGTGGACTTGCCGGTGCCGATCCGGCCGCTGAGTGTGATGACAGTGTCATCACCGGACAGTGCCTTGCCCAGGGCGGAGATAATCTTGACTTGCTGCGGCCCGACGAAGACACGCTCACCTGCCGCGTTCGAACCGAACGGTCTCTGAGTCAGGCCGAAAAAGTCTGTGTACATTGGATTCCCAAGCCAGAATCTCAGCACAGCGTTTGCGCCGAAGAAGCGCAAGTTTGACGGCTGTAGGGGAGTTTTTCAGGGAGTTATGTCACAGAAAGAGCGTCGCCAGACGGCACAACGTCTTGTCAGGACGCAACTGGAGCAATTCATCAAGTAGCGTTTGACTTAATGTCGCTGCTTGCGCTACCGCGCTCAGGCGGGACTGTAAGTCTGGTCAAACTCGGTCCGCGCGATCCGATATATTTTTTTCAGCGTCGGAAACGGCGCGACAAGAAAGTCGCCGACCCGTACCCGTTCGTCGCTGCCCCAGGGTGCCTCGATAAAAAATTCGGAACTCGCACCAAGGTCGGCCGCCAGCTTTTTCGTCACTTCAACAGCCAGGACCTCGCCTTTCGGATCGTACAATGCCCAACCATCGTCGAGTTCCTGATTGAGATCGTAGAGACGCGGAAATGACCTTGCACCAATTATGTACAACTCTTGTGCGCCGGTGAGGTTCTTGACGACCATGTCGCCCGGCTTGGCCGTGTTCTTCGTTTCGACACCGTCAGCAGTAGTCGTTACGATTTCCTCGCCGTCGTCAGCCGGGCGGGCATGCACCTGGCGAATCTTTTTGAAGCGGTGCGAGTCCGATTGCAGTATTGGCATGACGCGTTCGATGAGTAGCGCCTGGCTGATATTTTCAGCGATAGCACCGGAATCTGCAGCGTCGAATGGCCTCGCTGCACCTGACGCATCGTCGGACTCCGCGTCGTTTGCGGGTGAATCCATATCCGTGGATTCCAGCTCCGCACCTTCCCCGCCGCCGAGCAGCTTGCTCTTCAGTCTCGAAAACAATCCTTTTTTCTCTTCTGCCGGCATCGACCTTTCACCGTTAACATTCTGATTTTCATAGTTTAACCCAACAGTCAGGAAAGAGTCATCGACTGTTCGGCTTATCGTCAAATCCTGCCCGGCAACACGCGCCGGTTGGGGGTGCCGGGGCAGCGGCCGCGCTGGAGAATTGCGTATACTCAGGTGGTCGGAACTCGTTCGGCGGAACAGCGCAGCGACCGGTACAACGCTGTGAGTTTGCCCTCGGTCACCCGGGTCCTGCGCAAAAACAACAATCAAGGGAGCCCAGTGTGGAAAGCGGAAGTGGATCAGAAGTAGCAATCGTCGATGTACGCATGCCTTTCAAATCGATGGTCATTTTCATGGTGAAGGGCGCCTTGGCCGCGATACCCGCCCTCATCATACTGTCGATCATCGGTGCGATCATCGGCGGCCTGCTCACGGGCATATTCGGCCCCTGACGAAACGTCGGGCAACCGGTACAGCGAGCGCAGGTTCAGCCGAACGGATTCTCGAGCTCGGCCAGCGATACGAACACGCTCTTCAACTGCGTGTAGTGCCGGATGGAGTCAATGCCGTTCTCGCGGCCGATGCCGGCAGCAATTGCTTGCTGGCATATCGCCAGCCTTTCGCCGTTGGCCGGGTTCATGGTCGCAAAACGTTCGTCGCTTTCGGACTCGACGTACCGGCCATTGACGTAAAGGCGCAGCGCCGGAAAATCAGCCATTTACGGCAGCCTCACCGCCAGGTCCCCGGTCAGCCTGGGTGGTCCATCAGCAGCACCTTTGCGCCCCGAACGTGCCGCTCTTTCAACTCCCAGAGCGCCCGGTTCGCCTCTTGCAGCGCGTAGGTCTCTACCTCAGGCTCGATGCCGGCCTGCGCCGCGAGCGCGAGAAATTCCCGGATATCGTCGGCGGTCACGTTGGCCACCGACTTTATCTCTTTCTCTCGCCACAGGTGATCGCCGTAGTCGATCGTACTCATCAGCGCTTTGTCGCGGTCTTCCTTGCGAATGGCATTGATGACGAGACGACCACCCGGCTCCAGCATGCGCAACGCTGCCAGTACCGGGCGCCACGCAGGTGTCGTGTCAATAACGGCCTGGCACAGCGACGGTGGCTCTGCCTCCGTATCGCCTGACCAGTCCGCGCCGAGTTGACGGGCAAAGCGCTGTTCCTCCGCGCTGCGCGCAAACACGAAAACCGGGCTGTCCGGGTACTGGTGCCTGGCAAGCTGAAGCACCAGGTGACCCGAGCCGCCAAAGCCGGTCAGGCCCAGCGCCTGGCCGTTATGCAGGCCGGCGAGTCGTAGCGATCGGAAACCGACACCACCCGCGCACAACAACGGTGCAGCTTGCGTGTCGTCGAATGCGGCCGGTATCGGGTAGGCGTAGTCCTGGTGAACTTTCATGTATTGCGCGTAGCCGCCGTTGACGTCGCGGCCGGTCGCAACGAAATCCGGGCTCAGATTCTCATTCACGTCGCCGGTGGAATGAAAGATCCAGCCAACACCCACCCGTGCCCCCAATGCGTGCTTGCCAGCGCCTTCACCGGCCTGGACGACCCTGCCAACGACCTCGTGGCCCGGTATCACAGGCAACGATGGCGGCGGCGTTCTTCCTTCGATTTCATCGAGCTCGGTATGACAAACGCCGCAAGCGCTGACCTCGATGAGGATCTCCTCCCGTTGTGGCACGGGTACTGCGACGTCTGCATACTCGAGCGCCGCTACGTTTTCCCGAACCGGGCCGATCTTCCGGAGCAACATCGCTTTCATCAGTTGCACCACAATACGATCCGTGCTGGTTGCATCGCGCGTATCTCTATCGCGTAATTTTGGCGCGCTCAGGCTGTTCGGGCACAGGGTCCATCAGTTCGTAGCCCCCATGCAGGGTTGACCGGTCACAATCCGGCGCCCAGTCCGCCCAGACAACCACAGCCGACTCATCCGACGTGACTTCCATGCGGTGGACGGCGAACGGCTTCATGTAGACGGCGGACCCGGGTTCGGCCACGAACTCTTCGCCGTCGACAACCCACCTGGCCGATCCGGAGATAAAATAGTACAGCTCCGGCGTCGGGTGTCGGTGTCGCGGGTAAATTGCTCCCGGCCCGATCTCTCCGATGCCGAAATGCATGTCCCTGTCCGGCAGCCCTTCGCCGAAACGCCCGCCTGTACCGATGAGAGTTTTCCAGCGCATGACCTCGGAAAGACGACGGAAATCTGCGGCCTGGGCCCGCAACTCCTCGGGTATCTGGTCTTCAGGAACTTCATCCAGCGCGGGCCAGGGAACATCTTTCTCGTTCAGGTGCACCAGCGATGACAGCTGTTGATCGCTCAGAACAGCAAGCGGTAGCGTCAGCACGAGCGCAGTGAGAAACCCGGCAAGGAATCGCAACATCAAAATCTCCCCCTGGAAGCATTGCTCTGGAATCGACTTTAGCAGGATGGAGTCCCCAAGGCCCGGTCCGGATGAAATTCGTGTTCGCCCGAATTCCGGAAAACCATCGTTCGCTTGACGGCTGAAACGCATGGACGCGCGAAGGTATACTCTTCGCCCTGCTGGCCAGCATGCCCAGGATCACCCGTGAATAAAAACAACACCATCCGGGATCACACAGAGCCGTCGGCGTCGGCCCCAGCCGAATGAGTGGCGACGCCAGCATTACGGTTGCCTTCGAACGGCGTTTCGGCGGCAAGCCGCTCATTTGCCGTGCGCCGGGCCGCATTAATATTATCGGCGCACATGCGGACTACAACGAAGGGCTCGTGCTGCCGACGACGACCGCTCTTTATACCCGCGTCGCAATCGCCTCTCGTCATGATCAGCGAATTCGTGCCTGGTCCGAAAATTTCGGTGACGGGGCCGAGTTCGACCTGCCCACGCTGCAGCGCAGCGATAACCGGCACTGGAGCGACTATGTCAAGGCCGTCGTTTCCGTCTTGCAGGATACTGCTTGTATCAAGAGTGGCTTCGACATACTGATCAACGGAGACTTGCCGCTCGGCGGTGGCCTGAGCTCATCCGCATCGCTGGAAACCGCGCTCGGCTACGCCCTGATCTCAATCGGTGGCAACGAGGTCGATCGGCGCCAGCTTGCCCTGTTGTGCCAGCGCGCTGAAGCCGAGTTCGTTGGTGCGCGATGCGGCATCATGGATCAGTATGCCATCAGCTGTGGCGCGAGCGGACACGCCACGCTGCTCGACTGCCGCGAGATTCGGCACCAGGACATCCCTCTGCCGCAGGGCATGGACATCCTGGTCGTCGACACGGGCGTCAAGCACGAGCTCGCCGCGGGCGGACTCAATGAACGCCGGGAGGAATGCGAAGCTGCGGTTGCTGCCTTGCAGACCGTCTTGCCGGGTATTCATGCACTTCGCGATGTAACCCCCGGACAACTGGAGAACAACCGCGAGCTGCTGGGTGAATTGCTGTTCACCCGCAGTCGCCACATCGTTACCGAATTGCAGCGTGTACGCGAAGCCGCAACGGCGCTCGCCGCGGGAGATGTCGCCAGGGTCGGTGCTCTCGTGAGCGAATCTCACGCAAGTTCACGCGATGACTACGACGTGAGTTGCGACGAGCTCGAAGCGCTGGTGGAGATCCTGTCGGGCTGCCGCGGTTGCCACGGTGCCAGGCTGGTTGGTGCCGGGTTCGGAGGCTGTGCGATCGGTATTTTTTCACCGCCGTATCTCGAAGAGGCAATGAACACAGTCTCCGCAAAATATGGAAGAATGCTCGGTCGGGCACCCTGGATGCATGCGGTGCGCCCGAGCGGCCCCGTGGACATCAGTCTACCGGCCTGATAGCGCAACTGAAAAACACAGCATGAATAACAAGAAGAAACCCCTCGCCGTATTGGCCGCACTGACCGCAATCCCGCCCGCCGTTTCAGCCGTGGAGCTGGCCGCGGAACAGGAAGCCGTTCCGCGACCGGCGTGGAACGACGTCAACATTATTCGTGAAAATGCCGAGGAGCCGCGCGCCGCTTTTACCGCGTTTCCGGAGCGGAACGATGCGCTGGACCGCAATTTTGCGGCCAACCCGTACCTGTTGTCCCTGGACGGTGAATGGCGCTTTCACTACGCGGAAAACCACGCCGGACGCCCCGTCGACTTTTTTCGGCCGGAATTCGATACGGCGGCCTGGGACACGATACCGGTTCCCTCCAACTGGGAACGGCACGGACACGGCTACCCGATATACGTAAACGTGCCCTACCCGTTCGAAATCGATGAACCGAATGTACCCGTCGACAAGAATCCGGTCGGCTCCTATCGACGAAACTTCGTCGTACCGCAGGAATGGGATGATCGTGAGATATTTCTGCGCTTCGCTGCGGTCAGCTCTGCTTTTTATGTCTGGATTAACGGCAACTACGTCGGCTACAGCGAAGGCAGCAAGACCGCCTCCGAATTCAACGTTACCGACCACATCGAAACCGGCGACAACAATATTGCCGTGGAGGTTTATCGGTGGAGCACGGGTAGTTACCTGGAGGACCAGGATTTCTGGTCATTGAGCGGAATTCAGCGGAGCGTCACGCTGCAAGCAAGAACCCCGCAACGCGTGCGCGACTTCTTTATTCATGCGGGTCTTTCCGAAAGTCTCGAGGATGGCATATTTCGCATAGACCTGGACCTGACTAACAGTCACGACAGCACAGCACCGGCTCGCGTTGCCGTGGAAGTGCTCGACGGCAAGTCGCCGTTGTTCAAAGAGCAACGATTGATCAGCCTGCTGCCCGGCAACGGAACCCATACGTTCGCCGGTACGATTCACAATGCGAAACCCTGGTCTGCAGAAACGCCAAACCTGTATACGTTGGTCGTCACCGTATCGAATGATCTGCGCAGGACCAGGGAGGTCATCGTTAAACGCATCGGTTTCCGCACGGTCGAGATAGAAGATGGTCGGTTTCTCATCAACGGCCGGCGGGTGCGGCTCAAAGGCGTCAACCTGCACGAGCACCATGACGTCACCGGTCATGTTGTCGACGAGGAGACCATGCTGCAGGACATCCGCCTCATGAAAGCGGCAAACATGAATGCGGTGCGCACATCGCACTACCCGTTTCCGGACCGTTTCTACGAGCTGACCGACGAGCACGGACTTTACGTGGTTAACGAGGCCAACATCGAGAGTCATGGCTACGGATACGATCTCGACAAAACGCTTGGCAACAAGCCGCACTGGATGCCGCACCACCTGGACCGGACGAAGCGAATGCTGGAGACCAGCAAGAACCAGCCGTCGATTGTCATCTGGTCACTGGGCAACGAAGCCGGGGATGGTGTCAATCTTGGCGCCACCTACCACTGGATCAAATCGCGCGACCCGTCGAGGCCCGTGCAATACGAAACCGAGGGCGACATCCAGGAAGTCGGTGAACGTCATTCCGATTTTCATTCGAGCATGTACTGGCGACACTGGGACCTCGAGGAATACGCCCAGACGCACGATGACCGGCCGTTCGTATTGATCGAATACGCACACTCCATGGGAAACAGCACCGGCAACCTCACGGACTACTGGGAAGTCATCAAGAGGCACGACATTCTGGTTGGCGGATTCATCTGGGACTGGGTTGACCAGGGTTTGCGCGAGTACGACGAGCATGGAGCGCCCTACTGGACCTACGGCGGTGACTACGGACCGGCTGATGTTCCATCGAGTGGCAACTTCAATTTCAATGGCATTGTCTTTCCGGACCGGCGGGTGCAACCGGCTTACTGGGAAGTGAAACGGGTATATCAGTACGTCGACTTCGACAGCGTTGACCTGCGTCGCGGTGAAATCCAGGTCAGAAACGACTATGACTTCATCGACCTGGCCGGGTTCGAGCTTCACTGGACGCTGACGCGCAACGGCAATGAAGTCGATACCGGGAGCGTCGCCACTCCGCCGCTCGCACCGAAGTCGCACACGACGCTGGCGCTCGATTACGACCCGATCGAGGCAAACGCGGGCGAGGAATACCACCTGAATGTGCAACTGCTATCGCCCGTCGCGCGCGGTATCCTGCCGGCTGGGCACGTTCATGCCACCGCCCAGCTCGTGCTGCCCGCGCAGCCTTTGGCCTCACAGGAGCAGGAAGACCCGCCTGGCAGCCTCGTCAGAAAAATGCAACGGGACAGGATTGTTATCGAGGGCGACGGCTTCAGCGTTGGGTTCGATACCGGCAGCGGGCTGCTCTCATCGATGACAATTGACGACAAGGAGCTGCTGTTACGGCCGCTAACGCCGAATTTCTGGCGCGCACCCACCGACAACGATTTCGGTAACTACATGCATGAGTGGGCCGCCGTGTGGCAACAGGCGACCAGCAACCGGACGTTGCAGTCGTTCTCGGTACCCGACGCGGACGGCAGCAATGTGATCGTGCAGGCCGTATATACGTTTGCCGACGATGCCGGTAACAGCGTGGCCACCTGGCGCGCGGACTACAGGATCCGCGCCGGCGGCGGCGTCGACGTGCGCAACCGCTTCGAGCGAGAAACCGGGTTGCCGGTATTGCCGCGGCTCGGCATGAATGTGGAGATCGCAGGGCACCTGGACCGGGTGGAATGGTACGGCCGTGGCCCGTTCGAAAACTACAGCGACCGGAAGCTGGCAGCGCAGGTCGGACGCTACAAAAACAAGGTCTCGGATCATTATGTCCCTTACCTGCGGCCGCAGGAGAACGGTTACAAAACCGACGTTCGCTGGTTGTCGCTCAGCGATGGCAGCGAGCGCGGCCTGCTGGTCGACGCAGAGGACCTCATCGGCGTCAGCGTGCACTACAACCGCCTGGACGATTTCGTGCCGCCGGTGAAAATCGCGATTACCAGCGAGGACGGACGCGGCGCGCGGGACGACGAAGGCCGGGTCAATATGCACGTGAACGACGTGGTCCCCGGCGACTTCGTGTCACTGAACATCGACCTCGGGCAGATGGGTGTCGGCGGCGACGACTCCTGGGGTAAACGCACGTTGCAGAAGTATTCGCTGAACGAGAGGCGCTACGAGTACAATTTTCACCTGATACCGTACGTACCTCGGGAGCGCCGCGTTGACGACCTCCTCCGATAGCAGGGCCAATTCCGTGACGTTTTCGATGCGTGCAGCATTGTTCGTCGCATGGCGGTAATTTTAGTGAAAAACGAACATTTTCAGTCCGGGACAGTCAAAATGCCGCATTGATCGAGCCACGATCGCGACACCGGGATGCCGGCGCAAATTCCGGGCGTTGGACACTGAAACAGGGAAAGCACTGTGAAAAAGACAATCGCTGTCACCTTTCTGATGCTTCTGGCTGCTGCCTGCGGCCAGGACGAGGCCGCCGTCGAACCTGAAACCAGCGCAAGCGTGCCCGCCAGGCATTCCGGGCTGCTGCTGGACAACATGAACACAAGCGTCCGACCCGGCGACGATTTCAATGCTTTCGTCAACGGCGCGTGGATCGAGGCCACCGACATTCCCGCCGACAAACCCAGCTATGGCAATTTCACCATCCTGCGCGAGCAGTCGCAGGAACACGTGAGGGCGATCATCGAGGAGTCAGCCAAGGGCGACTTTGCCCAGGGCAGCGATGAACAAAAGGTGGGTGACCTGTATGCCTCGTACATGGATATGGAGACGCGTAACTCGCTGGGTATGTCACCACTCGCAAGCGAGTTCGAGCGCATTGACGCAATTTCAGATTACGAGGAACTCGCGCTGTATTTTGCCGAGGCCAACAGGATCGGCATCGGCATGCCGTTTTCACTCCAGCAATACGTGGACTTCAGTAATCCAGACACGTACATGATGTACACCTGGCAAGGCGGGATCGGGTTGCCGGACCGGGAGTTTTATTTTCTCGACGATGACAAGTCCGAGTCTATCCGCAGCGCCTACGTCGAGCACGTCGCGGCGATGTTGACGCTGGCGGGCCTGGACAATACAGCGGCTGCAGCGCAAATGATCATGGCGCTGGAAACACGCATGGCCGCGGAGCACATGAAAAAAGAGGAAACGCGAGATCGGGTGGCGTTGTACAACAAGATCCCGCTGGACGAGCTGCCGGCGCTGATGCCGTCCTTCGCGTGGAACGAGTACCTGGCCGAGGCTGGCGTGGATCAGCTTGACGGTCTCGTCGTTACGCAACTCGATTACATGAAAGCGCTTGACGACATCATCACCGACACCAGCCTCGACGACTGGAAAACCTGGCTCAAATGGTCCGGGCTGAACACCCATGCAACCTACCTGACAGAGGACATCGACAATCAGAATTTCGAGTTCTACTCGAAGACGTTGCGCGGTATCGAGGAACAGCGGCCACGCTGGCGTCGCGGCGTAAACGCCGTCAATGCCCATCTTGGCGAAGTGGTCGGCAAAGTTTACGTGGCGCAGCATTTTCCGCCGGCAGCGAAAGAGCGAATGCTCAGTCTCGTCAACAACCTCATCAAAGCCTACGAAATCAGTATCCGCGAGCTGGACTGGATGGGCGAAGAAACCCGCGCCGAGGCGCTGGACAAGCTGTCCAAGTTCACGCCGAAGATCGGCTACCCGGACGTCTGGAAGGATTACTCGGCGCTGGAGATCAGGCCGGACGATCTCGTCGGAAACATGCAGCGCTCGGCCCGGGTCGTCTACGAACGAAACCTGGCGCGCCAGGGCAAGCCGGTCGAACGTCACGAATGGGCTATGACGCCACAGACGGTCAATGCCTACTACAACCCGCCGCTGAACGAGATTGTATTTCCGGCGGCTATTCTGCAGCCACCGTTTTTCGATATGAACGCGGAAGATGCCGTGAACTACGGTGCCATCGGCGCGGTGATCGGTCACGAAATCGGACACGGCTTCGACGACTTGGGCAGCGCTTTCGACGGAGACGGCGTCCTGCGCAACTGGTGGACCAAGGAGGACCGCGAGGAGTTCGAGGCGCGCACAGGCAAACTGAAAGCGCAGTATTCCGCGTTCAAGCCATTCGACGATCTCAGCGTGAATGGCGAATTCACTATCGGCGAGAACATCGGTGACCTGGGCGGCCTCAGCATCGGGCTGCTGGCGTACAAACTGTCCCTGGACGGCGAGGAACCGCCGGTCATGGACGGCTATACCGGCTGGCAACGTGTTTTCCTCGGCTATGCGCAGGTATGGCGCAGAAAATACCGGGACGAAGCGTTGCGTACCCAGGTAAACACGGACCCGCATGCGCCAAGCATGTACCGGGTCAACGGCGCGGTTCGCAACGTTCCGGAATTTTACGAGGCGTTCGACATTGCAGAAAGCGACGCGCTGTACCTGCCCCCCAAAGAGCGGGTGAAGATCTGGTAGCCGATCGGCGGGCCCACACACGTTACGTGCCCGACTGTGCCAGTTGCGACGGTTTGACGCCCGCAGGCATCTGAACGACTACAATACGCTGAAAACCGGGAACCTACACGATGAACAAGACCAGCCTCGTCGCCGCGCTCGCGGCACTGACCACACTTGCAGGCGCTGCGATCGCAGAGCCGGGAAAACGCATGGAGATTCGCGTTCTGCACGACGGTGAAGGGCCTCATGAGCCCATCGAATTACGGCTCGACAGCAGCACGATGGATTTCAATCTCGACGAGCTGCAGATCGGGGAAACCCGCTCCGTCGTGGACGAAGCCGGGCGCACGATCCTGATTACCCGCCAGGAAGACGGCTACGAATTCGACGTCGCCGGCCGGAAAATCAACCTGCCCGAATCACATGGCAGCTACGCCCACTGGTCGGGCAATGAAACGACCGAGATCGAGATTATGGGCGACGGAACGCACGACATGTTCACTGCCGATGCCGCGGACGGGATATTCATCGTCAGCGGCGAAACGCTGGATCAGTCAACAAAGGACAGTATCCGTGCCGTTCTGCAGTCGGCCGGCCACGATGCCGAGGTGAAGTTTTTCGACGGCGGCGGGCATGGCGGTACGCGGCAGGTCAAAGTCATCAAGAAACGCGTTACCCGCGCGCAGTAATCTGTTCAGAATGCGCCGGGGCGCTGCACGACGCTTGCAGCGCGCGCAGCCCCGGCTGCCATCGCCTCGTTGATGCCGGCGCCGTGGCAATACCGGCTGAGAAACGCCGCCGCGTAGGCATCGCCCGCTCCGGTGGTATCGATCACCTGATCGACCGGCAGCGCTTGCTGTTCGTAACGGCGCTTGCGCTGAAACGCGATACTGCCGCCTCCGCCGAGCGTAACGACGATCAGCTTGTCCTGGGCACGCGCCATTGCAGCGAGCTTTTCGATTGTTTCCTCGTCGTTGCCGGAAAGCCCGAAAAAGCTGACATCGATCGATTCCAGGTGGCGCTCCAGCAGTTCAAAGTCCGGGTGTTGCGCGAAATCGGCGAAGTCGATACATATCGTCCCATTCGTGCGAATCTGCATAAGCCCGTCGAATAGCCTGGCAATCTGCAAATACGCTGGCGCAACGAGAACATCAGAGTCAGCGATCAATTCGATCTCGGGCGCATCAAGCTCGAAATTTCGCAGGACACCCTCTTCGTAGCGCAGGAATTCCTTTTCGCCGTCTTCCCGAACATTGATGTATTGAACCGGCGTCGCCCCATCCAGCTCGCAGAAATGACAATCGATGCCGCTCGACGCGAATGCCGAACGAACAGCCGTCGCTTCCGGGTCGTTACCCAACGGGGCAATAACCGCAATTTCGTCCGCGGCCGGAAACAGTGACCGGGCGTGCCGCGCGAAGTTGGCGGTTATGCCTCCGACATAGTGTTTGCCCGTGGGCAGATATCGATCGATCCCGCAATCACCAACGCAAACTACACGCATGCATCGCCCCTCGCAGCGACCACGATGTCCAGCGCGGCTCCGGGGTCGACGGAACCCCCTCTCATCAGCGCAGTGCCGACAATCGCACCGTCCGCGGCAGCGAGGAGCCGGCCCGCGTTCTGCCTGTCCAGGCCACTGCCGACGACTACCGGCGTGGTCGCGCCGCCGTCAACGGCGCCTGCCTTCGCCGCAACGATGTCGGCGATGCACGGCGCGTCGCCACTCGCAGTGCCGGTGACGACGATCGCATCGGCACCCTTGCCGCAGGCCTCCCTCGCGGAATCGCTCAACGGTCGCGCCGTCAGCATGCGCGCATACTTCACCTGGATATCCGCCATCACAAGCACGTGTTCGCAGCCCAGCCGTTTACGGTGCTCGAGCAGTCCGTCCGGGTCGATCGCAAATTCACCGAACTCCGGGCGCGACATGCGGTCGACGAAGTAGTCCGTACGAATAAAACCTGCGCCGCTTGCCTGTGCGACGTCGAGTGAGGCGATCGGGTCATTGAGCAATATCTCGCATCCGATCACGAGACGCGTGCTGGCATGCACCACCGCGCGTGTTACCTCGATCATCGCACTCACTGTTGCAGGCGACGCGACGACCCGGTGCGGCTGGTCGTACTCATTCTCCACCAGCACGCCGTCAAAGCCGGCCGCCTCCAGTGATTGCAAATCGACCAGCGCCCGCTCGATGACCCGCGACATGCCGGGTGACTGCGGGTAATCCGGCAACGGGGCCAGATGGATCATGCCGATCAACGGCTTGGTGTGACCGAACAGCCGCTCAAAGCGAGTCATCACCCGGCTCCTTGCTGTTCCGCACTAGCATGCGGTAGACGGGTATGCCGGTCAGCGTCAGCGCGATACCGATCATACTGTCGAACGGGTTGTAGACAACTGCCGCGAGCAGAAACGACGACATGACGAGCATGAAAACAGCGGGTGTGAACGGATAGCCGGGAACGCGAAAGGCGCCCGGCCCGGAAAGGCGCGGTCGCAGCACGAACACCGACGACACCATCAGGATATTGATCAACTGAAACGGGACAACAAAAAAGGTCACGATCCTGGAGAATGACCCGAAAAACAACAACGCCGCGATCGACAGGCCTGCAGCAATGAGGATCGCACCTGACGGCACTGCGCGCGCGCCCGACACTGCAGCGAGGGCGCGTACAGGACCGGACAATACGGTTTCCCGCGCGCGTTCGACGTACTCCGAGGCAGCTGCATAAAACAGCCGTGGCAGCGTCATGATGAGTCCGCCCAGCGCGCCGAATATCGAGATCCACATGAGCAGGTTCAGCGCCGTGCCACCGCCGTTGCCGTATGCCGCCGTGGCAACCGTTGCTGCTACCTGTGTTGGTGCAGAACGCATTTCATCGAGCGGTACCACTCGCAGGAACGCGAAGTTGACCAGGAGGTACACGGCGGTTATGAGGATAACGCCAACACCCATTGCGAGGGGAAAGTTTCTGCCTGGATCCTTTACCTCGCCTGCGACGTTGGACGCGTCTATCCAGCCGTCGTAAGTAAACAGTACGATGGCCACCCCCAGCCCGACGAAACGCAGCATGCCGAGCAATCCTCCCTGTTCGGTTTCAGCGGCATCGGCGAAGCCGGCGTGGGGTTCGGCGAAAATCAGGCCCCCTGCTACCAGCGCAAGCAGACCAAGCACTTTTACGGCAGTCAGCACCACCTGGATACGGCCGCCCCATTGCACGCCGCGCAGGTTTATCAGGGCGAAGAAAACGATGGCGGCGGCAGCCCAGACCAGCTGCATCCCCTCCGATTCGCCGCCGGTCAGCCGAGTGGCAAACTCGCCAAAAAGCACTGCAATTCCGGCAATCGCACCCGGTCCGCTCACGAGTATCATGATCCATGCCTGCATGAATCCCGCGAACGGGCCATATGCCTGGGTCAACGCGTGATAGGAAACCCCGGCCTGCGGCAATAGAGTTGCCAGCTCAGCAAGGGTGAGCGCGCCGCAAAGCGTAATGACACCGCACAGGGCCCAGAAAAAATAAACCTGCCATTCACTCGAGGCAACGGCAGCCAGCTCGCCCGGCGTGAAGAATATGCCGGACCCGATCATGTCGCCGACAACGATGGCGAGCACCGCCGACAAGCCGAGTTGTCGTCGCAGCGGCATTCAGCGAGAAACCGTATCCCTCATAGTCGGGGATGATGACATTATTCCGGCGGTAACGCGCCCCGTGATGCTGCGTACAACGGCCGGGTCTTAATGGCCGCCCGCCTCGTCGCGCGCGAGGCGAATGCCGAGGAACTGCCAGCGCGCATCGGGGTAAAAGAAGCTTCTGTAACTGGCGCGAATGTGATCGTCGGCAGTTACGCAGGAACCGCCACGCACCGTCATCTGGTTGCACATGAATTTGCCGTTGTACTCGCCGAGCGATCCCGCCAGCGGCCGGAACCCCGGATACGCTGCGTATGACGAAGACGTCCACTCCCAGACATCGCCGAAGAACTGTGCGCTATCGCCGCCGGCAATCGGGTGCCAGTAACCCGCATCCATCAGGTTGCCTTGCGGGGCAACCTGGCTGGCGGCAAGCTCCCACTCGGCCTCAGTGGGCAAGCGCGCTCCGAACCAGCGCGCGTAAGCGTCGGCCTCGTAATAACTGACGTGCGCGACCGGCGCGCCGTCGTCGATGTCACGCTGGCCGCCGAGTGTGAACTCGCTCTCGAGATCCTCGGCCCAGTACAGCGGACGGTTCCAGCCGCGCTCACGGACAGCCGCCCAGCCGTCCGACAGCCACAGCTCGCTTTTCTCGTATCCGCCAGCGCGGATGAACTCGCGATATTCGCCACAGGTGATCAGGCGCGAGCCTATGCTGTGCGGATTAACGAGCGTGCGATGCCTCGGGGTTTCGTTGTCGAAACAAAAGCCGCCGCCTTGCGCTCCGATTTCGCGAAGTCCGGCCTGCCCCGCGATGAATCGATGCGGGGCCGGCTGCGATTCGGCGGACGCTTTCAGCCGCAAACTTGCGGCCGGCCGCAGAGGATTTAGCGAAAACACGTGCTTGATGTCGCTGAGAATGAGTTCCTGGTGCTGCTGCTCATGGTTGAGCCCGAGTTCGAGAATCTCCGCGAGACGCGAGTTCCGCTCAATCGCCGGCAGCGCCTGCAGCACACACTCATCGACGTGGGCACGAAACGCGTAGATTTCTGCCACGGTCGGGCGTGAAAGCAACCCGCGCATCGGACGGGCGTGCATCTCGCCTGCCGTGTAGTAGTACGAATTGAACAGGTAACGGAAAGTTTCGTCGTAGCAACGATAGTCAGGTACCGATTCCTGCAACAGGAATCGCTCGAAAAACCAGGTCGTGTGTGCCAGATGCCATTTCGTGGGACTGACGTCGGCCATCGACTGGATCACGAAATCTTCGACCTCGAGGTCCTGGCAAATATCGAGACTGGTCTGGCGAATTCGCTGATACCGTTCCGCGATGGACACGTGTCGCCGCGTCGATGCCGTATTCGTCAGCGCCGAATTCATTGCCGCTCCCTGTCACTCAGGTCATGCTGCGGTCCCGCGACGCCGCGAAGAAGATGCACACTGAAGTCGTCGTTGACGTCCGTCCAGCATGCCACCGGGCTCCAGCCCGCTTGCCGCGCCAGGGCCCGGAATCCGTCCAGCGTGTACTTGTGTGAGTTTTCCGTGTGGATTGTCTCCCCGGCGCGAAAACGAATCCTGTAAGTACCGTCTATTTCGACGAACTGGTCCGATTTGCTGACGAGGTGCATCTCGATGCGTGACTGTTCCTTGTTGAAAACCGCACGATGCTCGAATTGCTGCACGTCGAAAGTTCCGCCCAACTCGTTATTGATGCGTACCAGCACGTTCTTGTTGAAGGCATCGGTCACACCCTGCGAATCGTCGTAGGCTTGCTCCAGGCGGTCGACCGATTTCACGAGATCGACACCAATCAGCATCGTCGCATGCCGGCCGAGCATGCGCCTCGCATTGGCAAGAAACCGCGTCGCCGCCATCGGCAGGAAATTACCGATCGTCGACCCGGGAAAGTAGCCAAGCCACGCTCGCGGCAATCTGGCGGGCAGCAGAATCTCGCTCGTGAAGTCGGCGACTATCGGAACCACCTGGATACTCGGATGCGCATTCTGCACGACAGTGGCCGTGTCCTGCAGCAACTCGTCCGAGACATCGATGGGGGCATAGTGGCTCGCCTGGTCCAGCGCACTGAGCAGTATTTCACTGCGTTCCCCGGATCCACTGCCGAATTCGACGATTGTGCGGATATCACCGCAATGCGCTGAAATATCCGGCGCAGCCGCGCGCATGATTTCCGTCTCCGTGCGCGTAATGTAGTACTCCGGTAACTCCGTGATGCGCCCGAACAGGCCGCTGCCGGTTTCATCGTAAAAATACTTGGGGTCGAGCGACTTGCGCTGCGCCGTCAGTCCCGCGACAACGTCGTCGAGAAACAGGTCCCGTGACAGATCCTTGCCGGTCGCCTTGTGCAGTGTTGAATCACTCACCGCTGGCGACCTGCCCGACGTGAACGTGTTCCGTGTAAAAGCCTACGTATCCGGCAATCCCCGCGACTTCCGCGTACACGTCGGGATAGAACCACGCAACGTCGCGGACTTTGCCGTCGACTTCTGCCGCGTAGTACCTCGCTTCTCCTTTGAAGGGACAGGTGGTGCGACTATCGCTGCGCAATAACTCACCGGTCAGCACGTCCGCGGCGGGAAAATAGATGACCCGTCCGAAGCGGCTCTCGTCGAGCGCCAGCGTGCCTGTACTGTCCGCGACGACGCGGCCATTCAGGGTCGCCTGCCAGCGTCCGGGGTTCGGCTCGATCGAAATGCGGTGTTCGGGATAGCGGTTTGCGCCCGGCGACGGGCCCAGCGAGGTATTCATGGCAGCTTCCTGGATTGACCAGGCACTACCGTAACCGGACAATCAGCGTTACACTATGGCCATTGATGGACCTTTATGGTGCAAAATTCGACCATAAACTGGGACGACCTGCGGCTTTTCCTCGCACTGGGCCGCAGCGGGTCCGCGCGCTCGGCGGCCGAAGCCCTGTCGCTAAGCCATACCACGGTCGCCCGGCGCGTCGACCAGCTGGAGACCCGGCTGGGCACACGCCTGTTCGACCGCAGCGTCAACGGCTACCGGCTGACCGGCGCCGGCGAAGCGATGATCGAGTCCGCCTTGCGCGCAGAAGAAGCGATACTGGCGGCAGAGCGGAAGCTGCACGGGCAGGACGCGCAGTTGAGCGGCGAGGTTCGCCTGACGACGTCCGACCTCATCGCAAACCACCTGCTGATGGATGAGCTCGTGGCATTCAACCGACAATACCCGCAAATCGACCTGACCATTCTGACGTCCTACGACGTCCTCGACCTGGCGCGACGCGAGGCCGACATCGCCATCCGTTTCATGGGCCTCGATCGCATGCCGCCCGAAGACCTGGTCGGCCGACGCCTGGTTACCGCATCGAGCTGCTATTACGCAAGCGCCGCTTACCTGGCTGAGCACAACCCTGCGAAGAAAGACAGCGGTGCGCGCTGGATCGGCTGGGACGAAGATGCGCGTTATCCGGGGTGGGTACGATCGTCGCCATTCCCGGACGTGCCGGCTTACGGAAAATTCAACAACGCGCTGCTGCAGGTCGAAGCCGCACGTCACGGCATGGGGCTTGCGATTCTTCCGTGTTTTCTGGGCGATACCGCTGACGGCCTGCAACGAATCCCGGGCTGCAAGCCACGCAGCAATTACGACATCTGGCTGCTGTCGCATCCTGACCTGCGCGATGCCGCCAGGCTCAGGACATTTCGGCAATTCATCGTCGATGCGTTCGAAAGGAAACACGACCTGCTAACCGGGCGCGCCGGCCGCTCGAATTAGCGGACGGCCTGACGACCAGGGCGTTTCCTGTCAGTGAATTTCCGCACGGCGGCAGCTTGCACGCAGCTCGCGGAGGAAGCGCTGGTGCTGGCCGAGCAAACGGGCGTACTGCGCTTCGATCGGGCCGCCTTTCGCGCGCACGAGTTCCCGCATCGCACGCTTCTCCGCGGCGGACCAGCTCGCCGGCCTGGCGGCGGCGACCAGGGGTGCAACGCGCAGGAAACCACTTCGCTCCTCTTTCGACCAGCCGACCATGGAACGCAGGCCGATATCTTTCGCGACCGATTCGGCAACTTTTCCGGCTGCGTCGATTCGGGTTGTGCCACCAACTGCGCCTATCGCCTCGGTGGCGAGCATCGAGCTGGTCTCGATCCAGCGCTCCTCGAACAGCTCGCCGGGTCTCGCGCCAGGCAGCACGAGGTGCATGTCACAGCAGACCAGACGCGTGAGCGTACGCAGATCGCAGCGGTATTTCCGGTTGTCGCGCATCCGCGCAAATTCGCGCGAAGCGAGCTTGCGAATCTTCGGCAGCACCGGCCGGTAACCCAATCGATAGTAGAACCAGAACGCGCCACTTTTCAGAGCTTCGGTGTTGTCGCCGCCAAACTGGTAGGGGTTAGCGATGAAGCGCGTGCAGCCGCTGAGGTGATGGTACACACGCATGACCTGCAGCCATAAAAAGGCCGCTTCGCTGCCACGGTATTCGGGGAAAATATTCAAGCCGGTGTTGACCTGCCTGAACAACAAACTGGATCCGCCGTAGCCCACAGGTACCCCGTTTGCCAGAACCAGATAACCCATCGTGCATTCGAGCGGAAAGCGGTACTCCTGCTTGAGACCAAGCACGGCTACCGAGACGCCCTGACCAACGTCGGCAACCCAGACTTCCGCGGGGTTGGCGAAATTGAAGTGGTAGGTCTCGCGATGCCGCACCGCCAGCGAAGCCATGGCGGTGTCGATCAGCCGCCCGCCCAGTCTCCTGGACAACAGGCGGACGTCGTCCAGCGGCCGGGTGATTTCCTGCCTGGGTTTCTTTGGTGGCTTGCGCATGCCGCCAGCACGCGCAACGAAGCGGCGCACCGGGAGCCTGTTTTTCGAAACCGACCAATCCGAATCTCCCAGGTCCCACGCCAGCGCCACATCGGCAGCGTTGTACAGCTGTGACCAGATGGAGACGAACTCGGCACGCTGTAGCTGCCCCATCAACCAGTGGAATTCCGAGTCGCCGGCATTTTTCGAGACCATCTCGATCCAGTCGCGTGTGCGCACGTAGCCGCTGTCGAAGTACTCCTGTTCCGCCGGAAGCAACATGTGCTCGAGCAGCTCGTCGAGCCGATTGCTGTCGTCCATGTCGTCCCAGTCGAGGGCCACGGTTCTGGCCGCCCTGCGCGACAACCAGAGCGCCACCTCGTAAGAGAAGCGGTAGTGCAGCGGCGAGCCTGCTATACCGGTATCCCAAAGTTCCTCCCGGGCAGAGGCGGGCAGCTTGCAAACGCGCGTTGCGAAACTGTCCAGCAGTGATTGTGCCTCGCGATAGTGCGCGCGCGAATCGGGAAACGCGCGAACAAAACACAGGGCTGTATGCAGGAGTCGAAGTTCGAGGCTGCTGCGCGCCTTGATATCGTGCATGAGCCGCAACAGGTCGAGCTTCTCCCGCGACGATTCGCTATCGTAGCGATTGCGAATCTCGAGGAGCCGATGGATGCGCTGATGGGTGGTGTGTCGTCTGCTCATAAGGCCTGCGGTCGGATCCTAGGATACCCGCCGTGACAGACAATAGGTACATGCCACCAGCACGGTGGCTCGAGCCATTCAGTCCGAAGACAGCAGCGCGGCCAGGAATTCCAGCGCCCGATCCGAGTTCGATTGCGCGAGCCAGAACAACGCGTTCTTGCGGTCTTCGTAGCGGAAATCCCGGTTTCCAACCACAGCAATCAGGGAATCGATACCAGCTTCGTTCGGCAGCTGCGACAAAATGAACAGGGCGTGCTGCCGCATGCCGCCGTCGGGGTCATCATAAGCGATGCGCTCTAACGTCGGCATTGTCTCCGCACCTCGAAACTGACCCAGCCAGAACAACGCGTCCTTTCGGGTTTGCAGTGATTCGTGTTGCTCCGCGAATCGAACAAGCACATCGCGTGAATAGTCGCCTCCGTGCACAGATATGGCTGCCAGCAGTTGCCCGTTCAGAACAGGCTCTTCGGATACCTGCCTCTGCAACCAGGCAACGCTATCCGTCTCATCGATCCGGCCCAGATCGTCGATTTCGCCGGTCGAGGTTACCGGGCAGGACGCACTGAACGTATGCACGCGAACCGGCTTGCCGCCGTCGAGCAGCGCATAGATCTGCATCGTTTCCGGCGCCGCGGCCGGTGTACCGGCACTCCCGTATCCGCCGCTGCGCCGATCCAGATCGCAGGGCTTGCGGGTTGCGTTACCGGCGTTCCAGTCGTAGCAGCACAGGTCGCCGACATTGCCGACGGCGGCTACACGCCAGGAACGCCAACCGTCGCCCGACAACATGTCGAGTCCGACTGCCGGCACGGACACCGCCAGCAATGTCAGCACGACTACTGCGCAAGCGTATGGACGCCTCATTGGTCACCCAGCGTTTCATCGATGATGCCGAGCGCCGCGTCACTGTCCATCGTAACGAGCATCCGCAAGAACTGGCGCTTCTCCACCGGGTCATTTGATTCGCGAAAAAGCTGTGCGACGCCTTCATCGAAACCGGAGATCATCATGCCATGCAGCGCAGCGTCCCTGACGTGCTTCGTATCTGAATCGCGATAGATCTGCAGCAGTATCTCGTTATTATCGTCGCCACCAACCACGCCGAGACTTTGTATTGCCTTGACCTGCAATCGCGGGTCTGTGTCATCCAGCGCCATTTCGCGCAGACTTTCGTAATCGCCGGCAATCGAGTAAGCACGAATGAGCGTCTCCGACATTCCGCTCTCTCCGCGGAGCGCGCGCAGCTCATCGGTCGCACCCATCGCTCCGAGCGTTTGCACCGCGATCTCAAACTCATCTTCAGTGGCTGCATTCACGGCAAGTTCATAGACTGCATTCGCGTCACCCGCGATGAGATAGGCTTGCAGCACCCGCTCTTTTGTCTGGCGATCACCGCCTGCATAGATTGCACCGAGCTTGGCAAGCGCCTCGGAATCACCGGAAATCCCGATCATACGAATCGCCTCGAGACGCAGCTGCGGGCTGCCGCTGCGCGCCGTGTCCAGCAGGATTGACTGGGCTTCCGGCAAGTCGATCTGGCTCAGAACGAAGAGCGCACGCGATTTGACATCGTCGCTCTTGTCGCCTGCAAGAACCCTCGCGACGATCGGCAGCGCCTTGCTCTGCGGCGCAACCATCAGTGCTTCGATTGCTGCGATCTCCAGCGCCTCAGCCTCGGAGTCGGCCGGCTGCGCGGCGACCGCGTTGACCAGGCCGAACATCAGGACGATCGCCAGTTTCATTGTGTTTTGCATTGCTTGATCCCGTTCAAATGATTCTGTCTTCCTCAGATGGCTGGCGTTCGAGTTTGGTTAGCATCACCTTCAGCTCGAACGCGAGTTGGGCCCTGAGTGCCTGTACGTCTTCCGGCGCGATCTCGTCGGTGGCGAGACGCAGGAGTATGGGCTCGAAGGCGCGCAACAGCCGCGCAACGTCCGGTGCATTGTTCGCGTCTGCTGCACGCTCGAATACACGGTTTTGCTCAACGATTTGCAGCATCAGCATCATCCTGTCGGCGACCGATTCCGGCGGCAACCGGGACAACTCCGTTTCGCTGTCGCGCAGGTGCACCGTGAGCCCGCGCGTAAAGGCTACCGGCGTGGCGGCTGCATTTGCTGCATCGACGTGGGCAACCGGATTGTTACCGAATTCATCGCCATCGGGACGGTCGAACAGGTAAAGCCCGATAACCAGTGCGATCGCGGCAGCCAGCGCGCCACCCCACGCAAAAGACAGCAAATCGAACGAGCCGCGAGGTTCAGGCACCCGTGATGTCTCGAGCTTGGCGGCCCGATCGACGCTGTCATGCCAGCGCTGCACCGCTTGATCCGGCGCTCTGTGATCTTCGGGCAGAGCCAGGCCCTGCAGCTCGCTGCAAATAGCGGTATACCTCTCGGCGGCTGCCGGATCCGACCGCAACGCAGCTTCGACTTCCTTCAGCTCGTCGGGCGTCAGGCCGTCTTTGTAGAAATAGAGAACCAGTTTTTCGTCGCTAATCATTGTTCACTCCGCAAGCTGGCCATGCTGACCCGCAGCTTTTTCAGCGCCCGGAACAACGCCTGCTTGATGGTACCGACATTGGTTCCGAGCTCCTCGGCGATTTCCTTGAGGCGCCATTGCTCGAGATGTTTCAGAACAAAGCACACCCGCTCGATGTCACTGAGCTGACATAGCGCATCTGCCAACTGCTCACCAAGCTCCTCCGCAGAATGTGCGTCCTCCGGGCGCGCCGCGTCGTCGGCTATTTCGTGCTCCAGAGGTTCCCAGGACTGCGGTTTTTTTCTGCGCAAGATCTGCAGCGCGGCGTTGATCGCAATCCTGTGGATCCAGGTATCCAGGCGCGCCCCGCGATCAAACTGATGCCGCTTGTTCCAGGCGTTGAGCAAGGCGTCCTGAACCGCGTCCTCAGCCAGACCCTCGTCGCGCGTAATCCGCAGGCATGCCGAGTACCACCGATCAGCGCGTGTCGCGATCACTTCGTGAAACTCCGCCTGGGTGGGCACCCCCGGACTCTTGAGAACGGCTTCGAGCATTGTCTATTGGATGCCGGGTCGCCGGAAAAGGTTAGCCAACAGGAAATTCGGCGGAACTGCAAATGGTTCCGGCTGCCGGGGTATGTCGATCGCCCAGTGGTTCAGCGGCAGCCGCGAGCCTTGACGCAGCCCCGCAGGTCCGCTTTACTCGGCGCATGGATATGAGCGGGTCGCGCATCGCTACGGGCGAGAAGAAATTCGGCAAACGAAAGATGCACCGAATTCGCGCGGGCGCTCATGGCCGTCGTATCTGACCAGAAAAGACGATACCGATTGACACGAAACCCGCCAGCCACTGAGCGGGTTTTTTTGTACTCGATGAAAGGAACAAACCATGCAGGCAACGAGACAGGAAGCAGCGTTTCCGGAACCCGGCACGACGGGTCTCGATCCGTCGATCGCGTCATCAAACTGGGTGGTGATGAAATTTGGTGGCAGCAGCGTTGCGACCGGGGACAACTGGGCAACGATTGCCGGCCTGATCCGAAACAGGATCGACGACGGTCTCAAACCGCTGGTCGTGCACTCGGCGATCGCTGGTGTCTCGAATGCGCTGGAGAGCTTGCTCATCGAATGCGTCAGCGGCGATCCGGCCGGGTGTTTGCAGGACATCAAGTCCACGCACGTCGCACTTGGCCGTGAACTGGGTGTCGACGCCGAGGATCTACTCGAGCCCTGGTTCTCCGAGCTGGACCAGCTCGTTGCCGGGATGCAGCTGACCCGCGAGGCAAGTCCGCGATTACATGCACGCGTCGTCGCCTGCGGCGAACTCATGGCAACCAGCCTCGGCGCCGCGTACCTCGAACGCGTTGGCATTTCGACTGGCTGGTGCGATGCGCGAGAACTCGTGACCTGCGAATACCTGGCGAGCCGCTCGGAACGGCAGAATTACATGTCAGCAATCTGCCCGAGCGAGCCCGATACCGCGTTGCGCCGGATTGCTGAATCCATAGCGGCTGACGGCAAGGTCATGCTGACCCAGGGATTCATCGGCTCGAATACGCGCAGCGAGGTCGTTTTGCTGGGCCGCGAGGGATCGGACACGTCAGCCGCCCATTTCGCCGCGCAACTGCCGGCACGGCGGGTCGAGATCTGGACCGATGTTCCCGGGATGTTCAGCGCGGATCCACGCCTGGTGCCATCGGCACGGTTACTGGTAGAGCTGCACTACGACGAGGCGCAGGAACTCGCATCGACCGGCAGCAAAGTGCTGCATCCGCGCTGTCTTTCGCCATTGAAGCAACACGGAATACCGCTGTTTGTGCGCAGCACGCGAGCGCCGGAGGTTGCCGGCACGATGGTTTCGTCCACGACAACAGACGTCAATCCGCACGTTAAAGGGATATCGGCTCAGGGCGGCGTAACCCTGATATCGATGGAAGGCTCCAGAATGTGGCATGAAATCGGCTTTCTCGCCGACGTATTCTCGTTTTTCAGAAAACATGCGGTATCCGTCGATCTCGTGTCGACTTCGGAGACCAATGTCACTGTCTCGATCGATACCGCAGAGGAAACGCCGGGCGATGACGTCATGCAGGCATTGATCCGTGATCTCGAATCGCTTTGCCGGGTCAGGGTCGTCGACGACTGCGCAATGGTCAGTCTCGTAGGTCGCAAGATTCGTACGATTCTGCCGCGGCTTGCGCCGGCGCTCGAGGTTTTCGCCGAGGAGAAAATTCACCTGGTATCGCAAGCCGCGAACGACCTCAATTTCAGTTTCGTGATCGACAACGACCAGGTACAACGGCTGATCGGCAGACTCCATGCATCGATCATCCACAAATCGGGCGACAGCACGACGTTCGGCAGCACCTGGGAACAGCTTCAGGAACCCGACCTGGCTTCGGTGCGCCATGCTGACGCCTGGTGGCTGAGCAAGCGCGACCAGCTGCTCGACATCGCTGAAAGCAATCGCAACGCCTTCGTCTACGATGCCGACAGCGTGCGAATGGCGGTTAGCGGCCTGCGCGACCTGAAGAACCTGGATCGTGTGCTTTACGCAATGAAAGCTAACTTCAATCCCGAGCTGCTGAGAATACTGGCGAAGAGCGGCGTCGATTTCGAATGCGTTTCACCCGGTGAAGTCGAGCACCTCATGTCGTCAGTCCCGGGTCTCGGCGCCGATCGCATTCTCTTTACGCCGAATTTTGCGCCGCGTGAGGAATACGAATGGGCGTTGTCATCCGGCCTGCAGCTGACGCTGGACAATCTTCATCCGCTGCAGGAGTGGCCCGAGTTGTTCGGCGGTGTGAATCTGTTCATCAGGATCGACCCGGGGCAGGGTCGCGGGCATCACCAGCACGTGCGCACTGCCGGCGAGATGTCCAAGTTCGGTGTGCCCCGTTTCGAAACCGACGAGCTGGTACGTCTAATCAAGCGCGCGGGGGCGGAGGTCACAGGTATTCACGCCCACAGCGGCAGCGGCATCCTCGACCCGGAAAACTGGCGCGCAGTCGCAGCGGAACTCGCACAGGTTGCGCAGCATTTTCCGGCGGTGGAGGTCCTCGATCTCGGCGGCGGTCTCGGCGTACCGGATCGTTCGCGCGATGCCGGATTCGATCTCGCGGCTCTCGACGAAACGCTCGCAGGCATCAAGTCGGCCTACCCCGCGTACCGGCTGTGGCTCGAGCCCGGTCGATTCCTCGTCGCGCAGGCAGGCGTGCTGCTGAGTCGCGTGACCCAGGTCAAGGGTAAAGGCGATCGCCGCTACGTCGGTGTGGGCACGGGAATGAACAGCCTCATCCGCCCTGCGCTGTACGGGGCTTACCATGAAATCGCCAATCTGAGCCGCGTACATGAAGTTGCAACTGAACTCACCACCGTTGTCGGCCCTATCTGCGAGAGTGGCGACAAGCTCGGCAGCGATCGCCTGCTACCGCCGTCACGGGAAGACGATGTCATGATCATTGCCAACGCCGGCGCCTACGGGCGGGTCATGTCGTCGCAATACAATATGCGGCCAACGCCGCCGGAAATCGTCATTTGAGGTCTTGTTGACCGAAACGACAAATTCGTCGAACTGTGGCGAGCGAGCGCAGTCAAACATGGGAAGCACACTTATATAATGTGTAGCCTGTCGCGTTGACGGCCAGCCGTTTCCGGGGTAACTCAATGAGCTCAGACAAGTCGGGCATCGCACGCCGCGAATTCCTGACATCCGTGGGCCGCGCCGTCGGCGGGGCGGCCATGCTGCGCACCATGGCCGCCATGGGCATCGGCACGGTCGCAGCAGCTTGCGGTTCGTCGTCGGCAGGCAGCAGCGGGACACCGGTCGCGCCGCCGGCGCCAGCTCCGGCTCCACCCGGGATGCAGTCCCCGCGTCCTGGCGACTGGGATGCCAACGTGGGTGTCGGCAAATCCGTCGTCATTCTCGGCGCAGGCATTGCCGGCATGACCGCCGCCTGGGAGATGGCCAAGCTCGGCTATTCCTGCACGATTCTCGAGGCGACCGCGCGAGCCGGCGGTCGCAACCGCACGATTCGCGGCGGCGACACCGTTGTCGAGACGGATTCGACCCAGGCGTGTACCTTCGATGCCGACCCCGATCTCTATTTCAATCCCGGCCCCGCGCGGATTTCGCACCATCACGAGTTCCTGCTCGGTTATTGCCGCGAGTTCGGCGTCGCGCTTGAAACGTTCGTCAACGACAATCACGCCGCACTCATACACTCGAGCAACGCATTTAACGGCCAGGCAACGATCGCACGCCGCCTGCATGCAGACACTCGCGGTTATATTGCCGAGTTGCTGGCTCTCGCGGTGAACCAGGGCGCACTGGACCAGGAACTCACGGCAACCGACAAGACCAATATCCTGGCAATGCTGCAGCAGTATGGCGACCTCGATGCCGCGCGAAACTATGTCGGCTCCTCGCGCGCCGGTTTTCCCGGCCAGGAAGACGCCGGCGGCCGCCAGCGGGGTGAGTTACTGAACCCGCTGCAGCTCAGTGACCTGCTCGCAGACACGTTTCTGCAGCTGCGGCAGGACTTCGCGCACGGCCTGGAGCAACAGCCCACGATGCTGCAGCCGGTCGGCGGCATGGACCAGATAGCTCTTGCGTTCGAGTCTCGTGTCGCCGCGAATATCGTCTACCAGGCGCAGGTTACGGAGATCCGCAAGGTCACCGACGGCGCCCGGGTTATCTACCAGGACGAGTTCGGCGCGTCGTTTACCGTCGATGCCGACTATTGCCTGTGTACGATCCCGGCAACGGTTCTGCGCGACATTCCCAACGATTTTTCCGTCAACCACCAGGCGGCGATCACGGGCTTCGCCTACACCTCCGCGGGCAAGATCGCGTTTCAGTCCCGCCGTTTCTGGGAAGCAGACCACAACATTTACGGCGGCATTTCCTGGACAGACCAGGACATTACGCAGCTTTGGTATCCGAATAACGGATTCGGGCAGACCAACGGGATAATCGTCGGCGCCTACATGTTCGGCGGCGTGGCTGGCGACAACTTTGCAAATCAGACGCCGCAGGGCCGCATCACCAGCAGCACCACGCAGGGCAGCAACGTGCATGCCGAATATGCGGCAGAGGTGTCACGCGGCATCGGCGTCGCCTGGCCCAAGGTCCCGTTCCAGCTTGGCGCCTGGGGAACGTCGGATCCGGGAATATTGCTCACCGCCGACGACAATATCTTTTTCGCCGGTGAGCACCTGAGCATCCTGCAGGGCTGGCAGGAAGGCGCGATCCTGTCGGCCTACCACGCAATCGATCTTGTCGTGCAGCGCGACACACCCTAGACGCTGACAATCCCCGCCGGTTTCGTTCGTTGCAAATCGCAACGACTCTCATTTTTATTTCCGCTAACCATTTTCATTTTTGGCGACCAGTTTTCTTTGCCAGTGCATCAAACTGATAGACAATAACGCGCTGCGAAAGAAGGCCCGTTACCCTCCATGGAAATTGCAAAATTCAGCTTGCAAATGTGCAAGCGGACAACCATCGCTGCGCTTTGCATGGTCATGTATCTGCTGCCCGCCAGCGCCGACAACGGCCTCACACTGCCGGCACACCCGGGAAAAGTCGTTGTTGTCGACTTCTGGGCGTCGTGGTGCGTCCCCTGCCGTCGTTCGTTCCCATGGATGAACGAGATGCAGAGAAAGTACGGCGAAGACGGGCTGGTGATCATTGGCGTAAACCTCGACGCCGACGCGACCGCTGCCGATGAATTTCTTCGCGAGGTGCCGGCGGATTTCCAGATCGTGAGGGACCCCCAAGGCGACCTCGCCCGGTCGTACAACATCATTGCGATGCCCAGTTCGGTTATTTTCGACCGCGACGGAGAGATAGCGACCAGGCACAACGGTTTCAAGGTAAAAAAGCAGGACGAGTACGAGGCCCTCCTCGCAGATCTGCTCAAAAGACCCGAAGGTGAACAGAGATGAATAAGAAAATTTTCGCAACTTTGGCGCTAGCCGCCGTAGGCGCCAGCGGCTGCGGCGGAATGGGTGTCGAGCCCTGGGAGCGCGACGTGCTCGCCAAAGAAGAGATGCAACTGGTTACGGATCCGCTGGAGGCCGGCATCGACGATCACATTTACTTCAGCAAGGAAGCGTCGAGCGGCGGGCGCGGCTTTGGCGGCGGCGGATGCGGTTGTAACTGATCATGAAGAAATCGGACAATTGCTGCGTATCGGCAGCGCTCGCCACTGCGACCTGCGCCCTACTCGGTACCGGACCGCACGGCGCCGTCCAGGCTCAGGAAGAGCATGCCTGGGAATTCGACTCGGCACTGCTTTACTACGGAGAAGACAAGGGCCGGGTGCAGGACATCAGCCTGAATGTGCTCGCACGCCGAAACTTTCTCGATGACAAGGTGCTGAGCCTGGGTCTCGCCGTGGATACGCTGACCGGGTCGACACCACTTGGTGCGACGCCGCTCGATGGGCCTCAGACGGTCACGAGCCCCTCCGGCAAGAAGACCTACAGCATGCCGCCGAACGAGATACCTCTGGATCCCAGTTTTCTGGATACCCGCGTCGCGTTCACGGCGAGCTGGGAACAGCCTTTCGCCCGATTGAACACCTTGAACGCTGGCATAAGCTTTTCCGATGAATACGACTACACTCACGCAGGCGTAAACCTGACGCTGTCGCGCGATTTCAACAAAAGAAATACCACGGCATCGCTTGGCCTGTCGGCCGCGCGCGACGACTGGAGCCCCGTCGGCGGCACGCCCGATCCGCTTTCGCCCATGCTCGACGTGGGCGACTTGTCTAACCGCGGACCGGACGATAGCAAGGACATATTCGACGTGGTACTTGGCGTAACCCAGGTGTTCAGCAGAAATCTGGTTGGCCAGCTCAACTACTCTTACAGCAATTCGTCAGGTTACCTCAACGACCCGTACAAGATTCTGAGCGTTGTCGATCCGGTTACCGGCGACCCGATTCCCCCTACGCCACCGTCGGGCATCGAGGGACCATCGCACATCTATTTGTTTGAAGGTCGACCGGACGATCGCACCAAGCACAGCCTGTACGGGAAACTGAAGTACTACCTGTCAGGCAAAGTGCTGGACGTCTCCTATCGCTACATGACGGACGACTGGGAAATCGACTCGCACACGCTGGACGCTCGCCTGCGGTTTCCGTTGAGTGATCGGAGCTACCTCGAGCCTCACCTGCGTTATTACACGCAGACCCATGCCGACTTCTATCGTGTCAGCCTGGTCAACGGTGAGCCGCTGCCGCAATACGCGTCGGCTGATTATCGGCTGGGCGAATTCGATGCGATTACCGCGGGCATCAAGTACGGCTGGCAATCGCGCTCGGGCCACGATCTGAGTGTCAGGCTGGAGTACTACATGCAGGACGGAGACGCTCCGGCGGAGCAGATTGTCGGGCGCCAGGCCGACCAGGACCTCTACCCGGACCTCGACGCGATCATTTTTCAGTTCAGCTATTCCTTCGGTCTGTAGTCGCCACGGCATATGAAGCCGGAGCGCGCGGTAAAGCTCCAGCGAAAAAGTCATTACTGGCTGGCTTCGTTCACGGCAATGGGCAGCCCCTGCGAGCTGCTCACCGAGGAGAGCGACGAATCGCTGGCGCAAAAACTTCTGCACTCGGTGTCGTACGAAGCGTGGCGCATTGAAGACAAATTTAGCCGGTACCTGCGTGGCAACATCGTCGATCGAATCAACCGTAGCCATGGCGTCGCCCTGACGGTCGACGACGAGACCGCCAACCTGCTCGATTTTGCGCAGACACTTCACGAGTTGAGCGAGGGTCGGTTCGATATCACGTCAGGTGTTTTGCGAGAAGCATGGACGTTCGACGGCAGCGACAACGTCCCGTCACGGCGGCAAGTAAAAGCGCTTGTTGATCGTATTGGCTGGGACAAAGTGTGCTGGCACCGCCCCAGGTTGCTGCTGCGCGCAGGAATGCAAATCGACTTCGGCGGTATCGGAAAGGAATATGCGGTGGACCGGGCAGCCACGATTGCCGCCGACATTTCCCCGGCAAGCAGCCTGGTGAATTTCGGCGGTGACCTGGTGGTTACGCGCCCTCCCTCGGAAAATGGTGGCTGGCGGATCGGCATCGAAACGCCGGGCATTGATGCCCGGCAGGCCGGTCGATTGATCCGGCTGCAGCGCGGCGCGCTTGCCACGAGCGGCGATGAGAATCGATACCTCCTCAAAGATGGTGTGCGCTACGGACATATTCTCGACCCGCGAACGGGCTGGCCCGTCCCGTCGGTGCCCCGCTCCGTTACAGTTGCTGCAGACAGCTGTACCCAGGCCGGCATGCTGACGACGCTGGCGATGTTGAAAGGCGCCGATGCCGAGGAATTTCTGGCTGAACAGGGGGTTCAGCACTGGGTTTTGCGTTGACCGGCAAGCCTTGTGCGACTTGATTAGCCGACGTTGTGCTGTTCAACTTGGGGGTGGGCTGAAACTGCGAGCAACCCGTGGCGGACGAGAAAAAGCGTGGCCGACTGGGCCACACTGTCGAGTGGCTCAGACGATCGGGCGCCGCGATAATCGCGGTTGCGGCCGTCGCCCTCGCGATCTGGGAAGGACTGGAGAACCGCCGGCATAACCGTCTCTCCGTCGTACCCAAACTCGACGCCGTGCGCGACTTCGACATGCTCGAACAAACATTTGCCTTCGGCTTCGTGTCCGCCGGGCTCGGCCCGGCCGTCGTGAAAAACCTGTGTTTCTATATTGACGGCGAGAAAATTTACGATAATGGCGACGACGTGCAGTACCCGTGGTCAGGCGCTTATGATCTTTTTCGCGGCCGCAATTTCGATATCTGGGACGCGAGCTACCGGCGCGGTCAGTACCTGATCCCCGGCAACCGCTATCAGCTACTGCAGGGCGAGCTTCGTGAAGGCGCCGAACGCTCCGCAGACTTCCGCGACCAGGCCAATCGCATCAGTGTCGTCATTCGCTATTGTTCCGTGTATGACGATCAGTGCGGCAGCGAACAATTAGGTGTTACCGCCGTGGACGAATCCGTCTGCCCCTGATCACCGCATTAACGTCCCGATCGAACCGTTCATCGCCTGCTTTCCGGCCGGTCCATCAGTGGCCATTCCGTAGCAACGGTTGTTCTCCCGACAAGCGGAATCAGCCGGCAGGAATCGCGCGCGCGGCCGCTTGCGAAATTCGGTGACGCGCCCGCAACAACCGCCGCTGTGGCGCGCAAATCACAGCTTTTCTCGCCTGAATAGTGTCACTTATTTGCAACAATTTAAGAAATAAAAGATCGATTCGGCATAAGAACGAAAGATTTGTCGTGTGAAAGCTACTGTTTAAGCCTTATTCCCTCAACGAATATCCCTTGATCGTTGAAATAACGCAACAGTATTTGGGTATATAACCTCGCTATGTAGGCTTGCTACCACATGCTCGGCGGGGAGGCCTGTGCGAGTGCACGGGTACTGAACTCTGATTTATCCGAGCTCCGGAAGTTCCCTGGTAAGTCGATTCGGGGATCTGACTTAAGCCTGACCCAATTAAGGGAAGGAGGAGAGATGGAAAGCAATAACGCAGTCAGACGCGCAATCAAGATTGCGCTCATGACGGGCACGGCGGCAGCCATTGCAATGTCGCCGCAAGCCTACGCGCAGGATGACGCAAGCGAAGGCATCGAGGAGATCACGGTAACGGGTACACGAATCAAAAGTCGTGACCTGACCGCGATCAGCCCGGTGAAGTCGGTTACACAGGAGGATTTCAAACTCACTGGCGTCACGCGCGTAGAAGATCTGATCGGTAATCTGCCACAAGCCATTGCCGACTTTGGCGGCCTCGTTGCTAACGGTGCAACAGGTTCGGCCAACGTCGACCTCCGCGGGCTGGGCAGTCAACGCACACTCGTTCTCGTCAACGGCCGCCGCCTCATGCCGGGCGACCCGACACAGAACGGTAATGCCGCACCCGACCTCAACCAGATACCCGGCTCGCTGATCGAGCGTGTAGAAGTTCTGACCGGCGGTGCGTCGGCGGTATACGGCGCCGACGCGGTTGCGGGCGTTGTCAACTTCATCATGCAGGACAGCTTCGAAGGTTTCCGAATCGATATTCAGCAAAGCGGTTACCAGCACAAGAACGACAATCGCCAGATTCAGCAGGCTGTTTCAGATTCCGGATTCGCATTACCGAGCTCGACGGTAAACGACGGCAACACAACCGACGTAACCCTGACCCTGGGCATGAACGCGGAAAACGGTCGCGGCAACGCGACGATGTACATCGGTTATCGCGACATCGAGGAGCTGCTGCAGTCGGAACGCGACTACAGTGCCTGCGCTATCGCCTCCGGTGACGTTTTCGACTTCTGTTTCGGTTCGAGCTCGGCGTCGCCGGCGCGCTTCCAGCAAGTCGAGCAGATCGGTGTCGGCCAGGCACCCGGCGCGGAGCTGCCGGTAACGCCGATGACGCCGCGTGGCCCGAACGGCGAGCTGATCCCGTTCACCAACGATCACCTGTTCAACTACGCACCTTTCAACCACTATCAGCGTCCTGACATTCGCTGGACCGCAGGCGTTTTCGCACACTACGACCTGAACGAGAAAGCAACCGCTTACGGCGAATTCCAGTTCATGGATGACCGAACCGATGCGCAGATCGCGCCGAGCGCGGCCTTCCGGGGTTCCGGGCCACCGTCGCAGAACGGCGCCTACAGCGTCAATTGCGACAACCCGTTCCTGGAGGCCGACCAGTTCGACTACATCTGCACGCAGCAAGGCCGGGGCGGCACCGATGACGCGTTGATCAGTATCGGCCGGCGGCTGACCGAGGGCGGCGGACGTTCCAACAACCTGGTGCACACGTCCTACCGTGCCCTTGCCGGCATGCGCGGCGATCTCACCGACAACTGGAGCTACGACGGTTACTTCATGTACGGTACGACCAACTACGAATCGACCTACCGCAACGACGTGTCGTTGACGCGCATCGGCAACGCACTCAACGCGGTCACGGACAGCCTCGGCAACGTCGTGTGTCGAGTCAACGCAGATGCGGATCCGACCAACGACGACCCGTTGTGCGTACCCATGGATATCTTCCATGGCCCGGACGCCGTGTCACAGGCGGCGGTCAACTACGTATCGGTACCTGCGTTCCAGAACGGCCGCACTACGCAATGGGTGGTCAGCGGTGCCGTCACGGGTGACCTGACCGACGCCGGCGTCAAGTTGCCCGCGGCTGACGATGGCCTGGGCGTTGCATTCGGCGCGGAATACCGGCGTGAAAAATCCGAGTTCTACAATGACATCCTGTTCGCTACCGGCGGCCTCGTCGGCCAGGGTGGCGCCACGCTCGACACGATCGGCGAGTTCGACGTTCGCGAAGTGTTCACCGAGGCGCGTCTGCCGCTGGTGCAGGGCCGGACCGGTTTCGAGTCCGCCACTGTTGAAGCAGGATATCGTTATTCGGACTACGACCTCGGCTTCGACACCAACACCTGGAAAGTCGGCGCTGACTGGGAACCGATCGAGAGCCTTCGCTTCCGGACCAGCTTCCAGCGTGCGGTTCGTGCACCGAATATCCAGGAACTGTTCCGGCCGCAGGTCGTGCAGCTTGACGGCAGCACGGACCCCTGCGCGGTCGACAATCCAGGATCGGAGCTGCCTTCGGACAGCAATGCGAACGCAACGCTGGCAAACTGCATGAACACGGGCGTTTCCGCGGCACAATACGGCAACATCGCGACCAATCCGGCCTCGCAGTATAACGGCCTGACCGGCGGCAACCCGAACCTCGAGCCGGAGTCGGCTGACACCTTTTCCGTCGGTTTCGTGTATTCGCCGTCGTTCCTGGATGGCCTGAACATGACGGTTGACTGGTATGACATCGATGTCGAGGACGTCATCGGCGGTGTCGGTGCCGACCTCGCGGTCAACACCTGCCTGACCGGCGGCGATCCGCTGTTCTGCAACCTGGTCAACCGCGCGCCGGGTTCCGGGTCGCTGTGGCTCGGGCAACAGGGCTTCATCGTCAACACCAACCAGAACCTGGGCACGCTGCAGGCCTCCGGCGTCGACACCGAGATCAACTACGGTTTCGACCTGCCGGGAGCAGGCGGCGGTATCGACATCAACTTCGTCGGTAGCTGGGTGAACGAACTGGTGACGGAGCCGCTTCCCGGCTTCCCGACCTATGACTGCGCCGGCCTGTTCGGCAACGTTTGCGGCCGGCCGACACCGGACTGGCGCCACAAGGCCCGGGTTTCGTGGAATGCTTCGCAGCTTCCATTGAACGTCGCGCTGACCTGGCGTCACACTGCGGAGGTTGACAACGATGCGACGGTCGATAACCCGAACTTCTCGTTCGGACAGTTCGAGGCAACCGATGAAAAGATCGATTCCTACAACTACATCGACCTGGCCGGCACCTACGTGTGGGATACGGATCTGACGAACCTGACCTTCCGCGTCGGTGTGCAGAACCTGACGGACGAAGAGCCGCCTATCCTGGGGCAGGACATCTCGGTATCTGTGTATGTGAGTGGCAACACTTTCCCGCAGAACTACGATGTCCTCGGACGTTACTGGTTCGTAAACCTGACGGCTGAGTTCTGAAAGAACTCGACAAGCAAGACGGAGCGGCGCACTTCGGTGCGCCGTTTTTTTACCGCTCAATCGTCTACGGTATAGTTGATCCATGAAGACGGTACCGCGCAGACTTATTGTCGTATCCGTCCTCGCGCTGATCCTGGTGCCAGGCGTATATGTTTACCAGGCAGCGCAGCGATTGATGGTCGACCGGTACGCCGACGACCCGCAGGTTGTGGCGCTGCCCCCGGACTACGAGCCGATGGCGCCGGCAGAACCCTATTCCGGCGCGCATCCTGCGCTGCGCGATCGACACGCGGATGATTATGCATACCCGATCCCGATCGGCGGCACCGGGCCCGTATTGCCGACCTACGCCGACAGCCTGGACTATCCGTTCGCCTGCCGAACCGAGGCCGCCGGACTCGGCCAGCCATTACCCGATAACGACGCAGGTGCCGGCACGCCCGTTTACGCCGTAGACGCGGCAGGCGCCAGGACCACCGAGATTATCGGCTACAGCAAGGACTGCGGCTTGCGGAGCCGCGTCCACTACCTGTATCGCAGCAAGACCAGTGGCGAATTTCTGCCGTACAGCTCCATGACGGACGATGTCGATCACCTGACGATCGACGGACAGGAAGTGCCGTTTATCGTCCGAATCGAGAGCGGCACGATCAATCGCTACATCTATATGATCGCGCTGCTCCGGGGGCCGGAGGACACGCCCGGGCAACCGGATCTCGAATTCTGGAACGGCAAGCTCATCTACCTGTTCCGCGGCGGTGTCGGCATCGGCCGGCGGCAGGGCCGGATCTCCCTCGACTACATCCCGGATCGGCGCTGGGCGGAATTACAGAAAGGATTTGCGGTTGCGCACGCAACGGCGAACCAGACATCGACGCAGTACGACATCGAGCTCGCAGAGGATACGTTCGCGCGCATGAAGCGCCATTTCGCCGCCAGGTACGGCGAACCGACGTACACGATCGGCATGGGCGGCTCCGGCGGAGCAATCCAGCAATACCTGATCGGGCAAAACCGCCCGGGCCTGCTCGATGGCGGCATTGCAATGCAGTCGTATCCGGACATGGTGACGCAAACCACGAAAGTCATGGATTGCGAACTGCTCGAGCACTACTTCGACGTCACCGACGCCGAAAACCCGAAGTGGCAAAAATGGTCGCAGCGTCGCTGGGTCCAGGGATTCAACGCCCGCGACGACATGAGCAACGATATTCTCCGTCTCCGCGCCATTCAGTCGCTGAGTCAATTCGATTGGCCGGTGTGGTCCGGGGGCCAGACCGAGTGCACGCGCAGCTGGCGCAACCTGACGCCGCAAATTGCCAATCCCAGGTACAGCTACTTTGCGTCGCTGTTTGCGCCCGACGTGTTCGCACGCGTGTCGTGGACCTACTGGGACAATCTTAAGCGGGTCTACGGAACGGATACCAGCGGTCACGCTCGTCGTACGTTTGACAACGTCGGCGTGCAGTACGGTTTGCGCGCGCTGAAACGCCGCCAGGTATCGCCCGAAGAATTTCTCAAGCTCAATGACGCGATCGGCGGCTGGAAGCCGGCGGCGGAAATGGAGCCAGAGCGCTACTGGATTTACAGCGCCGCAAGATCCGGCCTCGACGAATTCTCCGTCTGGAGCGATCACAACATGTACAAGAAAGAGTCGCCGGACCTTCCCGCCCGGCGCAGCGTGGGCGACCTCGCAGCGATGCAGGCAGCCTATCGTTCCGGACAGGTATTCATCGGTCAGCTCGAGATGCCGATTATCGATTTCCGCAATTACCTCGAGCCAGAGCTCGACATGCACCATAGCCTGCAATCGTTTTCCGCTCGTCTCAGGATGATTCGCCACCAGGGGCAGGCGGATACGCAGCTCATCTGGTTTACGCGAAAACCCAACCTGCCATTCGCAGACGCCATTGACCTGCTTGACCGCTGGATCGTCAATCTTCAGGCAAATCCGGATCTCGGGCCCGTCTCGTCGAAGCCGGCCGACGCTCAGGATCGATGCTACAGCGACGCCGGCGGCATTATCGCAAGCGGCGACGACGTCTGGGATGGCGCATGGAACAGACGGGAAAACGGCGAGTGTATGGAGACCTACCCTATTTATAGCCATCCGCGTATCGAGGCAGGCGACGATTACATTGGCGACATCTTCAAATGCCACCTGCAGTCGATCGACGCGGCTATCGATCGCGGTTTGTACGCGCCGGTCAATGTGCTCCCGTACCGCGATGAGCTAATGCGCGTTTTTCCGGACGGCGTTTGCGACTACAGCCGCGGCGATGCCGCCCGTCCACCTGATCTGTTGCGATAGCGCCGGAGTCGGCTGATCGTAGCCGACGGATTTCATTTCAGCGTGGGCAGTGCATCGAACGCGATTGTCGTTCTCGGCTCATCGCCCTTGATCGGATTGGTCCCGTGCCACATGTACGACGGGAACAAGGCAAGGCGCCCTGGCCTCGGTTGCACGAATCTTTCCGGCGTAGCGCCAGGCGCGGGAAAACACGGTTCACCGAACTTCAACCAGCCGGGCTTGCGCTCCTCGTCGCGTACTTCTTCGGGCGCAGAGACGTAATAGGCGGAACTGATCCAGCCTTCCGGATGGAAGTGGTTGACGTGGAAACCGTCGCGCCGAAGTTGCACTGACCAGGCGCCGGTAATGCGCGCGCGACCGGTATTGCGCCTGGACACGATGTGGTTTCGCGTGGTGCCGATCGTTCGACGATAACTTTGCAGCGGCTCTTCGAAGGCCGCGACGATGGCGCGAATCGCCGGGTGCGGATCCGTCAACATGCTGCGTGCCGTCTGGCTCCCGTTTCTCAGGCTCTGGTCCAGCGGATGAACCTTCAGGCGGTGGCGTTCGTTCAATGCGTCGAGAACGGCGGAATTGAGCTCGTCAACGGAACTCCATCCTTGCGGCGCTTCAATGTCGTAGGTACGGGCGAGCCAATCGTAGTCATAGAGCTCTTCGTAGAGGTCCATACCCAGAATACGCGCCGCGGTCGCTTCGTAGGCAATCCAGCCCTGGCCGTGCGGGAATCGCGCACGCTGGATCTGTATATACGGCATGGCTTCCGTCGCCCGCCCGCAGGCGAGCAGGATGGCAGCTACGTTCTCGACGATGACCGAATCATCGGGCCTGGCCTCCACCGCCGGCAGAACGACGACCCTCGCCTCTTCCGGTAAACCCTGTTCGTGCAACACCTCAGCCAGCGCCGAACGCACCTCCGGCGAATCCTCACGTGCCAGCATGTCGCGGAAATGGTTTTCCGCTCCCGCAAGATCTCCGGCCCTGCGAAGCATGATGCCGTAAAGCGCCCGTAGTTCACGGTCATCGTCGCAGGCGGCAGCGCGGATATCACGCGCGAAATCTGCGTCGCCCCGCATGAATCGAACGCGCGCAAGATTGATTTGCGCGTCGGATGCGCGTGGATTGTCAGCCACCGCTGCCGCAAATGCGCGCTCGGCATCGTCGAAGCGATAGAGCTGCAGGTACGTCCTGCCGAGATTGAACTCGAGCTCGTATCCGCGTACTCCCATTTCACGCGCACGATCGAGACATTCCAGCGCCTCTTCGGCGCGGTCGAGCCGACAAAGCACACTGCCCAGGTTGTGATGTGCGGCGGCGTAGCCGGGCCCGACCCTCACTGCCCGACGGTACAGCGCTTCGGCTTCGTCCAGTCTGCCCTGGTCGCGCACTGTCATGGCCAGCGCCGACCACGCCTCGGGATCGAGCGGAATTCGCTTCGTCAATGCGCGAGCTTCCTTCTCCGCATCCGCGAATCGGCCGAGCTCAGCCAGCGCCCTGATCCGGCCAATCGCCGCGGGCTTGTTTGCCGGATCGAGTTTCAGCGCGTTTCGATACGCGGTCGCCGCCTCCTCGCAACGGCCCATACGCCGCAACAGGTTTGCAAGGTTCGAATGAAATTCAGCGACGCGGGAATCCAGTTGCAGGCTTTTGCGCATGAAGCGCTCGGCATCACGAACATTACCGGCGTTGCTGTTGATCAGGCCGAGCAGATGTGTGGCCGGCGCATCTCCGGGATATTGCCTGAGCAGCCGCCGGCACAAGCGCTCTGCCTGCACGTGCTTTCCCTTTTGCGACAGTTGATACGCGCGCGCCAATTCGTGCTGCGGACGCACGTCAGCTTCCCCGGAACATGATCAGCCTCCAGCCGACGAGCTTGGTCCCTGCCTGGTACTGCTCTCCGGACACGATCGCAAAGAAACCGTTCGCTTCTGCTGTGTTGACCAGCGCATTCATCTGGTCTTCCGACAGCGCGGCAGCACTCAGGTCTTTCAATCGTTGTACCCAGCGCTGCAACTCATTGCTCAATTCATCGGTGTGCGCACTGATTTCGTCGTATGAAAGCTGACTGCGCCGCGCCAGCAAACTGCTGATGCTGTCGATCACAAACCGTAGCAACAACGGGTTTGCCGACGATTTCGCGCGCGCCTGCAGGATTTTTCCCGTCGCGTAGACTGCCTTGCGTGCCAGTTCGGCATCGGCGGTCTCGCCAGTACCGCGCTGACAGTATTCGACAAACTTGCGAATCGTCCCGGTTTCTTCGATCAACTCGGCCTGGCGCAGCGACTCCCGTGCGTTCCTGACGATGATCGAATTTGCGTGATGCAATATGAACTGGCATGAACCGCCCGGCTTCATTACGCGCGCGCATTCGGACAGCGTTTCGTCCATCGCCGTGTATTCGAGGATGTATTGTCCGCAGACCGCATTGAACTGGCGCGCCTGGAACGGCAGCGCCTCAACGTCGACCCCGCCGTGAAAGCGAATACCCTCGAGCAGATGCGCGCCGCGCGGCACATACCGATGGGGATCGATGTCGGCGCGGTCTACCGCATCGATGTCAAAGTAACAGGAGTTTTCCGCCGCCGTCTCCTTGGCGATCAACGCAACCGGGCCGTTCCCGGTGCCGAGATCGAGGATCCGGTCGCCGTCCATCAGTCCGGTGAAAAACCGCACCCACGCTTCGCGCACTTCCATCGTGTAGTACGGCTCGGGATTCGTCGGACAACTGACGAGCGCGCCGCTGCGATAGTAAGAAGCCCAGTGGTCAGTGTCCATGCATGCAATGCCCGCGCTGTGACCGCGCTCCGGTCGTAGGAGCTGTCTACAGGTAGACCGAAAAGGCGATGCGTTGGTTTAGATGAAAAGGCATCGAGGCTTATGCCCGTTCGTTATAAGCGCAGTCACAAAGCCGCGGGCATGCAGATCCGCAGGAGCAGGGCCCC
>JAHHOT010000180.1 GCA_018677555.1 Gammaproteobacteria bacterium | reverse complement strand
GGGGTGCCGAGTTTAACGCACCCGGCGACCGCGGCGAATTGTTTCCAGGAGCGGCGACGGGCCGCGACACCCATTCGTGACTGCGATCGCATCGGGGCGGTGCTCGTACGCGGGTACCACCTAATGTAGGAGCGGCGCCCTCGCCGCGACTGCGATCGATGTTGGTGGTCGCGACGGGGGCGCCGCTCCTACGGTTGCTTTGTCGCGAGCGCCGGCGGCTCAGAATTCCCAGAGGATGCCGACTGCCGGGAGGATCGGGTACCAATCCTCGGTTTTGGTCAGAAGAATGGTGTTTTCGTTCTCATCTTCATCGGTCTCGAAGTCAAGGCAGCACTCATTCACGCGATTGGTCGAGTTGGAGATCTCGAGAAACAGCGTCAACGCGCTCTTTGCGAATTCTTTCTTGTAACTCACGCGAAAGTCGAGCGTGCCAAACCATTCGTAACGACGCGCATTACGCGGTCCGAAGATCAGTTCCGGGTCCTCCGGATCAGAATCCGGATCGATGAAAACCTCGGTGAGCGGCCAGCCACTGTGTGCATTCAGGACGAACGCGATATCCCAGCGGCCGTGGTTCCACATGATGCCACTTTGCAGGGCATGCTGTTGATCCCAGCTGCGCGGTACGTCGCGTCCGCCGATCCGGTCCTCGACTCTCGACCAGACATACGACGTCCACCAGCTGAGCGCCTCGCTGCCGTCATAGGACAGGGATAGCTCGACGCCATGCGCTTCCGCACTGCTGGGATCTATGCGTACCCGATCGGGTTTGAGTTCCGGCATGACGGCGAGCGGGTCGAGCATGTTTTCGAAGCGCGGCCGAACCCGTTCCATCGACTTGCGGTAAATCTCGGCGCGCGCGGCATAGCCATTACCGAATCGATGCGTCAGGCCAACGATAGCCTGGTCCGCGCGCTGCGCCGGGTAGTAGCTGGAAATACCGTCTTCGACCTGGAGCTGGTTAACGCTTTGCGACTGGTAGTAGCGTCCCCAGCTCAGGCGGAGGTCGGTCGCCTTGCCGATACCATGGACGAGGCTGAGGCGAGGGCTGACCTGGTCGTCCTCGAGCACGTCAGTGTAGGACTGCTTGTCCCAGCGGATACCGATTTCGGCCGCCGTGCGGCGGCCGAAGCGCAAGCGGTCCGCCGCGTAAAGCGAGATGGCGTCACCGTCGACGGACGTGACTACGGACCGCTGAATCGGGTTCGGCACACCGGGAAACCGGGCGAAGTCCTCGAAATACTCCACTTCGCCGAAATAATCGAAATCTCCCTGGACCCGCCGAAACTCGCCACCGAACTTGATGCGATGGACGTCGTTCGGTTGGAACGTCCAGTGGGTGGATGCGCCATAGACGCTGATATCGCGCCGGTCATTGACTGAACCGACGATCTCTTCCTCGTCCTCGATCGAGCCGCTGCGGGTGCTCTTCAGTTCACTGATGGACAAGGTCGTGTAGCTGACCAGGCGATCAGTCCATTCCTGGCGCCAGTTGATCCAGAACTGCGCATTGCGTGCGTCACTTTTCGCCTGTTCCCGTTCCTCAGGGTCGGACTCCGTAATCAGCAGGATCGAATCGTGGGCGACCAGCCCGTTTACGGACACTTTGCTTTTATCGGAGAAGTTGACGCCGATTTCGGCGAATACGTCGTTGTATGTCGGTTCGCCGAGCTCCGGGTTCATGACCAGGTCGAGGTTGCCACGCCGTGCCGACACCAGCCATTCGACATCGCCATCGGCGCCTGTGCCGGCCGTGAGCAGCGATGTGTTGTATACGCTCAGGCCGATTTCCGTGTGTCGTTCCTTGTCGGGCGTCACCGTGTCGATCAGCACCAATCCACCCATCTGGTCGCCGTACTGTGCGGGGAATCCGCCGGTGAACACCTCGATGCCGTTGACCGCGCGCGAATCGATCGCCGAAAACAGATTGTGATATTCGCGCACATGGAACGGATCAAGCAGTCGCTGCCCGTTCAGAATCATCCCGGTATCGTCACGAGCACTACCACGCAGATGTGCCTGCGCTGAAACGCCGCTTGCCGCTGCGCCTGGCAAACGTTGAACAGCTCGTATCGGATCCTCGCCCAGTATCGGTAGCTGTTGTATCGTGCGCTGGTCGATAAAGGTCGGGGAGTCCATCAGGTCGCGGAGAATTTCGTAACGACTTGCGGAAACACTGAGTTCGGGAATGGGTGCTTCGGGTTGTGCCGCGGGGACGGCGATGTCACCCGCTTCGCCGCTTTGCGCTGCCCCCGCCGTCGTCATGCGGGTGACGACATACAGATCATCGGTAGCGGTCACGGTCAAACCGTGCGGTGCGAGAATCTCGTTGACGATATTGATCGGATCGGTGGATTTCGGGTCTTCCCGGACCAGCAGGTCGGGTGACAGCAACGCGGTGCTGTAGGCAATCGCGATTCCCTGCGAACGAAAATCGTCGATGACCTCCTGGATCGAGCGGCCAACGACGATGCTTGCCGGCGTGGCACGGTCCTGTGCCAGGGCCGGAACGGCCCACAGCGACGCAAAAAGCACGAGTTTTCCTACCCAGGCCGGCATCTCAACTCCCCGGCGCCCAGCAACAGGCCGCGACTCCGCGCAGTAACGTTAGCGCACCTCGAATGCGGAAGCCCGGCCAAGTATGCGCCGAAAAAGATCCGATATCTTTGATACGCCCCCACATTTTACGCCGCTTATTCGACGACGATCCTGCCGTTGCCGGTAGTGGCACTTAAACCGGTCATCCCCGGAATGAGCTGGAGCGCATGCTCCGGTGATTGCCCGTCCAGACCGAAAGCAGACTCTCTTTCTGCGACCGCGCGCACGGCGCTGGTCCTGTAAATGACCGTCCTCCCCGTTTCCCGCCCGGCCCATTGCAGGATGTCATCGATTTTCAGGCGGCTGAATTCGACCTCGGGAGCAATGTCGCTTGCCCAGCGCCAGCGTGGATCGTCCGCATCGATGGCGCGCTGGTCGAAGTCGCCGTTTGCATGCAGGATTTTTTCATCGCCGCTGCGTACCGCCACGTCGACATTCGGACCCGCGAGTTGCACCTCGCCCTCGCGCACGCTCACAGACAGCTGCGTGGCGTCCTGCCGCAGCATGAATTGCGTGCCAATATGGCTGATGCGGCCAAATCGCGTGTCAACAGTGAATGTCAGATCCGGCCTGGCCGCCTGGCCAAACGGCCGCGAATCGAAGTACAGGCTGCCGGCGCGCAGGCGAATTGCCTCGCTGGACTGAAACCGGATGGTCGTGTTCGGCGCCACTCGCAGCGATCCACCGCCGGACCAGCCGAGCGCCACCAGCGAGTCGGGACCTGCCCGCAGCGTATCGCCGGGCAGGACGCGAATCGTCGCAGCGGCTTGCGCAGCGCTATCGATCCGCCGATCGTTGATAAAGACCTCATCGCCGGAGATTCGATTGATCTGCGCCACCGGAATTGTGGTCGTTGGCGCGCCGCTATCCATGCTGCGAAAACCGAGCACTGCAGCAATCATGACCGTCGCCGCGACGCTCCATTGCATGATCCGCTGCCTGTTGCGACGGCGGGCCGATAGCGCCTGCCATTCGCCATGGAGGGCGGCAAACGTACGTGCACGCGCGTCGCTGGATGGTTGCGGGCGAGGCGATGCGTGTTCGAACAGTTCGCTCAGCATATCCTCGTGTTTGTCGTCAATATCTTTGTTCGACATTCCTTCAGCCTCGACTTGCGGATTCATTGCTGGCGCTTGCGAGCGCCCCGTAAACGTCGGCAAATGCGCGCTTCGCGCGTGCCAGCAGTGACTGTGCGGCTTCCACGCCGATGTTCAGTCGCTCCGCGATTTCCCTTGATGAATAGCCCTCTACGTATTTCCATTCGAGTGCGTTGCCGTATTTCGGCGGCAGGCGATCGAGTGCTACCTGGATCAGCCTGGCGGCTTCGGTGCGCTGAAAACTGAGTACGGGATCGTCAATTGCCGGTGCGCGAAAAGAGTCAATTGCCGCTTGAATAGCCGGTTGATCTTCGACCAGCACGATCCGCTCCTCGTATCGACCCTGCTTGCGATACCAGTCGCCAATATCATTACGACAGATCGCACAGAGCCAGGTATGCAGCTGGGACTCCGCCTTGTAGGTATGGAGTTTCGCCAGCGCTTTTGAAAAACTGAGCTGCACGATGTCCTCCGCCGCGTCTATGTCGTTTTTGAGCCGTGTAAGCGCAAAACGATAGAGGCGGTCGTAGTTGTCGTCGAAAAACTGGCGAAACGCCTCTTCATCGCCGCTACGAACCCGAGCGGCCAGGCGCTTGTCATCCAGGTAGACGACTGCTTTGCGTCCCTTTGCCATCACTAGGTTTGACGTTGTGCCGGCGGAAAACCGGTCGCCTGCATGCAGTAATCTCCTCTGATTACAGCATATTGCCTGCCAGCCGTCGTTGCTGCGATAGCCGCTTCGAAACCCCGACCGGAATTCGGACAAATAACGTCAAAGAGAGGTGTGAGCTACCTGACAACAAAAATGTTGCGGTGCAGCAGCGGACGCGGGTTCGCACCCAGGGGCTGCGCCCACCCGGCGACGCCGTGGCTGGCGTTGCTGCTGCTCGTCCTGCATCAGCCGTATGTTGCCCGGGCCGAAACCGGAAACAGCGAAGTGGGCGTCCGTGCGTCGGTCTTGCATGCGGGGGACTCGGTGACCGATGCGATGGTGGGTGCGGGAATTCGCTGGCGTTATCACGTTGCGGACGACTGGTTTGTCGTGTTCTCGCTCGATTCCTATCGTTACGACCTGGTCGATCCCTACGCGCATGTGCCTGCCCGGACGGTGGTGTTCGCGACCGCGCTCGGCAAGCGCCGGCGGGACCTGGATCGGGGCATCGACTGGTTCTGGGACGCGGGCATCGGGCTTGGTGTCAGTGCTGTCTCCGGCTTGACGGGCGAGCAGGCAAACGGCCGTCGCTACGATCTGCATGTTGAAACCGGGGTCGGTATCCACCTCGGGGTTTCGGCGGGTGCCGCTTTTGCATTTTCGCCGCACTGGTCCATTGTCGCCGCCGGCCGCGTCGAGCATCAATTCGTCGATATGCAAATCATTGAACGTGTCAGTGGCGAGAGCCGCAGTGTCGACAAGTTGTCGCCATTGGGGCTGTCACTGTCGCTCAACTATCGGTTTTGATCAGTGTTGGAAGGAGCCCAACAGCAAACGCACCCGGTCGACGGCGTTGACGCGTGCGACGTCGCCTGTCAACTTAGCGTTGCGCACATAGACCTGACCGCCGAAATGCGCGGCGGTCCGCGCCAGATGCTGGCGCTCGTTCGCGCGCTTGCACGTGAACCGGTTTGCGACGGCCTTGTGCAAACCGTCGTCGTGCGACGTGGCACGGCGGTGGCGGAGGCTGCGGCACGGCTTGATGATGTCGCGATTGTCGCGACGTCGAATTCAGCGTTGGCGGCGGCGCGAGCCGCCCGTCATGCTGACATCGTGCATGTGCACAGCGATAGCGGCGTTGCGGCGGGTGCGCTCCTGTCACATCGCGGAATACCGTTCGTCGTCACACGCCGCTCCGCGATCGTCCCTAAAGTAAATTTCGCAACGCGCTGGTCGTTCTCCCGGGCCTCACGCGTTGTCGGTGTGTCCGACCGCGTATCGGCGGTGATGAAAGCCTACCTGAGCCACCAAAGCGTCTCGACCATCCCCGATTGCGTCAGTACTTCCACCAGCCAACGGCGTGGTGAATGCCCGAATCGCTATTTCGTCGTTGGCTGTATCGGGACGATTCATTTCGCCACCAAAGGGCAGGATCTGCTGGTTGATGTCGCCCGACGGTTGCTGGGCAGTTGCCCACAGGTAGAGCTGGTCATCACCGGCGATGGTCCGGATGCCGGCCGGCTGCAGGCCCTGTGCGCGGGCCTGCCGAACGTGCGGTTGAACGGCTGGCAGGACGACCTGGCGGAACTGTACGAGGAGATGGATGTGCTGGTACAACCGTCGCGCTTCGAAGCCCTGGGTTCGACCATACTCGACGCGATGTCCAGCGCGCGGCCGGTGATCGCCAGCGACGTCGGCGGCATACCCGAGATCGTGCAGAACGAAGTGAATGGACTGCTCGTGCCGACGGAATCAGCGGAGGAAATTGCCGCGGCTATCTCCCGGCTTGCACACGACGATGCGCTGTTGCGTCGACTCGGGGCCAGCGCTGCCAGGACCTCGAGCAGGTTCGGGGTAAAGCGCATGGCGGAAGACTACTGGTCGACATACCTCAATGTGCTCGCCGGCGAGCAGGCGAAACGGCTGTCGTTCTAGCGTACGCTTGTTACTTTACCGTCGGCTATCCAGCGGTCCAGCATTTCCAGTGCGCAATCTGCAAACGCGGCATCGTTGATGTGCGCGTCGACTTCGGCCAGCTCCACCGGTGGCTTCACGCGGTTACGGATTTCCGCAGCGAATGCGGCCAGGCCGGCGGGGTCGTGAAACGGCCCGCCTTTCCTGTCCCATTCGTCAATACCCTGCAGTGGCATGATGAACGCCGTCGGTCCGGTCGCTTTCATCAGTTTTTCGGCGATGCAACGTGCGGATTCAACGCGCTCTTCCGAGGTCAGTTTCGCGCAGGCGATCAGGCGATTGTGCGTATGCACTTCCCGGTCTGCAAAACGAGGTGGAACGTCGGCCCAGGTGCGAAAATCGACGAGAGTCACTCCACCCGGCGCCACGATCTGCGGTACGCCGGCGGCGCCGGCGGCCTCGAGACGATTGCTGCCCGCGCTGATGACGGAGCCATGACGGTGATTGCTGACTTCGATCAGCGAGAAGTCAAGAACGGCCGCGAGCTTCTTCTTTGTGGCCAGCGCCTCCATGGCACGACCGCCCATACCGGTCGTGTGAAATACCGCCAGCTCGTAACCGCGTTTTTCGATCTCCGGCTTCAGCCGCACCATGTACTTCAGGGTGGATTTGCCGAGTGACGTCATGCCGATCAGCGGCTTTTGCTGCGCTGGCAGTTCCACGCTCTTGCAGGCACCGACGACTGCACCGGCGGCCTGGCTGAGGACCGTGCGGCACACCGAGTTAAGGCCATATAAGCCCCCCGCCCACAGGATCATCATCACGTCCGGAGAAATACGTTCCGGTGGCAGAATGGAGGAGAACGCGACGGTCGAGACGATGAACTTCGGAAACCCGAGCGGCAGCACTTCGGCGACGTCCAGCGCCAGGTCGGTGGCCATCGATCCGCCGATGGCCAGCATGCCGTGGATTCTGTTGTCGCCGGCGAGCTGGCCAGCCAGCCTGGCGGCGCCTGCTGCCTGCCTGACCATTGCGCGGTTCTCGTCGCCCAGGTCAATGATGTCCTGATTGCTCATTCCGATCGCGCCGGCTACGTCGTGTTTGGAGTACTGTGGCTCGAAAGGCGGGTCGCCGAGCACGCCGACATCCATTATTGCCGGGATTGCGCCTGCGGATTCAAGCACGGAGGCGAGGTAGAGCATTTCGTCCGATTTCGTATCGGCAGTGCCGATCAGGAGAATTGTCGGAGCAGCCATGCGGGTCAGGCCGTTTTTCGTATTGCAGCTTCGATCGTCTCGGCAATCGTCCTGATATTGCCATCGGTCACGATCAGCGACGGCGACAAAATTACGTTGTTGCCGGAGACCCGAATCATCACGCCGTCAGCGTACGCCTGTTCGAATATGGCGTCCACACGCTTCTTGTCCATCGGTGTTTTGTTATCGCGATCGGACACCAGTTCGAGGCAAACCATCAGCCCTTGCCCGCGGACGTCGCCGATGATTTCCTGGCGGTCCTGCATTCCGCGGCATGCCGCGATCAGCTCTTTTCCGCGATGCCGTGCATTCTCCGCGACCTGCAGGCGTTCCGTTTCGGCAAGCGTGGCGATCGCTGCGGCAGCACCGACCGGGTGAGCGGAGTAGGTGTAGCCATGCCCGATCGCGCCAAACCCGTCCTTGTTGCCCTCAAAGGCGGCGGCGACCTTTTCCGAGATCATTGTTGCGCCGAACGGGAAATAGCCGTTCGTGATGCCCTTGGCGGTACACATCAGGTCCGGCTGCACGCCCCACAGCCGTGACCCGGTCCACGCGCCGGTGCGGCCGAAAGCCGTGATGACTTCGTCGGCGATCAACAACACGCCGTGCCGATTACATATTTCCCGCACCATCGGCATGAAAGACTCATGCGGTGGAATGACGCCGCCGGCGCCGAGTACGGGTTCCATGATAAAGGCGGCAACCGTGTCCGGGCTCTGGAACCTGATTTCAGCATCCAGCAGTCCGGCGCACAATTCGGCGAGACGGGCGGGATCCTGTTCGTCGAACGGATTACGATAGGTCCAGGGCGCAGGAATGTGGAAGCATCCCGGCAGCATGGGCTCGTAGTTGCGGCGGAACTTGGCGTTTCCGTTGACGGATGCCCCGCCAAAATGCGTGCCGTGGTAGCCCTGCTTGAGACTGATGAACTTGGTCCGGTCGAGCTGACCGCGCACGCGGTGATACTGGCGCGCCAGGCGCAGCGCGGTTTCAACCGCATCCGAGCCGCCCGAGCTGAAAAATGCGCGCGTCAGTCCGTCCGGTTCAAACCATTCTCGCAGTATCAATGACAACTCGACCGCTGCGGTGTTGGACGTGCCGCGAAATGCCGAGTAATACGGCATTCGTTCGAGCTGGTCGCGCATGGCGTCTTTGATCGCCTGGTTGGAAAAGCCGAGATTGACGTTCCAGAGACCGCCCACGGCGTCGAGAACCCGGTGCCCGTCGACATCCGTAACATGCACGCCTTCGGCGCTCGCAATGACTTTGGGCGGGTGGCTTTGCATCTCGGCGGGGTGCGCCATCGGATGCCAGAAATGCCGGGCGTTGTGTTCGCTGAAAAACTCAGGGGGGCGCATTGTCTCGTTCCTTCAGTTCGTCCAGATTCTTGAGAGCTTCGGCGAAACTCTCGGCGGGTCGGGTAACGTCGAAATGAATGGCGTACATACCTACGGCCTTGGCGCCGCGAATGTTGCGCATCTGATCATCCACGAAGACCGATCGATTCGCCGTTACTGACAGCTGTTCGAGGCAGTCACGATACGCGCGCGCTCTCGGCTTCAGAATGCCGGTGTGCGTTGCATCGTAGATGACGTCGAATTCGCCGAGTAGCGGAAGACTGTCGCGAAAACCCGCGCCGTAAAACAGGTCCAGCTCATTCGACAGAATGGCAAGCTTGTGTCCACCGCGTTTTGCAGCGTTGATTGCTGCAACGGCCTCGGGCCGCACTATCGAGGCCGGGTCCGCGCCACGCGCCGCACGAATAAATTGCGACATTTCGGTCCAGCCGGCGTCGAGCATCGCGCTGACCTCGGCGGTACGCCTCGCATAGTATTCGCGTTCGCTGATTTCGTCGCGCTGCATCGCAGCCCACAGTGGGTCGGATTCGGGATCGAACGGGCCGCGCCAGGTTAGCGAATCGGGCGGCAGGCCGAGCGCCTTCTCGGTGTCCCGGTGGGTTTCAAAAATTGTCCTGGAGATCACTCCGCCGAAGTCGAGGATGAGCGCGGTTGCGTCCATGTCAGGCCGCCATACCGGCCGGCGCGGCGCCACCGCTGCGCGTCGTCATGTCGGCGGCAGCGCGCGCAACGGCGCTGCGTATGCTTGCCTGCTGCTGCGGCGAAAAACGCGTCGATGGCGCGGCCACGGCAATGCTGCCTCGCACGCAGCCGAACTGATCGAAATACGGCGCAGCGATGCTGCAAACGTCCGTTTCGAACCAGCCTTCTGCAGTGGCATAACCGTCGCTCCGCGTCTTTGCGGCGAGCCGCTCGAGCTCGGCCGCCCTGGTGACAGTGTTGCCCGTGTAGCCTTGCCGCGCTCGACTGCGCAGACACTCGAACAGCAGGTCGTCGGCGAATGCGAGCACGACCATCCCGGACGCAGTGGCGTGCAACGGCAGGGCCTCACCAAGATCCATTTTTACGCGGTTCGAATGCCGGCTCTCCTCGACGGCGATCGTCGACAGGCGGGATCCCGCGAGCACGGTCAGGTGTGCCGTCTCGCCCGTGTGTTCCGCCAACGCGCGCAATAACGGGGCGCCAATCGACGCCAGTGGCGAGGTCGCTTCGCGCAAACGCGCGAGGCGCAGGACGCCAGGCCCGATGCGGTAGCGTTTGTTGCCGGGATCCTGCTCGACGACGCCGTGCCGCAAGAGCGCCAGCAACAGGCGATGCACGGTCGCTTTGTCGAAGCCGCTCTCCTGCGCCAGTTCGCTGAGCCCGGCCTGCGGCCGCTGCTCGGAAAAAAATCCAAGTAATTCAAACGCTTTGTCGACAGTCTGCATGTGTCCCGCGGCGCCCCGGTGGCGCGCTTGTCAAAAAATGAAACGTCGGTGATAATAATGAACCACCCGGAATTGTCAATCACGGAGATTCGCCTTGATCGATTCGCAACGCATTGCCGCGCTTGCCGACGCACCAGTCCCGCCGCAAAAACACCTGATTGGCGGGCGCGAGCAGGCCGCACGCGATGCCGCCGAACTCGAGGTCCTCAGTCCACGCAACGGCACCTTGCTTACTACGGTGGCCGACGGTTGCGCGGCCGACGTTGACGATGCGGTACGCGCCGCGCGACAGAGTTTCGAGAGCGGCGCGTGGGCGAATCGGGCGCCGGCCGAGCGCAAGAAAATCCTGATGCGTATCGCGGAGTTGATCGACGAACATGCCTACGAGCTTGCGGTTCTCGGTGTGCGCGATAACGGAACGGAAATCAGCATGGCGCTGAAAGCGGAACCCGGGAGTGCCGCCGCCACCTTTCGTTACTACGGGGAGGCCGTTGACAAGATTGGCGGCGAGGTCGCGCCGACGGGTCCCGCGAATATCGGCCTGGTATTGCGACAACCGGTGGGTGTGGTCGGTTGTATCGTCCCGTGGAATTTTCCGATGATGATTGGTGCCTGGAAGATTGCACCGGCGCTGGCTGTCGGCAATTCGGTCGTGGTCAAGCCATCGGAAACAGCATCCCTGTCGCTGCTGCGGCTTGCGCAGCTGGCACTCGAAGCAGGGCTGCCCGACGGTGTGTTGAATGTCGTTACGGGCAAGGGCGCCGTAGTCGGTGAAGCCCTCGGTCTGCACGATGACGTCGACATCATCGCCTTCACGGGATCGGGTTTTGTCGGCCGCAAGTTGCTCGGGTATTCGGCGCATTCCAATCTCAAGCACGTGTATCTCGAGCTCGGTGGAAAATCGCCCAACATCGTGTTCGCGGATGCCCCTGACATGGACAAGGCGGCATCGGCCGCGGTCAACGGCATCTTTCGAAATTCCGGTCAGGTATGCGTTGCGGGGTCGCGCCTGCTGGTCGAGCGCTCGATTCACCGCGACTTCGTGGCCAGGGTCCGGCAACGCACGGAGCAGTTACGTGTCGGTGACCCGCTTGACGCTGCGACGGATGTCGGTGCGATCAATTCTGAAGAACAACTTGCCAAAAACCTCCAGTTCGTGCGGATCGCTTCGGAAGGTGGCGCAGAATGCGTCAGCGGCGGAGAACGGATTCTGCAGGAATCAGGCGGCTACTACATGTCGCCTGCGATCTTCGACAACGTAGCAAGCGACATGCAGATCGCGCGAGAGGAGGTCTTCGGCCCCGTCTTGTCGGTGATGCCGTTCGACGACGAGGACGAAGCGATTCGAATCGCGAATGCCACCGACTACGGCCTGGCCGCGGGCGTGTGGACTGCAAACCTGTCGCGCGCGCATCGCATGCTGCAGCGCGTGCGCTCTGGGGTCGTGCACGTCAATTGTTATGGCGGCACTGATATAACCGTGCCACTGGGTGGCATGAAGCAGTCCGGCAATGGCTACGACAAATCGCTGCACGCCCTCGACAAGTACACAGCATTGAAAACGGGATGGATTGCGCTTTAACGGATCGTGCCGCGTTGTCCGGCAGGACCTCAGTCAGCCTCCCGGTTGGCTAGCGGAAAGTTACGATATTGACTGCGCTTCTGATCGACGAAGCCAATACGAATCCCGTACTCACCGCGCCGCAGCCAGCGGTACATCTGGCGAATCTGTGGTTCGACTGACCTGAACGCCAGGTGGTCCCACGGCAGCTCCTGTTCGGAGAACCAGCGGCATTCCAGGGCTTCCGCCGTTTGCATTGTTGCGGGTGTCGCGTCGAGGTGGCAACGAAATACGAGATGCGTCTGGGTCATGTGCAGGATGGAGCTGACGCTGACCAGCACGAGGTCGTCGGGCGTAAGCACGAGGCCGGTTTCCTCGCGCAGTTCGCGGCACGCCGCCTCCTCTGGCGTCTCGTCGTTCTCCATGTAGCCGCCCGGAATGGCCCACCTGCCGATCTTCGGCGCGATGCCACGGCGAATCCAGAGAAAGCGTTCACCGACACAAACGTAGCATGCAACGAGCACGGTCGGGTTCTGGTAGTGCGTTGTGCCGCAGCCCACGCACACGAAGCGTTTTCGGTTGTCACCTTCGACGGATTGCAGAGATACCCTGGATCCGCAAGCCGAGCAGTAATTCACTTCATTCCCGGTTGAGCAGCTCGGTTACCCGGTCCATCATGTCATCCTTGTTGTACAGATCGAAGTAGATCGAGGCCATGACGTTTTGCGGGCCGAAGAAGAAGCGTTCGTAAAGCGCCTGGCGGTTGCCGAACCCTGACACGGCGACATCGTGCGCAAGGCGGAACAGTGCGATGCGCTCGCGGCTGTCGAGGTTAACCGTCTGGAAGTATTGACCTACATCATGTGCGATGTCGTTTGTCAGGTCGGCCTCACTGGGCGTTGCCATTAACGAACTGGAGCCGAGCAGCTGCACCATTTCGACCAGCCGCGGGTACATCTTGGGGAACAGATTGCGCGACGTATCCAGAGGCCGCCGCAGCGGTATGTAGTTGCCGCGCTGGTCCGGGTGAGCCTGCTGCTCGGCGCTGTAGCGAAACGCCCTGACACTTTCCGCGATCCACATTGCCTCCGCAATCTGGCCCTTGATGTTCATGTCCTTGTCTTTTCCGGTTGCTTTCGCCATCGCACACAGAAGTCCGACGATGAATTCGGCCTTGGCGAGTTTGCCGCAGGCGACCTGATGCATCATGTGAATTACGGCATTCGTCTCGGCAAATGCACGATTGCACATCAGCGGGTCGCGGTACATGAAAACACGCTCCCACGGTACGAGAACGTTGTCGAACGTTACGACCGCATCCATCTCCTCGAAGCGCGAGGACAGCGGTGCATCGAAATGCGACTTCTCGTGGTCATAGCTGTCGCGGCAGATCAGTCGGAGGCCGGGCGTACCGATCGGGATTGCGAAAGCGAAGGCAAATGGCAGGTTCTCTTCCGATGCTTTCAACAGCGTCGACGGAAATACTTCGATTTCGTCGGCATGTGGGCCAAGCGTTGCCAGCAGACGCGCGCCGCTCACGACCAGGCCTGCGTCCGTTTCCCTGACCACCTGCAGGGCAACCTTGTCGCTGTATTTGCCTTCCTGCGCCTGCGCGTGATTGAAGGTCGGATTGACCAGCGTATGGGTCAGCACCTTGTCGTTATCGCGGACATACTCGTAGTAGGCTTTCATATTTTCGCCATACTCGGGTTTGCCCTCGGCCAGGAAATCTGTGGCGCTGCCGAACGCCATGAGTGAGGCGTTCTTGTAATCCGGCGTGCGGCCAAACATGCCATTCGACCAGGTCGCCCATTCGTAAAAAGCCGCGCCCCGTTTGACCACGTCGTCTTTCGATTTCGGAATCATGAAAGACGTTGCATAGCGGTTGCCGTCTTCCTCGTAGGTGATCGTGTCCTGCAGCGCCGGGTCGAACTGGCGATCCATGAATGACGCGAGTGTCTGTGCGCCGCGACTGAGCCCGGGATGGCGGGTTACGTCTTTTACCTTTTCGCCGTGAATCCAGACGTCGCGGCCGTCACGCAAACCTTCCAGGTATTGCTCGCCATTACGGATTCCTTTGCCGGTGGTCGCTTTTTCTTGTGCACTCATAGTTGTCTACCTGCTATTCGTTGATGGCCCTGCGCCGCTCGTCATGGCGCTCGCAAGCCGCGATTATGGCTTCCATGCCGGAGATCAGACGCTCCCAGTCCGCGGGATCGATCGATGCCTGCAGTTCGCCGTATGCCCGTACGACCTCGGGCCGCACCCGTTCCTCGAGCTGCTGGCCCGTTTCGGTCGCATGCACGAAAACCATGCGCCGGTCGGCATCGGAGCGGCGCCGCTCGACCAGGCCGTTTTTCGCCAGCCGGTCAACCACGCCAACCAGGCTGGGTGCCGGGATGCACGTAGTTTCCGCGAGGTCGGAGAAGCCGATGCCGTCGACCTCCCACAATACGCGCAGCACCCGCCATTGTTGCTCCGTCAAACCGAATTCTCCAAAAATCGAACGGAATCGCGGCATTACCGCGTCAAGCGTGCGATAAAGCATCATCGGCAGCGAGCGGCTGAAGGTTTGCATTGCCATACGATCAGGCTTTTATTAAGATATTAATGATTAACATATTAATTAAATTCTGCCCGCAGTCAAGCGCAAACGCCACTGCACTGCGGACAGCAAGTGAGCGGACGCCATGGATCAGATGAAGAAATTTCGCCAGTGCCTCGGAAAATTTACCACCGGGGTCACCATCGTGACCTGTACCGCGGCGGACGGCGAACGCTGCGGCATCACGGCGAACAGCTTCAGCTCGGTGTCGCTCGAGCCACCGCTGATCCTGTGGAATATCGCCAAGGTGTCGCGCTCGTTACAGGCTTACCTGGACGCCAGCCAGTTCGCGGTGAACATCCTCGCCGCCGGCCAGCAGGCGCTGTCCAACCGGTTCGCGAAGAGCGAGGCCAACTTGTTCGACGGCGTCGAGCATGAAATGTCGGAGTACGGTGTTCCGCTGATCCCGGACACGCTGGCCTGCCTGGAGTGCAGAACCGGGCAGATTCATGATTGCGGCGACCACTACATCATCATCGGCGAGGTCGAACGCTTTCGCGCATCGGAGGCCGAGCCACTGGTCTTTTCGAACGGCGCCTACGCCTCGCTGGCGCGCTAGGCCGCTTCCGTTTCCACCGCGTTACGCAGTACCCCGATACCCGGCACCTCGACCTCGACCACGTCCCCCGCACGCAGGTATTTGGGCGGGTCGAAGCGCGCGCCGGCGCCGTTCGGTGTGCCGGTTGCGATGATGTCGCCGGGGCGCAGGCGGTAAAACGTCGACAGATAGCCCAGAAGGTAGCGAAACGGGAACATCAGGTTGTCGGTAATATCGTTCTGCCGCTCCTCACCGTTGACCCGGGTCAACACCTGCAGCGTACCCATCGGATCGAGTTCATCGGGCGTCACCAGCCACGGCCCAAGTGAGCCGGAGTGTTCGAAATTCTTGCCCTGCGTGACGTTGAACTTTGCATGCCGCAGGTAATCGCGAATCGATCCCTCGTTCATGATTGTAAGGCCGGCGACGTGTTCGTGCGCCCGCTCCTGCGGAATACGCCGTCCTTCCTTGCCGACCACAATCACAATTTCGCCTTCGTAGTCGAGCTGATCCGATTCCGGGGGGTCGATAATCGGCTGTTCGTGCCCGACCAGTGAGTCTCGATTGCGCATGAACACGCTCGGGTACTTCGGCGCGTCACTGCCGTCCCTGTATTCCTCGTTTCGATTGCTGTAGTTGACGCCGATACATATGATTTTTTCCGGGTTGGGTATCGTCGGCAGGTAGCTGATGTCACTGATCGAACAGTCTGCCGGCAAGGTCGCCGCAAGATCGCCCAGTGCAGCAAGGCGGTCCTGTCGAATAGCGTCGCGCAGGTCCGCGGGAGTGTCGGCACGCGCCCCGAGATCGACGACTTCTTCGGCGCGCACGATGCCATAGCTCGCCCGACCGGCGCGTGTAAAGCTCGCGAATCTCATGCGGAATTGTCCTCCTGCAGCAAGCCCGCGCGGCGCAATACGCCGTCCAGGCGCTGTTCGAGTTCCGGCGTCGCGGGGCTCATCGGCAGTCGGTGTTCGTTACTCGGCATGATGCCGAGACGCTTCATCATGTACTTCATCGGGATCGGGTTGGTATCGAAGAACACGGCCTTGTTGATCTCCAGCAGCCGCTGGTGCAATTCGCGGCCGGTTGGCAGATCGCTGTCCCACACAGCCTGGCACATGTCGGCCAGTATGCCCGGTCGCAGGTTGCCGACGGCATTCATCAACCCGCAGGCGCCGATCGTCATCATCGGAAACGACAGCTCTTCCAGTCCGACAAACACCTTGAAATCGTTGCCGAGTGCGGAGAAACACTCGGTGACGAAGCCGAGATCGTTGACCGCGTGCTTCATGCCGACGAAATTCGGCGATTTCTCGCGCAGTTCCTTCATCGACTCGAGCGTCATGCTGACCGCGGTGCGACCGGGGATGTGGTAAATCATCCAGGGCGTGTCATGGCTGCGGCTGAGCGACAGGTAGTACTCGACGAGGCCGCGCTGCGGGGGGCGAATGTAGTAGGGCGTGACGATGAGCAACGCGCTCGCGCCCGATTTCACTGCATGACCGGTCAGCTGCTCGGATTCAGCCAGCGACTGCGAGCCGCTGGCAACGACGACGGGAATGCGTCCACCGGCAGCCTCCATTGCGACGTCCACGAGCCGATTGCGCTCGTCCACGGTGAGCGTGGACGGTTCCGAGGTCGTGCCGTTCACGAGGATGCCGTGGGAGCCCTCGGCGATCTGGAATTCGACCAGGCCGGCGTAAGCGTCGTAGTCGATCTCGCCCTCCCTGATCGGCGTAACCAGCGGTGGAATCGAGCCCTTCAGGCGGTCGTCTTGTGCCATGTTATGCCTCCCCGCGAAATTCGCCGCAGAGCGGCGCTTGACCTGTGGACGAGGCGGAGTATACTTAACATGTTAAGTGAATTCAACGAGCGCTGCTCGCTTCCGCATGCCACATCAGATCGTCGAATACTCCTCCAATCTGGAGTCGCGCATCAGCATCAGCGACCTGATTGAGACCTTGCACCGGACCGCAGCCGGCATCGACGCGTTCCCGCTCGGCGGATTGCGCACCCGCGCCGCGCGCCGCGAGCACTACAGGATTGCGGACGGACACCCGGACAACCAGTTTGTGCACCTGACCTGGAAACTGGGTCACGGGCGTCCCGAAGCGCTGCGACGCGAAGCCGGAGAGCACATGTTTCGTGTGTTGTGCGAATTTCTCGAGCCCGTCAGCGCAAGCTCGCCACTCGCGATTTCCTTCGAGATTCAGGAAATCCATCCGGTGCTCACGTTCAAGAAAAACAACCTTCGCGATTACATGGCACGGCGCGAAGCCCGTTGAGAACTCGTCGAGATACGTCAATGTCCAGTACCGCCGAAGGCAACCTCGAGCTCGCAGCCACGCAGTTACAACGCTTCCGGGACGCGCCGCTGCCCCATTTCATTGATGGCCGGCACGCTGTCGGCCGCTCCGGAAAAACGTTCGACAACGTCACGCCTGTCGACAACAGCCTGATCGGCCAGGTCAGTGCCGGGAATGCCGAGGACATCGATGCCGCGTGCCGCAGCTCAGCCGAGGCGTTCGCGCACTGGCAATCGATACCGGGCAAGGAGCGCAAGAAGATTCTGCACAAAGTGGCTGACGCGATCGAGGCCAACGCCCACGAAATTGCGGTCGTCGAAAGTTTCGACTCCGGCCAGGCCTATCGCTTCATGAGCAAGGCCGCGATCCGCGGTGCCGCCAACTTCCGTTTCTTCGCCGACATGGCGCCGTCTGCGCGTGACGGCCAGTCTCTGCCCGCCGAGCAACACCTCAACTATTCCGTCCGCCAGCCAATCGGTCCGGTCGGTGTGATTACGCCATGGAATACACCGTTCATGCTGTCGACATGGAAGATAGCGCCGGCGCTGGCAGCCGGCTGCACGGTGGTTCACAAACCCGCTGAGTGGTCGCCCTATAGCGCGATGATGCTGGCGGAAATCGCCAGCGAAGCGGGACTTCCTGCGGGCGTACTGAATTGCGTGCAGGGCCTGGGAGAGGATGCCGGCAAGGCGCTGACCGAGCATCCCGCGATCAAGGCCGTTGCTTTCGTCGGCGAATCGTCGACCGGCAGCCATATTATGCGGCAGGGCGCCGCCACGCTGAAACGGGTGCATTTCGAGCTGGGGGGCAAGAATCCGGTCATTGTTTTCGACGATGCCGATCTGGAGCGGGCGCTGGACGCCGTGGTGTTCATGATTTATAGCCTGAATGGCGAGCGGTGTACCTCGTCCAGCCGCTTGCTGGTACAGGAGACGATTCAGGACGAATTCATCGGCCGCCTGGTCGAGCGTATCGGCAAGCTGAAAGTCGGGCATCCGCTGGATCCCGCAACCGAGATCGGGCCGCTGATTCACCAGCGTCATTTCGAAAAGGTTTGCAGCTACTTCGAGATGGCGCCGCAAGACGGTGCGCGGATCGCGGCTGGCGGCAAGCCGGCGCCGCTCGATGGCAAGGGTAACTTCGTCGAACCGACCCTGTTCGTCGACGCCGACAACAGCATGCGCATCGCGCAGCAGGAGATTTTCGGACCGGTGCTAACGGCAATCCCGTTCTCCGATGAAGCGGACGCGCTGCGCATCGCCAACGACATCGAGTACGGCCTTGCAGGCTATGTATGGACCAATGATATCGGCCGCGGCCATCGATTGGCTGCCGGCATCGATGCCGGGATGATCTGGGTAAACTCCGAGAATAACCGCCACCTGCCAGCTCCGTTCGGCGGCATGAAAGCGAGCGGTATCGGGCGGGACGGAGGTGACTACAGTTTCGAGTTCTACATGGAGACGAAAAACGTCTGCATCGCGATGGGCACCCACCCGGTACCGAAGTTGGGCGCGTAATGAGCCTGTATAACCTGCAGAAGGTTCTTTACGTCCTCAATCGCGACCCGGCTGCGCAGGAATCCTACCGGGCGGATCTCGACGCCTTGCTGGACAGCTACGACCTGGATGACGAGGAGCGGCGCGCGCTGCGCGACGGCGACATTGGACTCCTGTACGTGCTGGGTGTGAACGGCCAGATCCTGATGCATTACGCGGCTTTCCTGGGCATCGAATGGTTCGACTATCTCGACATGATGCGCAAGGGGATCGAGCGCTATGGGCCGGTGCGCGCCGGCATTTATGCCATGACGGGTGGCGGCGACAGTTTCACCGTGGAAGAGAACAGCCAATGAGCCTTGTATACGCGGGTGTTTGCAGTCACGCACCGGGCATCACCGGGCGCGCGAATCTGGTCAAGGACAAAGCGCTGCGAGAAGAGTTCTACGCGGCATTCGATGTGCAGCGCCAGGAGATCGAGGCATCCGGGGCGGAAGCACTCGTTGTCGTTGCGGCGGAGCATTTCGCCAATTTCTTCATGAACAATATGCCGGCCTATTGCGTCGGCATGGCGGACTACTACGAGGGTCCTATCGAAGACCCGGAATGGCTGCAAATCGAGCGCCGGAAAATTCCCGGCAATGCCGACCTGTCGCTGCGCCTGACCCGCGAAATCATGAATACCGTCGACGTTGCGTATGCCGAGGAGTGGAAGTTCGATCACGGGATCATCGTGCCGTTGAATTTCCTGACGCCGCGCTTCGACATGCCGGTCGTGCCCGTAAACATCAATTGCCAGGGTCCGCCCCTGACGCCGCTGCCACGTGCGTGGGCTTTCGGCGAAGCGCTGCGCCGTGCCTGTGACGCGGTGCCGGAGCGCATAGCCATCGTCGGTACCGGCGGCATTTCCCACTGGCCCGCAACGCCGGATTCCGGAAAAATCAATGAGGAATGGGATCGCGACTTTCTCGATCGATTGATGCGCAACGACAAGGCTGCGTTGCTCGACTACACCGACGAGCAGACCTACGCCGACGCGGGTCAGGGCGGCTTCGAGATTCGGACGTTCATTGCGATCGCGGCAGCAGCGCGAGTTCCAGGCACACTGCAATTCTATACCGCCGACCTGCCGATCTTCGCGGTGGGCTGCACGGTCGCCAGGTTTGACCTGGACGCAGCCGCCTGACTCACACATCGAGGAGTGCCGATGCCACATATGCAACCATTGCCGTTCGACGCGGTGCCCGAAGACATTCAGGAGCGCTTCATTCATTACCGCGAGACGCGTGGCTTCACGCCCAACAGTATTCAAACGATGGCCAGACGGCCGAATATCGTGCGTGCTTTCATGGAACTCAACAAGGTCGTACTGTACGAGGGCACGGTTGCAGAAGAGCTGAAGATGCTGGTCAGCCTGATCGCAAGCCAGGTCGCGGGCTGCCGCTATTGCCAGGCACACATGGCAAACCTGAGCAAGATCTATGCTGCATCAGCCGAAAAAATTGCAAACGTCTGGAGTTTCGAGACCAGCGACCTGTTCAGCGAGGCGGAGCGCGCAGCGCTCAGGCTTGCTTACCACGGTGCCATGTCTCCCGCGCAGACGACCGCCGACGACTTTGCCGCCGCCTACGAACATTTCGATGAAGGCCAGGTCGTCGAAATCGTCGCTTCGGTCGCGTTGTTCGGTTTCCTGAACCGCTGGAACGATTCGATGGCAACGGAAATCGAGGAATTACCGGCACAGGTCGCGCGAGAGACCATTGGCGCCAATGGTGGTTGGGAAGCTGGCAAACACCAGCCCTGACCGAAATGGCAGACGACAGGCAGAAAAACAACGCGCGATTGCCGATGCGCGATTTCGCGCACTCCCTGCCGATGGCGTTGTTGCAGGCGCGTGAATCCGCAATGCGTCGATTCCGGCCTATGTTGCGGCGTCACGGTTTGACGGAGCAGCAGTGGCGGGTGATACGCGGACTCGCCGAGGTGGACGGACTGGAGGTCAGTGAACTGGCTGAGCGTTGTATGCTGTTGGCCCCGAGCCTCACGCGCATATTGCAGTTCCTGGAAACCAAGCGCTATGTGAAACGCACCCGCGTCGAAACCGATCAGCGCCGCTCGATTGTTTCGTTGACGCGTGACGGCCGCCGGCTGTTCGAGGCGGTCGCGCCGGATTCCGAGGCCTGTTATGCGCAGATAGAGGAAGCGTTCGGCAAAGACGGTCTCGACCAGCTCTACGAGCAACTCAGACGCATGTACGTCGCGCTCGAATCAACCGAGTCCTGAGATCGGCGCTCAATCAGTACTGAAACGAGCGGCCGAGTTCGTTGATCGTGTCAAAGTAACCGGCGACTCTCAACTCGATGTCGACGTCTTCCTCGCTGATGTTGAGCCAGTACCAGCCGTGGTTCCCCGTGAAAGGCGCGACAATCGAGCCGTGCCCCTCGCCTGACTCCGATTCGACGTAACGGACGAAGTATCCCGCCGGGTATCCGTCGGCTTTGCGTCCCGGATCGGCGTGAAAATCCGTATAAATTTCCGAGGCGTTGCTGGTCCAGGAGTAGACGAGCATGTCGCCGCGCTCCATGACTGCCTTGTACTCCACCTGCTCGCCGGGTTGCAACGAGATGTTGACTGTTTGCGTCGCAAAGCCACCGTCGAGCGTCGCGCTGAACGGCAGCCCGATGATCGGTGGCTCGTACTCGTCGAAGTCCTCGACGATGGCCGGGAACGCTCCCTCCATTACCATTGTCGGGCTGTGCCGCTCTGCGGCAATACCCGTGAGACCCAGCACATCGCCAATTCCGGTCGGGTCCTTGCCGTACTCCGCGGGCAGGACGAAAAGAACCGTCACCAATGCGGCCGCGAGAAATGACGCCAGCACACCTTTCAAGATGCTTCCAGATGAATGTGAACCATTATTCATAAAAGAATCCCATGGTCTGATAACCGAACAAGGCAAAGCCCGCGAACATCAACAGCACGTTAAAGCCGTAGGCGTGTTTTGCAAACCCCGGCGTTGAGCGCCAGATGTTGAAGAAAGTCAGCAGAAAAACGAGCGCCAGTAACTGCCCGATCTCCACGCCAACGTTGAATGCGATCATGTTCGCCACCAGCCCCTCGTCGGACAGTGCGAGATCCTGCAACTTCGTTGCCAGGCCGAATCCGTGCACCAGGCCGAACAGAAATACCGCGCCTTTGGGGTTGGGCTGGACGCCGAAACAAGCGCGGAAACCGCCCAGGTTTTCGAAGGCTTTGTAGACGATGGACAGGCCGATGACCGCGTCGACGATGTACGCATTGAGCTGCAGTCCGGCGAGTACGCCGGTCAACAGCGTGATGCTGTGGCCAAGGGCAAAAAGCGTTACATATAAAGCGACGTCGCGCAGGTGACGCAGAAAAAATATGACACCGGTCAGGTACAGCAGATGATCATAGCCGGTGACCATGTGCTTCGCGCCCAGGTAGGTGAAGCCCGGCAAATTTATGCCGCTGCTCCTCTCGAGAAAGGCGGCATCGGTGCCGCTGACGCCATGAGCGCTGGCGGTCACGGCCAGAAGTGCGGCGAAAATTGCCAGCAGCACGGCGGCAAGCGGCTTGCCTTGCCAGTGGAAGTTATGAGGCATCGCCTAACCCGTTCCGATGTAGGGGATCAGGCGCCCCAGCAGGAGGACTCCGAACCACGTGGCCAGCGACGTTACGCCGACGAGACGCGCCGTCAACGGTGGTGCGCTGCCGGGTGTCCAGTGCTGCACCTGCGGTTCGATCTTCATAAAGAACCAGAGTGCATTCACCCCTGCGAGCACCACCAGTAACATCTTGATCTGAAAACCGACGTTGACGGAATAGCGCGCCGGGTCGCCGAAGAAGAACAACACGCCGGTTGTGACGTTGATCAGGAACCCCAGCCCCGCCAATGGCAGCAAGCGTGTCACGGCGGTGAGTTCGAGCGACCGAATGAGGCCCGCCATGCGCAGATCGACGACAACAATCGCGCCGAGCAACAACGACAGTCCGACGAAATGAAGAATTTCCAGCGTCGGCCAGACCCAGGCACTGCCAACCACCCAGCTATTGATAACGCCGCCTTCTATCCAGTTTACGACAGACTCAATCACGGTCATTCGTCACAGGTAGGCGATCAGGCGACCCGCCGCAATCGCAGCAAGCCAGCACAAAAGGCCGAACGCGGGCAGTACGCGGCCGATGCTGCGATTGCTGCGACATCTGCTTTGGATGATGGCAACGGTCATAATGCCGCAGATGATACACAGGAGTTTGCTCAGAAACGCTGCGCTGGTCACAAAATACGTTGCCTGCGACGTGAACAGGGCGATGCCGGAAAGTGCGTTGATCGCGAATCCCGCCCAGGCGAGACGCAGCAGCGAGCCTTGTACATCGCGAGCCGTCACGGGCAGAACACCGAGCAGGCTGAGGTTGATGACGCTGCTGATACCGACGATGAGCGCGAGACCCGTGACATGCATGCTGAGCAGAAACGGGTATCCGTACAGAGACTCGCCGACCCAGGTGGCAAGTGCTGTCTGTTCGAGCCAAACGAGAAATGCCACAGCTAGTCGCAGCTCTCGTGTTCCTGTTCCCACCACCGCGACAGCACGCGGTTGTATTCGGAAACGTACGTGCTGTTCGGTTGGATGATCTCGCGTTGTGCGCCATCGAGGTCGGCAAGATCGACGACTACCCTGAAGTCCGGCCGCTCCGTATGGCAACTCAGTAGTTCGTCGATTCCGGAAAACGTCACTTCACCCTGATCCCGGATGCCGATAAGGCGCGGGCGTTGCTGCGCCGACTCCCATGCAGCGCGGGCTACATGGTCGCCTTCGTCGATCCATTCGACGAGTTGCTCATCGAATGGGCGCGACGTGTCGCTGTCGCGAATGCTCGCCGGAATATCCGACGGGCTGTAATACAGCTTGTCGAGCCTGAGAATGTCCTTCGGCCAGATGTAGTTTCCTCTGCGCAGCATCACAACCCGACCGTCCGGATAATGTAACTGGTGACCACGTAATTCGTAATTGTTGAACTTGTGGGGCCAGCCGATGACGGCGATTTCATCGCCCGGCCGCAGTGCCTTGATGGCCTCGGCAAAACCCAGGCGTCGTGCGTCGCGCGGGTCCTCGGTTGTCAGCGTCCACGATATGCTGCTGCCGTCGTCGTTCCGGACTTCGATCTGGTACTTGCTGTGCGGAAATCCGTAGCGTGCTTTGCTGATAACGCCACTGATCCTGACTTCTGTTTTTCCATCGTAATGAAGTACCGAGTGATGCGCGTTCGCCGTGGCCGCGAAAAATACGCCCATGACAGGAACGAATGCGAGTCGCATCAGTTTCGTCGATCCGCGCGTTCGAAATACATGTCCATCCGCCCTTCGTCGTACATCTGTCGATAGAAGGATTCCGGATCGCATTCGTAAGGATAAATCCGGGTTTCGGGATTCCGCGTCCACATGCGTCGGCGTATCGGCGGTCGCCGGTAATTCACCGGGTCGTGCAGTTCAATGACGGCATTCAGCGTCTTGCCGTCGTCGCCCAGCCAGTATCGTTCCAGCATGGAAGCACCGTCGGAGATCGGTTCGCCGCGAAAGTCCCGCACATTGGCGGCCAGGTTTACCGTTTCGATGACCAGTTCACTACCGTCCCAGTAGGCATTCGAATAGCCCATGTCGGACGGCGGGTAGTATTCCGGCTGCGGCGTGCCGTCGAGGTATATGCGCCGTACCTCGCTATCGACTTCGTAAAGAAACGTCAGCCTGCCCGGGGTCTCGAGAATCTCGAACGGGTATGCGCCCCAGGCGACCATGGCGGCGATACCGACCGATGCACAGCGCACGTTCGGCTGGTCGTAGTGCATCAGGTAATTGCCATGCCATTCTTCAGCCTGCGGGGTCAGGTCCATTGAATACTTGCGGAAGTCGACGCCCCGTGCGGGCGTCCAGATTCCGCTCAGGTCGACCGGTTGCGGGTCGTCAATGGGTTGCTGCGGCGATTTCCGTACGCCGGTCCAGGTTCCTTCTCGTTCGGTCGACGCCCGCTCTCGCTCGATCGTGAAATGGCCAACGAGTTTACCGTCGTCGAGCGTTCCGCGGAGCACGCGATAAAAAACGAAGCCTGACAGATCCCGGCTATCGACGCGCACCTCGATGGCCTTGCCTGCTATCGTCACATCGACCGGTCCGCCCTCGACGTAGCCCTGCCAACCCGCTGCCGATTTCTCCAGCTGCAGCAGCCCTGTGATCGGCGCGTCGGCAGAATGCAATTCAATCATCCAGTCGCCGGCAAATCCGGTTTCTGCGCTGGGTGACGGTGTGGTTATCACTGCCAGCAAGAGAATCAAATATCGATGAGCCGGTCGAAACACTACTGCGGGACCTCTGATTGACTAGTTCGGTTCTTCCTGCTTGTCGCGCAGCACTGTGCCATCGGGAAACGTGACCGTAATGATGGACATCAGTTTTCGACCGTCCCTGCCGAGGTAGCCGTGTACGGTGACCTGGTCGCCCACCTTGATCGATTCCTTGGTCCAGCCTTTGCGAACGAGGAGCGACGGGCTGTTGGCTCGCGTGTCCCAGGTAACGACCTGTCCATCATCGTCGCTGACCTCGATGTAATAACGTGCGTGCGGATTCTTGAACCAGACCTGGGTAACGACACCGGAGATTGTGCCGGTTTCGTCTGGCAGGAACTCGGCGGCGAAGGAGTGATGCGCAACTACACTTGCGGGCCCGCACAGCAGCAGGCCGATTGCCGAAACAGCTAGCAAAATCCGCAACATGTCGCTCCCCCCTTCGAAACAGGATATTACTGCATTCGCCGGCAGATCTCAGCAACGCCGGCTCGCAGCACCGGTGTAGCGTATACTTGCTGAAACGACAGGATTGAGCTTTGTGATCGGGACTGACGATGAGTACGAGAGCTGTAACCGCATTGATCATCAGCCATTTGGGCCTGGCATTGCTGCCGGGCCTCGCCAAAGGGCAGGGCCATTACGAGGCCAACCCGCAGCCGACGACGAAAATTACCCGCAGTTCGGAGTACAAGTCCGAGTCCAGGGAGTATTCCGTGCCGGTCGAAGTAACGCTCGAATATAAAACTGACGGCTGTGAAGCAAAACTGAATATTGAATATTTCCAGCGCGGTGAAAATGCGCAGGTCAGCTCGACACTGGACAATACACAGTGTGCCGCGTCGCACGGCAGTTATTCGATACAGGTCCGCTATCGGGGTGCCGACGGCAAGCTGCAGACCCGTGACTATGAGGAATCGTGGTCGCGCGACGACGCCGAGCCCGTTGTGCTGACGAAGCAATACTTCGTCGGACAGGACGTCGACCTGGTACGCGTGCGGTCACGCCGCCTGACCTGTGTCTGCGGCGACGAAGCAGCGGACGTCGGGTCTGAAGCGCAATAAAAAAAGCCGGGCCCCTACGGGGAACCCGGCTTTTCCACGTTGACCCGCCGGTCGTCAGGCGACAGAGCGGTAATGATTCATCAGGATCTCCGCTACCTCCGGCCGCGAGAACTCGGGCGGCGGTGCAATGCCGTTGCCCAACATTTCGCGGACCTTGGTTCCTGACAGGAACACGTAGTCTTCGGGTGTGTGGTCTTCGACTTCACGCATCATGACGACCTTGTTGAGTTTCTTCGAATAGGCGGTGTGATCCGCTTTGAAGATCTCGATGTCGAGTGCGCCCTCCGGTACCTGCTCGTCGAAAATCGTCTGCGCGTCGAAGGGGCCGTAGAAGTCGCCAACGCCTGCATGGTCGCGACCGACGATCAGGTGGGTTGCTCCCATGTTCTGGCGGAACAGTGCGTGAAGCACAGCTTCGCGCGGCCCCGCGTAAAGCATGTCGAAACCGTAACCGTTGACCATCACGGTGTTCTGCGGGAAGTAAACGTCGACCATCTTGCGGATGCAGGCATCGCGAACCGAAGCGGGAATATCACCTGCCTTGAGTTTGCCGAGAAGCATGTGGACGACGATGCCGTCGGCGCCGAGCCGGTCCATGGCCATTCTGCACAGCTCTTCGTGTGCCAGGTGCATCGGGTTTCGCGTCTGGAAGGCGACAACCTTGCTCCAACCCAGTGCCTTGATTTCATTGCGGATATCGACTGCGGTCTTGAAGGTGCCGGGGAAATCCGTCTCGAAGTAGCTCAGGTTCAGTACCTGGATCGGCCCGGACACGACGTGGTTGCCGAGATTCCGAAAAACGTTGACACCGGGATGCGCGCTGTCCAGCGTGCCGAACACGCTTTCTGTGATCGTGTCCAGCTGTTCGTCACTTGCTTTCTCGATGGCACTGACGGTCATCACTGCGATAACAGGATGTCCCTCGACGTTCGGATCCCGCAGTGCGATACGCTTTGCGTTCTCGATACCGTCGATGTCCGCGGTCAGGTTGAGAACGGGGACGGGCCAGAACAGCCCGCTGCTCGTGTGCATGTCTTTTGCCACGGCCAGCGCGTCGTCGAGGTTCATGTAGCCATCGAGCGGTGTGAAGTAGCCGCCGCCCAGCATTACGGCGTTCGCCGCGGCTGCAGAGCTCAGAAGCATCGACGGCAGCGACTCCGCTTCCTCGGTCAATGCCTGGTGCTCTGCTGCATCCGAGACCAATAGGGGATTAAGGGCATCCGCCCCGTGTGGTTTGATCATTGTCGTAGTCTCCTAGACTGCGGCTGCGGAAACGGTGTCCGCGCTGTCGGTTGCCCGAGTGAAGTGCTCAGACCTGATGAAGCCCTCGGCGAGCAGGTAGTCGATAATCGCCGTGACTTCCTCTTCAATCGTCATCTGGTCGGTATGCAAGTGGAGTTCCGGGCTCGTCGGCGCCTCGTAGGGATCGTCGATGCCGGTAAAATTCTTGATTTCGCCTGCGCGTGCTTTCTTGTACAGCCCCTTGGGATCACGCTGCTCTGCGACCTCAAGTGAACAGTCCACGAACACCTCGACGAACGGCAATCCTGCCTTGTCGTGCAATTCGCGAACCTCGTCGCGATCCTCCTTGTAGGGGCTTATAAAGCTCGACAGTGAAATCGTGCCGGCGTCGACAAAGAGCTTGGCTACTTCGCCGATGCGTCGGATGTTTTCCTTGCGATCCTCTCCCGAGAATCCAAGATTCTTGTTGATGCCCATGCGAACGTTGTCGCCGTCGAGACGGTACGACAGTTTGCCCATCTTGAACAGCGCCTGCTCGAGCGCTACCGCGATTGTGCTCTTGCCACTTCCTGACAGACCGGTGAACCAGATCGTGACGCCGCGCTGGCGCAGAATCTGGTAGCGATCTTCCCTGGAAATTTCTCCGTCGTGCCAGGTAACGTTTGTTGCTTTTTGTTCAGCCATTTCCTTATTCCTGTTGTTGCTATTTCGAAAAACCATGTAGTAAAAGCTCTGTACATTTCTGGATCACGTCGAACACGTCGAGATCCGGATCGCGCACGATAAGGTCGCCCCAGGCGTTGCAAATACCGATCACGGCCTGCGCTGCGAAATGACAGTCGACCGATTCGCGAATTGCACCGCTGCGTACGCCCTCTTCGAATATTCCTTCCAGGTGCTGACGATAGCTGCTGCCCATTTGCTTGAGCGACTTGCGCTTCTCCTCGGGCAGGTACAGGCGCTCGTCGTTATAAACTTTCAGGGCCTCGTTGCGTTCACGATAACTCGACAAATGCGACGTTACCGTTGCCATCAGCTTTGCCTCGAAAGGCTGCTCGCTGGCGGCAATGTTGTTCATGCGTTCGACGTAGTCGTGGATGCCAAAGTGGCAGACTTCACCGAGGGCTTCTTCTTTTGACTTGAAGTAGTAGTACAGGCTGCCTTGCTTGATACCCAGGTGCGCCGCAATATCTTTGGTGCTGGCGCCATGAAAACCCTTGTCAGCAAAAACGGCCGCCGCCGACTTGATCGCTTCCCGTCGCTGTTGCTGGTATCTGGCGCTGTCGGTGCCCGGCATCTGTATGCTCTCGTCGAAACGTTGGCGAATTCTATAGATCTATAGAAATATAGGCAAAACTTTTTTCTGATCATTGTAAATCAATAACTTATATTTAATAATTATCGATTATGTAATAGAAAACCGCGTCACCGCCGGTTTTCTTGTGCCGCGGAGAGCGCTCACGTAGGCTCGCCGGATTGGTCACACCGGCGACAGCGCAACAACATGAGCGAATCCGAGATCTCTGCAGACTACGTGGTGGTGGGCGCCGGTTCCGCCGGCTGCGTGCTGGCGCGGCGCCTCAGCGACGATGGCAGGCACAGCGTATTGCTGGTCGAGGCAGGCGGTCACGATCGCAGCGTATTCGTGCAGATGCCCAGCGCGTTTTCGATAGCCATGAACATGCGGCGTCACAATTGGGCCTATTTGTCCGAGCCGGAGCCCGGGCTCGACAATCGCCGCATTCCCTGCCCGCGGGGCAGGGGGCTGGGCGGCTCGTCATCGATCAACGGCCTCGTCTATGTGCGCGGCCATGCCGCGGACTTCGATGAGTGGGAACAACTGGGTGCCGCGGGCTGGAACTACCAGAATTGCCTGCCGTATTTCCGGCGTGCGGAAACCTGGCAAGGTGGCGCGGACGAGTACCGTGGCGGTGACGGTCCCTTGCATACCGGCAACGGCAACGGGATGGCGAACCCGCTGTACCGCGCCTTCATCGGCGCCGGCATTGACGCCGGCTACGGCGAAACAGACGACTATAACGGCTTCCGCCAGGAAGGCTTCGGGCCGATGCACATGACCGTCCGCGACGGCGTGCGCGCCTCGACAGCTAATGCCTACCTGAAGTCGGCGTTGCGTCGCACAAATCTGCGCCTGCTGAAAAACGTGGAGGTCAGCAAGCTGATAATGGATGGCCGAAAGGTTACCGGTGTCAACGCGCGGCGCGGCGGCACGGGGATGACATTGTCGGCGCAACGGGAAGTCATTCTTGCGGCCGGTGCCATCGGCTCCCCCGCGATCCTGCAGCGATCCGGGATCGGGCCGGCAAGCGTGTTAACGGACGCGGGAGTTTCTGTTGTGCATGAATTGCCGGGGGTCGGGGAAAACCTGCAGGACCACCTGGAGGTCTTCTTCCAGGCGCGCTGCAAGAAACCGATTACGCTCAACAGTCGCCTGGGCCTGATATCGAAGGCGTTGATCGGTATCAACTGGCTCCTGTTTCGTCGTGGGCTCGGTGCCAGCAACCAGTTCGAGTCCTGCGGATTCATCCGTTCGCGTGCCGGCGTTCGCTGGCCCGACATTCAATATCATTTTCTGCCTGGCGCAATCGCCTACGACGGTTCCGTGGCTTTTGCAGGGCATGGCTTTCAGGTGCACGCCGGGCCGAACAAGCCGAAGAGCCGCGGCACGCTGCGTATCCCGGACCCGCATCCGTCGAGCAAGCCAGAGCTGCGCTTCAACTATCTGCAGCACGAGGACGATCGCCGAACCTTTCGCGATTGCATACGCCTGACGCGCGAAATCATGCAACAACCCGCGTTGTCTGAATACTTCGACGGCGAGATTCAACCGGGCGAGGAGGTTGCATCCGATGCGGAAATCGATGCCTGGGTTCGCAGCAATGCCGAAAGTGCATATCACGCATCCTGCGCAGCAAGAATGGGTTCCGCCGATGACCCGATGGCGGTTGTGGACGCTGCGTGTCGTGTCATCGGCACGGGAAACCTGCGCGTCGTCGACTCTTCCGTATTTCCGACGATGACGAACGGCAACCTCAATGCACCGACGATCATGCTCGCGGAACGCGCCGCCGATATAATTCGCGGCGTCGACCTGTTGCCGCCCGCGAACGTTCCCGTGTGGGAGCATCCAGACTGGAGTTGTCAGCAGCGCTAGTAGTCCGGGTTTTACCTGCCGCGGTCCTGCAATCGCCGGCCAGCTAACGGACGGGGTCGTAGCTGATCTCCAGCTGCAGTTCGCTGCCGTCCCAGGGATTGGCCCGCGCGACCTCCTCGTCGAGCACGACGCCAAGCCCGGGCTCGCGCGACGGGATGACGTAGCCGTCTTCCCATTTAACGGGCACTTCCAGAAGGTCAGCGTGGAAACCGTCCCAGCGCTCGATGCCCTCCAGGATCAGGAAGTTTGGCGAACAGGTTGCCAGCTGGATGTTGGCCGCACCGACAATCGGCCCGCAGTACAGGTGTGGCGCGATCTGGCCGTAAAAGACTTCGGCCATGCCCGCGATCTTCTTTGCTTCCAGCAGTCCGCCGACGCGCCCAAGATTCATCTGCAGGATTGACGCGGCCTGCTGTACCAGCAGACGGCCAAATTCCTGTTTCGTGCACAGTCGTTCGCCGGTGGCGACCGGAATGCTCGTTTGCCGCGCGACACGCGCCATCTCGTCGACGTTATCCGGTGGCACCGGTTCCTCGAACCAGAGTGGATCGTACGGTTCGAGGCGGCGCGCGAGCCGGATCGCGCCCGCGGCCGTGAACTGGCCGTGGGTACCGAACAACAGGTCGGCGCGGTCACCGACAGCCTCCCTGATCGTCCTGACGAATCGTTCAGAGCGGTCCAGTTCCTCCAGGGTCGGCATGCCGCCGTCATACACGGTGTAGGTACCTGCGGGGTCGAACTTTACCGCGGTAAAACCCTGCTCGACGTAGTCGAGGGCACGTTCGGCCGCGGTATCGGCGTTAACGTAAACATGCGACTCATCGTAGTCCGCCGGGTACGCGTCGCCTTCGTGGGGATATATATAAGTGTAACTTCTGAGGCCCTCGTGGACCTGCCCGCCCAACAGCTCATAGACCGGTTTGTCGCAGGCCTTGCCGACGATGTCCCAGCAGGCCATCTCCATCCCGGACAGCACGCCGAGCAATGAAGGATCCGGGCGCAGGTTGTAACCGCTGCCGTAGACATTGCGCCACAGCCGTTCGATGTGGAACGGGTTGTGTCCGATAAGATGACGTTCGGCGACGTCGAGTGCCATCGCGGCGATCGTGTGCGGGCCGAACGTCGCGGCGTAAATCTCGCCGTAACCCACAATGCCGTCGTCCGTGGTCAGCTTGACGAAAATAAAATAGCGACCGCCGAAGCGGGGCGGGGGATTTGCCACTACAAAGGTTTCGAAATCCGTGATTTTCATTCGAACGTGATCACGTTGCGCAGCGTATTGCCGTCTCTCACCTCGGCGACTGCTGCGTTGATGTCCTGTAACGGAAAGCGGCCGCTGATCAGTTCGTCAAGACGCAGATCGCCGCGGCGATACAAATCGAGCAACAGCGGAATGTCGGTATGTATTCTCGACGAACCCATTTTCGAGCCCAGTATACGCTGGCCACGCGCGGCCAGATCGCCGGGATCGTACTCGGCTGTGACGCCGCTGGCTGGCATGCCCACGACCACCAGGGTTCCACCCGGCGCGAGGTAGCGTTGCGACCGATCGAGCGCCAGCTTCGAGCCGACGGACACGAAGACGTAATCGGCACCGCGGCCGGCTGTCAGTTCAATGATCTGCTCCTGCAGCCCGGCGGACCCTGCGGGCAATGCATGCGTTGCTCCGAATGACCGGGCGACGCCTAGTTTGTCCCGCGCGGTATCGACCGCGACGATCGTTGCGGCGCCCGCGAGGCTGGCGCCCTGCACAACGTTCAGTCCGACGCCCCCGCAGCCGACGACGACAACACTGCTGCCGCGCGTTACCTTCGCTGTATTGCGAACCGCTCCGAGGCCGGTAAG
>JAHHOT010000203.1 GCA_018677555.1 Gammaproteobacteria bacterium | reverse complement strand
GGCGTCGACATCATGGTGCACAACGCTGCGTCGTTTCTCGGCGGGCCGGTCGAAGCCTATTCCGAGAAAGACCTCGAAACCGTTTTATCGGTCAACCTGAAATCCTGTTTTCGCTTTTCGAAAGCCTGCATCCCGCACTTCCGTGCGCGCGGTGGCGGTCGCTTGCTGTTCACGTCGTCGGTGACAGGGCCGGTTGCTGCAATGCCCGGCACCGCCTATTACGCAGCGTCGAAGGGAGGTATGAATGCCTTTATTCGCACAGCCGCGCTGGAACTGGCACGGGAAAACGTCACGGTCAACGGTATTGAGCCCGGCTACATCCGGACCAAGGCGATGGAGCTGCTGGCGGACGAGGAAGGGCTCGAGCAAATGACCAAATACATACCGGCCGGATACATGGGCGCACCCGAGGACATCGCTTATTGCATGCTGTTCCTGGCGACCGACGAGGCGCGGTATATTACTGGCAGGACCATCTGCATTGACGGCGGTTCTACGTTGCCCGAGAGCCCGGTGTTTCTCGAGGAGCTGGACGGCATAAAGGACCTTGCAGGTTCGGAGTAAATGGCGCACACGCAAACATTGCTCGAGAAGCGCGAACGGCTGCTGGGACCCGGTAATCCGTTGTTCTATGAAAAGCCGGTGCACCTCGTGCGCGGCGAGGGCGTCTGGCTGTTCGACGCCGACGGCCAGCGCTACCTCGATTGTTACAACAACGTTCCCTGCGTTGGACACTGTCACCCGCGCGTCGTTGACAGGCTATGCCAGCAGGCAAAGCTGCTGAACACGCACACGCGCTACCTGCATGAAAATATCCTCGACTATGCGGAGAAGTTGCTGTCGAAGTTCGACGCGTCGCTGGATCGCGTGATGCTGGCATGTACCGGCAGCGAAGCGAATGAACTTGCGCTGCGTGTCGCGCGTTTCAACACGGGCGGGGAGGGTGTAATTTGCACGAATGCCACCTACCACGGCAACACGCGTGCGGTTGCACAGCTGAATTCGATATTCGAGCCCTTCGAGGGTTACGGCGACGACATTCGCATGGTGCCCTGGCCCGATGCCTATCGTGCACCGGACGGGTTGCAGGGCGAGGCACTCGCGGATGCCTATGCGGGGAAGGTGCGCGAAGCGATCGAATCCTTCGACCAGGCTGGTATCCGCTTCGCCGGCATGATCGTCTGCCCCATATTCGCCAACGAGGGGCTGCCGGCTATTCCGCCCGGCTACATGCAGAAAGCCATAGGCTACGTTCGCGATGCCGGTGGCCTGTATATCGCGGACGAGGTCCAGGCAGGCTTCGGGCGTACCGGGAACTGGTGGGGACATCAGGTGACCGGGGTCGTGCCGGATATCCTGACCCTCGGCAAACCGATGGGCGCAGGGCATCCGATCTCGGGCGTCGTTGCCCGCGGCGAGCTGATCGACCACTATCGCAAGCACGAAATGTACTTCAATACCTTCGGCGGCAATCCGGTGTCCTGCGCGGTAGCCGAAGCGGTGCTTGACGTCATCGAAGACGAGCGCCTGGTAGAGAATGCAGCGAGCGTGGGGCGTTACGTTTTTGACGGTTTCCGCGGGCTGCAGGAAAAACACGACATCATCGGCGATGTCCGCGGCAATGGTCTCTTCTTCGGCATCTACCTTGTAACCGATCGGCGGAGGAAAACACCGGCTCCCGCCGAGACAAAGCGCATCGTCAACCGCTTGCGGGAGAAACATATACTGATGAGCAACATCGGCGAGCACGACAACGTGTTGAAGCTGCGCCCGCCGCTATGTTTTTCGACAGACAATGCGGATCAGCTCATCGGCACACTCGATGACGTGCTGTCGTCACTACAGGAACAGGTATGACGGATTTTTTCAGTCTCACGCCAGAGCAACAGGCACAGCGCATGCAGGCCGCGGGTGCCGACGCGCTAAGACGGTGGGGTATCCAGGGAGCGGAGTTGAGCCTGATCAAGTACCGCGAGAATGCGGTTTTTCGCGTGGACCACGACGGCGGACGGCACGCGCTGCGCATGCACCGCGCCGGCTATCACTCTGACGATGAGCTGCGCTCGGAACTGCAGTGGATGCAGGCGCTGCAGGACGCCGGTATACGGACGCCGACGGTCGTACCGACGCAGGCGGGTGAACTGTTCGTCAAACACGCCGCAGCGGGATTGCCGGGCAGCATACAGGTCGACCTGTTCGAATGGATCAGCGGCGAGCAGATCGGATCTGTCGAAGACGGGATCAGCGACCAGGCGGAGGCGGAGAAGATTTTCGGCACGATCGGCGAGATTGCGGCGCAGGTGCACAACCAGGCAGCAGCGTGGTCATTGCCGGCGGATTTCACGCGTCACGCCTGGGACGAAGACGGGCTGGCCGGCGACAATCCGTTCTGGGGCCGCTTCTGGGAACTCGGCGCGGCGACCGACGCCCAGAGAGCGCTGCTGAAGAGAGTTAAAGACGTTGTATATCAGGATCTTAAGGCAATGCCAAAGACGCCTGATACGTATAGTATGATTCATGCAGACTTCGCGCCCGAAAACCTGATGATGGACGAAAACGGGGTGCGACTGATCGATTTCGACGATGCGGGCTTTGGCTGGCACCTGTTCGAAATTGCGACGTCTGTTTATTTTCTCCGCGAGGATCCCGCTTTCGATGCGATTCTCGCGGCAACCATAAGGGGCTACCGACAGCACCGCGAATTGACCGACCAGCAACTGGAAAATCTGCCGCTGATCATGCTGGCGCGCGGCACGACCTATGTCGGCTGGGTGCACACGCGGCACGAGACAGAAACGGCGCAGGAACTGACGCCGATGATCCTGGAGATGGCTTGCGATATGGCGGATGCTTACCTGGGTAACAGACAATAACCGAAACTCGCGATGCGACTGAGCAAGAGAGAACAGCAATGAGTAAAAAATACAATATGAGCATAGGTGGCGAAAGCGTCGCTGCCGACAAGTACGTCGACGTCCGCAATCCGGCGAATACGGATGAGGTCGTCGGGCAGGCGCCACAGGCAACGCCGGCGCATCTCGAGCAGGCAATTTCCGCAGCACGCAAAGCGTTCGGCTCGTGGCGTCACTCCAGCGAGGACGATCGGGTCGGTGCGTGTCAGATCGTCGCGCAGGTGGTCACCGACAACGCGGAGGAACTGGCGCAATTGCTGACGAAGGAACAGGGCAAGCCGCTGAACGGCCTCGGTTCGCGCTTCGAGCTGGGCGGCTGTGCCGGCTGGGCGGGCTTCACTGCCGGGCTCAGCCTGCCGGAAAAAGTCCTGCAGGATGACGACGAAAAGAAAGTCATTCAACAACGCGTGCCGCTCGGCGTGGTCGGCTCGATTACCCCGTGGAACTGGCCGCTCATGATCGCGATCTGGCACATCGTGCCCGGGCTGCGTACCGGTAATACGGTCGTCATCAAGCCTTCGCCATTCACGCCGCTGAGCACGCTGCGCATGGTGGAGATGATTAACAAGAAGCTGCCGGCAGGTCTGGTTAACGTTGTCTCGGGCGGCGACGAACTCGGCGCGAAGCTAACCTCGCACGAGGGTATCGACAAGATTGTATTCACCGGTTCCATTGCCACCGGCAAGAAGGTCATGGCGACGGCTGCACAGCGCGTGGTGCCGGTAACGCTCGAACTGGGTGGCAACGATCCCGGCATACTGCTGCCGGGCACCGATCCCGCCAAGTATGCAGAGGGCCTGTTCTTCGGTTCGATGATCAACTCCGGCCAGACCTGCGGTGCGCTGAAACGCCTGTACGTTCACGAAGACGATCTCGACGCAACGACCCAGGCGTTGGTCGAATTCAGCAAGAACATCCCGCTCGGTGACGGCAGCGACGAAAACAGCATGCTCGGGCCGCTGCAGAACAAGCGGCAGTTCGATCGGGTGGTAGAGCTGGTCGAGGATGCGAAGGACAACGGCGGTACCGCAGTCATCGGCGGCGAGCCACTCGGCGGCGACAACTACTTCTACCCGGTAACCTTCGTCACCGGCGTGTCCGACGGCGTGCGCCTGGTGGACGAGGAGCAGTTCGGGCCGGTGCTGCCGATCATCACCTACACTGACCTCGACGATGCCATCGCACGTGCCAATGGCACGCAGTTCGGCCTGGATGCCTCGGTCTGGGGCGACAATCGCAAGGAGACGGCGCGGGTCGCCGCGCAGCTCGAGGCGGGAACGGTTTACGAAAACAAGCACGCGGATATTGCGCCGAATATTCCATTCGGTGGCATCAAGTGTTCGGGTTTCGGCGTCGAATTCGGCGAAGAGGGCCTGGCCGCGTATACGTCGATCAAGATTATCAATGCTGCAGCGTGACACTATGAAAAAATCAATCTGTTTGCTGGCGCTCGTATCGTCCGCGGCCCTGGCCGAGATCGCGCCAGAGAAGCTCAACGTGATCCAGGCGTTACCGGAATCCTATCCGGCCGACTGGATCATCGCCCAGGACGGTTCCTTCTTTCACATGCAGAACGGCAAGTTCATCGTGCTCGACGCGGGCTCCGACGATCCGTTCAGCCGCTTCAAGGGCTTCTTCAACGGGTCGTTCATCGCGCAGTTTTATCAGTCCGAGACAAGGCCGTTGATGTACATCGTGGAGACATACCACTCCCGCGGTACCCGCGGGGAGCGCACTGATGTGCTGACGGTGTACGACAAAGCCAATCTCGCGCCGGTTGGCGAGGTAGTGATCCCGTCGAAGCGCGCCAGCGAAATGCCGACCAACTACAACCTGCAAATGGTTGACGATGAGAAGCTCGCGCTGATCTACAACTTCACGCCGGCACAGTCCGTGAGTGTTGTGGACCCGGAGAAACTGGAGTTCCTCGGCGAGATTCCCATACCCGGTTGCGCTCTGGTATACCCGATGGCCGGGCGGGCATTCGCCAGTCTGTGCGGCGATGGCACGATGATGAGCGTGCAGCTCGATGCGAACGGCAAGCAACGCTCGTCAGGCAGGACCGACAGGTTTTTCGATGCTGATCTCGACCCCGTCATGGAGAAGCCTGCCTACTACGACGGCGTCGCCTATTTTCCGACCTTCCTCGGAAATATCATTCCCGTTGACATGAACGGCAGGACGCCGGATGTCGAGGATTCCTGGTCGATGGTCGAGGGTATCGAGGGCGGCTGGCGGCCGGGAGGCATATCACTGACAGCCACGGACAGCAAGGGCAACCTGTGGATCACGATGCACCCCGATGGCGGCGACGGTACGCACAAGTTTCCCGGCTTTGAGATCTGGGTTGTCGACCTCGAGGACGAGTCCGTGGCACGGCGCATACCGATGCAAACGCCGGTCTTGTCGTTCGACGTGACCAGGGACGACAAGCTGCTGGTGGCCACTACGGTCGAAATGAACATCGACGTGTACGACGCGCAGAGTGGCGATCTGTTGCGCACGCTGTCGGATTTCGGCCAGCAAACCCCGTTCCTGCTGCACGGCGCATACTGACAAGGGATACAAGAAATGAAATGGCTTGATCAAATTACGGAAAATACCTCTCGCAGTATCGCGCAGCGGACTTCGCGCCGCGGCTTTCTCGGCAAAGTGGCCGGACTGCTTGCCGGCGGTGCAGCGTCCGTACCATTGCTGCCGGTTGCACGCGCGGACGAGCACAGCAACCCACATCCCGTCGAATCCGGTGACGTAAACAGCTGTGACTACTGGCGCTACTGCGCAATCGATGGTTTCCTTTGTGGCTGTTGCGGCGGATCCATGAACAGCTGTCCGCCCGGCACGGAAATGTCGCCGATCACGTGGATTGGAACCTGCGAGAACCCGGAGGACGGCAAGAGTTACATCATTTCCTATAACGATTGCTGCGGTAAGAGTTCCTGCGGCAATTGTCTTTGCATGAGGAGCGAAGGGGATCGGCCCGTGTACCGGCCAAACCAGTCGAACGATCTGAACTGGTGCCTGGGCACCAAGAGCAATGTTTACAACTGCTCCACGGCGATCGTCATCGGTACCGCGCTCGACAAATGAGACGGGTTTTGCTCGTTCTCGCTGGCGCGGCTGCGGCGGCGGCCGCCGCCGATGCCCCCGAGTACGGCAGCGACGCCTACGCGGCGTGCGCGGCCTGCCACCTGCCAGCCGGCGAAGGCGTTCCCGGCGCATTTCCGCCGTTGCGCAACCGGGCAGCCAAAATCGCGGCTATTGCGGGCGGGCGCGAATACCTGATCAGCGTCGTGTCGTCCGGGCTTATGGGAGCGATGGAGGCCGACGGCATGACCTACATGGGCGTAATGCCTGGCCACCAGGGGTCGATGACCAGCGAGCAGATCGCCGCGGCGCTCAACTACGTCGTCTTCGCGCTGTCCGATGAGGACGCGGCTGCAATAACCCCTTTCTCAGCCGAGGAGGTGGCCGCACAGCAGGTTGCCGTGAAGAGCCCGAGCCCGGCGACGGCGGCAGGAATCCGCAGCAAGCTTGTCGAACAGCACGCGAACGAATGGCCACGCTGAAGTACCTGCCGTTGGCACTCCTGGTGCCGGGATTCGGCGCCATGGCAGACGAGCACCGTGCCCGGGTGAACTACCAGATTCATTGCCAGGGATGCCATCTCCCGGATGCGTCGGGATTTCCCGGCAAGGTGCCGCGCATGAACGACTTCGTCGGCTACTTCCTGCATTCGCGGGAGGGGCGCGAGTTCCTGGTGCGCGTACCGGGCGTGTCAGCCTCGAGAATGTCGGACGAGGACATCACCGAGGTGATGAACTGGTTGCTGACGACCTTCAGTCCGGGTCAGCTGCCGGAATCTTTCGAGCCGTTCACCGTGAGCGAAGTCGCCGTGTTGCGCGAGCAGCGGGAAGACGATCCCGAACGAACGCGGGTGCGCATACTCCGGCAGATTGCAGCGGATGTGCCGGAGCTCGCATCAGAGCTCGCCCGGGCGGATGACTAGGAAGCCGGTGACGTGGATGAGCTGACCCGGCAAATCATCGACAGCCCTGAATTCAAGCGACTCCTGAAACGGCGTAGCCGGCTGCGCTGGGGATTCACGGCATTGCTCGTCGTGTCTTACGTCCTCTACGGCCTGGCTGGCGTCTGGTTCCCCGAAGCGATGGCGAGACCGTTCATGGGTTCGGCCATGAGCTGGATCATGGCGATCGCCTACTCGATCATGGCGCTGGCCGTAGTGACTGCGCTCTGGTACGTGCGCATCATTGGCAAGCTGCACAATGTCCGGCGGCGGGGTAGCGAATAGTGGGCGGCCTTAACGTCACCGCGATCATCATCTTCGTTGGCTTCGTCGGTGCGAGCCTGATGATCACCTGGTGGGCAGCGAATCGCACGAAGTCGGCCGGCGAGTTCTACACGGCGGGCGGCACCATCACCGGCATGCAAAACGGTCTGGCGCTTGCAGGTGACTTCATGTCGGCCGCGACGTTCCTGGGTCTGACGGGGCTGGTGTTCATCGGCGGCGTCGACGCGATGCTGTTTACCACCGGTATTGCCGTCGGTTGGGCGCTGATCCTGTTCGTGTTCGCAGATCGGTTGCGCAATCTCGGTCGATTCACATTCGCCGACGTGGTCGCCTATCGGCTGCAATCGGGCCCGCTGCGGGTGCTGGCAGCCGTTGGCACGCTCACGGTGGCGATACCCTACCTCATCGCACAGATGGTCGGTGCCGGCTCACTGATCGAAACCCTGTTCGGTCTCCCGTACTGGGCTGCGGTCGTCATCGTGGGCACGCTCATGACGACCTATGTCGTATTCGGCGGCATGCTCGCCACGACCTGGGTGCAGGTCATCAAGGCGGTGCTGTTGCTTGGCGGCGGCACCATGCTGCTCGTGCTGACACTGGCCGCATTCGGCTTCAACCTCGACGCGATGTTCGCGGCGGCAGCCGACGCTCATCCGCGCGGCGAATCGATTTTCGGGCCAGGCCTGATGTACACGGATCCAATCAGCGTCATTTCGCTCGGGCTCGCATTCCTGCTGGGCACCGCGGGCCTGCCGCATGTGCTCATGCGCTTCTTCACAGTGCCTGACGCGCAACAGGCGCGGCGCTCGATCGGCTACGCGGTCGTGTTTATCGGTTATTTCCAGGCGGCTGTTGTGCTGATTGGTTTCGGTGCAGTGGCGTTGTTGAGCGGCCAGACCGAATACGTTGACGAATCCGGCACGATCGCCGGCGGCGCGAATATGGTTTCCGTATACCTGTCGCGGCACGTTGGCGGCGAAGCGTTCCTCGGATTCATGTCGGCAGTCGCCTTCGCGACGATTCTCGCGGTCGTGGCGGGAATCCTGCTGTCTGCGTCAGCAGGGGTCGCTCACGACATCTACGCGCGTGTCATCCGCAAGGGAAACATCGACGACAGGGAAGAGGTGCGCGTGTCGCGTATTGCGACCGTCGTCATCGGCGCCACCGCGATCTTCCTGAGCCTTGCCGTGAAGGACGTCAATGTGGGTATATTGTCGACGTTCCCGCTCGCCATCGCCGCGAGCGTCAATTTCCCGGCGATATTCCTTGCGCTGTTCTGGAAAGACCTGACGACGCGGGGCGCAATCGCCGGTGGCGTTGTCGGCCTGATCGTCGTCGTCGTGCTATCGATATTGAGTCCGACGATCTGGGTGCAGGTGCTGGGCCACGAGACAGCGCCCTATCCGTATGCGTACCCAACGCTGTTCTCGGCATCGGCGGCGTTCATCGTCACGATCTTCGTGTCGAAACTCGACCGCAGCGAACGCGCGGCGATCGATCGTTCGGGCTACGCGGAACAACTGGTGCGCAGCGAACTCGGCCGCAAGCCGGAAAAGTTTCTTCGCAAATAGTGCGTGTAGGAGCGGCGCCCTCGCCGCGACCATTGGAAATCAGCCGCCGGCCTCATTCCCGTCGCACCGCGATTCATATTCTGTAGGAGCGCCGCCCCCGGCGCGACACGGTGACGC
>JAHHOT010000074.1 GCA_018677555.1 Gammaproteobacteria bacterium | reverse complement strand
GGTCCGGCCGTTAAACTGGTGTAAGACCAGGCCGCGCCAGTAGCGGTCGCGTGGTTCCGGAATGGCGCCGTCGAAGCGTACACGGAAAGCCACGGCATTGGACAATGACAACGAACTGATGTCGCCGGGACTCATCGTGTCGCTGAGACCCGAAACACCGCTGCTCGTATCGATCGGAACCGCCCAAAACGGCGTTGCAATGCGCGGAAAAAATACCCACATGGCAATCGCAAGCGGCGCGGCGTACAGCAGCAGGCGGCCGCCCGTTGCGAAACTGCGGCGAATCGACTCGCTGGGTTCCGCGGACATTCGCAGCCACGCCGTCATGATGAAAAACAAACCGGCAACAAGGTAGGGCAGCGACCACAGGTACTGCTCACGCAGCAGTGCGGACATAACCAAAAAGATTGCGATAAATAAGAGAACGAACTGGTCGCGACGCTTGCGCGTTTCCAGCAACTTCAGCGATGCCATGATCGCCAGCAGGGCCGAGCCGGGCCCCACGCCACTGATTGTTTCGTATTCGTACAACACGCCCAGGAAACAGACCAGCGCCAGGAACGCGCGAAACCAGGCCGACGGCAGCGGGGAGCGCCGCCGCTCAATCACGTATCGCCAACCGGCACAGGCCATGAATGCGGCCGTGATCCAGATCGGCATGTAAGGCACGTGCGGGCCGAGCGCCAGCGCCAGCGAAGCGATGGTCCAGGGCAGGCTCGGCAGGAGTGAGCCGTCTGTGCCGCGAGACTTAGCCACCCTGATCCTCCAGCCCGTACAGGGCGAGCGCTTCGAGGCACTGGTGGCGATGCGCCTCGCCGTGCGACGGCGGAATATCCTCACCGGGCATCTTCAAACCGTAGTCTTCGTTCGTGCGATCGGCGTCGACGATCCAGCGAGCCAGTGTCGACAGCCGTTCCTCGACGTCCACGCCCTCAAAATCGTTGAAGTCGAACCACTGGCTGCTGGTGTCTGCGCCTGCAAAGCGCTTCGACAATAGCTGGCCACTGCGCGCGTAAGCTTTCCAGGCTACGTTGCGTGGCGAATCGCCTTCGACAAAGCGGCGTAAACCGGCAAAGTCCTCCTCGCCGCGGGCATCGTGCTGGCGGTGGCCGAGCGCCATCTGTGAGGCGGGTGGCTGCGGTGCGTCGTCGAGCGGCTGCGGGTAAACAAGCCCTCTGATATCCATGTGCAGCCATGCCCACGATCGGAACAACTCAAACGGGAACAGCGTGCGAATGCCGAAGCGTTCGAGCTGCATGCGTCCGCGACGTTCGGTCGCCAGAGGAATGACAAAGACGCGGCTTTCGCCGGGCTCGAGGTCGTGAATGTCGCTCAGCGTCTTGTCGAGGTACAGCCGCAGACGATAGCGCGGGTTCTTGGAGTAATTGGTAACGGCGATTCGAAACTGGGCCGCCTGGCCGGCGAACACGGGCTCAACGCCCGCGAAACTGACTTCGAGGCCGACAATGTTGCGCTGGCACTGATGCATGGCGACGAAGCCAAGCCCGATCAGCAAAAAGGTGAGTACGAATGACAGATTGTTGTTGTAGTTCATCGAACCCAACAGCATCGCGAAACTCATCAGCGCGTAGATGAGACCGACGCCCGTCGGCAATATATAAGTGCGTCTTGCGCTGAGTCGCGTGTGATCGGGATCGACGCCCTGGCGTTTGCGCGCCCACTTGCGCACGCGGCGGGTGGCCGCAGAGCCGAATCTCGGGAATAGCCCCGAGACCTTAGGGAATGGCCACCGAATCGATGACATGTTGGCAGATCTCGGCAGAGTTGCGGTAATTCGTACCACCGGCGGCCTTGATACGATGACCGGCAACGGCGGCAAAGACCGCCTGGACGTCATCGGGGAAGACACCCGAGTGTTTCTTGATAAAGGCATGCGATTTCGCGGCCGCGGCAAGTGCCTGTGCGCCGCGCGGTGACAAACCAATGTCGATATTCGGCGATTCGCGCGTCTGTCGCACGAGCGCCTGGATGTAATCGACGAGTGCATCACTCATGTGCACACCGCGAACGGCTTCCTGCAATACGGCCAGGATTTCGGGGGATGCGGCAGCTTCCACGTCGGCCAGCATCTCGCGACGATCTTCACCGGTAATCAGCTCGCGCTCGTTTTCGGCATTCGGATAACCGAGCTCGAGGCGCATCAGGAATCGATCAAGTTGCGATTCGGGGAGCGGAAACGTGCCGATCTGATCGGCCGGGTTCTGTGTGGCGACGACAAAGAACGGCTCGGGCAGCGAGCGCGTTTTGCCATCGACGGATACCTGGTGCTCTTCCATGGCTTCGAGCAGGGCGCTTTGCGCTTTCGGCGTCGCGCGGTTGACCTCGTCGGCAAGGATTAGCTGCGAGAATATCGGGCCCGGCTGGAATTCAAACTCGCCGCTGTTCTTGCGAAAAACGGACACGCCGACAATATCGGCGGGCAGCAGGTCACTCGTAAACTGGATGCGGCGAAAGCTCAGACCAAGGACGCGGGCGAGGGACGATGCGAGGATGGTTTTGCCCAGGCCCGGCAGGTCTTCGATGAGCAAGTGACCGCGCGCGAGCAGGCAGGACAGGGCGAGTTCGATCTGCCTGTCTTTGCCGAGGATAATGCGCCCCAACGCGCTTGCGGCCGCTTCCAGGGCGGCGCGTTCGGCGCCATTGCTGGTGGGCAGCGATTCCAGTGTGTTACCACCCTGCATTTGATGTCCTCGCAACTCGGGTCAGACTAGCCAGCATTGCATCCCAAAACCACCAAGGGAGTGATGCAGTGCCCAGAAATAGGCGTTCTCAGCTCAGCTCGTCGAGCTTCTGCAACTGCTCGTCCAGTTGTGTGAGCTGTTTCTCAAATTCTGCCTGGCGCTCGCGTTCCTGTTCGACCACGGCCGCGGGAGCATTGTTCACAAATTTATCATTGCCCAGCTTGCCGCGGGTCTTGGCCAGCTCAGCCTCGACTTTACCGCGTTGCTTGGCCAGGCGCTGCCGCTCGGCATCGACGTCGATCAGGCCCTTCATTGGCACGAGCAACTGCATGTCGCCGAGCAGTGCTGTCGCAGACGGCGGTGGTTGCTCGTTATCGCCAAGTGTCCGAATAGACTCGACGCGCCCAACACGACTCAGCAAAGCGAAGTAATCTCTCGCGCAGCGCTGAGCGTCAGCTGGTGCGTTTTGCATCAAGACCGGGAGCATTTGACCCGGATTCAGATTCATTTCTCCGCGGATTTGGCGGATACCGAGAATAAATCCTTTTATCCATTCCACATCAGCTAGTGCAGTCGGGTCGTGGAGTCCCTGCTCACCGGCTGGGAACGGTTGCGTCATTATGGTGTCGCCGTCTACGCCAGCGTATGGCGCTGCTTTTTGCCAGATTTCCTCAGTGATAAACGGCATCAGCGGATGAATGAGGCGTAGCAATTCTTCGAGTATCTCGACAAGACACTTCCTGGTGCCGCGCTTGATATCGTCGGAATATTCATCTGATTGAAGCACTGGCTTGGTCAATTCTAGGTACCAATCGCAGAACTCATGCCACGTAAAATCGTAGATTTCCTGCGCAGCCAAATCGAGTCTATAACTATCCAGATGACGACGGACGTTTGAGATTGTCAAATCCAGCCGTTTTCGAATCCAGCGATCAACAACAGTAATTTGGGTCGGACGTTCGTCGAGTTTTTCGGCGTAACTCAAAACATATCGCGAGGCATTCCAAAGCTTGTTGCAGAAGTTCTTGTAACCCTCTATACGGCCCACGTCGAAGCGAATGTCGCGACCGGTTGTTGCGAGCGCAGCGAAGGTAAAGCGCAGGGCGTCGGTGCCGAATTCGTCGATCCCGTTCGGGAACTGCTTGCGGGTGGCTTCCTCGACGCGCGGGATCAAGTGTTCCTGCATCATGCCGCTCGTGCGTTTTTCGAGTAATGATTCGAGCTCGATGCCGTCGATGAGGTCGAGCGGGTCGAGGACATTGCCCTTTGATTTGGACATTTTCTGGCCGTCCGGATCCAGGATCAGGCCGTGGATGTACACATTCTTGAACGGCACATCGTCCATGAAGCGCAGGCCCATCATGATCATGCGCGCGACCCAGAAGAAAATAATGTCGAAGCCCGTAACCAGGACATTGCCCGGATAGAAATCGTCGAGCGCCTCGGTCTTTTGCGGCCAGCCCATTGTCGAAAACGGCCACAGCCCGGACGAGAACCAGGTGTCGAGCACGTCCTCGTCCTGCTTCAGCGCTCGCTCGCCCAGATCGTACTTGCTGCGCACATCCTCCTCGGAGTGACCGACGTAGACCTTGCCGTCATCGTCGTACCAGGCCGGAATACGGTGTCCCCACCACAGCTGGCGGCTGATGCACCAGTCCTGGATGTTGTTCATCCACTCGAAGTAGGTCTTCGACCAGTTGTCCGGCACGAAGCGTATGCGACCGTCCTTCACCGCGTCGATCGCGGGCTCGGCGAGCGGCTTGATGTCGACGTACCACTGGTCGGTCAGGTATGGCTCGACGACGGCGCCGGAGCGGTCGCCGCGCGGGATCTTGACCACGTAATCTTCGACCTTGTCGAGCAGCCCGAGCCGTTCGAACTCGGCGACGATGGCCTTGCGCGCGTCGAATCGATCCATGCCGCGGTAGGCCTCCGGCACGTCGTCGTTCAGCGATGCATCGTCGGTCAGGATGTTGACCATCGGCAGGTCGTGGCGCTGACCGATCTCGTAGTCGTTGAAGTCGTGCGCCGGCGTGATCTTGACGCAGCCGGTACCGAAGCTGGCGTCGACGTAGTCGTCGGCAATAATCGGAATGCGACGGCCGACGATCGGCAGCACGATCTCCTGGCCGATCAGCGACCGGTAGCGCTCGTCTTCGGGATGCACGGCAACGGCGGTATCGCCGAGCATCGTTTCCGGCCGCGTCGTCGCGACGACCAGGTGCCCGTCGCCGGACGCCAGCGGGTAGCGGAAGTGCCACAGGTTGCCGGGCTCTTCCTCCGACAGCACTTCGAGGTCGGACAGGGCCGTGTGCAGGACCGGGTCCCAGTTGACGAGTCGCTTGCCGCGGTAGATGAGGCCGTCGTCGTACAGCGATACGAAGACGTGGCGCACGGCTTCCGAGCAACCGTCGTCCATCGTGAAGCGGTCGCGCGACCAGTCGACGGATGCACCGAGACGGCGCATCTGCGATGCAATCTTGCCGCCGGATTCTTCCTTCCACTGCCAGACGCGTTCGACGAACTTTTCACGCCCGAGGTCGTGCTTCGACACGCCCTCGGCATTCAGCAGGCGTTCGACGACCATTTGCGTCGCGATGCCGGCGTGGTCCATGCCGGGCTGCCACAACGTGCGATGACCGAGCATGCGGTGATAGCGCGTCAACACGTCCTGGATCGTGTCGTCGAAGCCATGCCCCATGTGCAGTGACCCGGTTACGTTCGGCGGCGGTATGACGATGCAATAGCGCTCGCCGTCGCCACGAGGCGCAAACCATCCGTTTGACTCCCAGCGCTCGTAGATGCGCTGCTCGATGGCTTTGGGCTGGTAGGTGTTGTCCATGTCAGAGCTTGTGGGTTTCGATCGAGTGGCCGCTGTCGCGGTAAATTGTGAAGCGCTTGCGACTCAGTTGCTTACTGTCTTCGTCAGACGCGACGAGTTCTGCGATACGCGGAAACGACGCTGCGATGCCGGGAATGTCGTCGCTGAGATTGATCAGCAGATCTTTTGCATCGACG
>JAHHOT010000165.1 GCA_018677555.1 Gammaproteobacteria bacterium | reverse complement strand
GTGACCTCCCGGCTGGTGCCTTTCATGGCATTGCTGTACGTCGGCACTGCCCTGGTCGTCATCGGCGCCAATTTTTCGGAAATACCGTCCGCGGTTTCCGCGATTGTCAGCAACGCGTTCAGTCCGCAGGGCGTCACCGGCGGCTTGATCGCGGTGCTTATCCTCGGCTTTCGCCGCGCTGCGTTTTCCAACGAGGCCGGAATCGGCTCATCGGCGATTGCGCATGCTGCGGTGCGTACCGAGGAACCATTGACGCAGGGCTTTGTTGCAATGCTCGAACCGTTTATCGATACGGTCGTGATTTGCACGATCACCGCGCTGGTGATCATCCTCACGGTTTACGATCCGGTCATGCTGAACGACGGCACGATCAGCGGCGTCGAGCTGACCTCGAGTGCATTCGCGAGTGTGCTTCCCTGGTTCCCGTATGTGCTGGCCGTCGTCGTGATGCTGTTTGCTTACTCGACGATGATCTCCTGGTCGTACTACGGACTTGAGGGATTCATCTACATATTCGGTCCGGAGAAATGGGCAAAGCTGACCTTCAATTCGATTTTTTGCCTGTTCGTGGTTATCGGTTGCACGACGCAGCTGGATGCAATACTGAATTTTTCCGACGCCATGATTTTTGCAATGGCGTTGGCCAATGTGCTGGCGCTCTATCTGCTGGCGCCGGTCGTCAAGCGCGAGCTTGCCGCTTACTGGTCTCGTCGCACGGAAGGAGCCGGCAGTTAGGCGGAATGTGCAGCGATCTCTTCGCTGATGATCTGCGCAATAATGCCGGCTTCCTCCCGATCGAGGTCAATCGGTATACGCATGTCGCACAGCCGCTCCAGCATGCGCGTCGTTTGCGACAGGTCCTGAGGGTCGCAGACGTAACGCCAGTCACGCCAGGTGCTCGTAAAGCCCTGCGCTTCGTTGCGACCGAACCATTTGATGTCGACGCCGCGCTTCCCGCAGGCGTCGAGTACATTGCAGATCTGTCCGGGCGCCAATGACAGAATCCGGAACTGGATAGAGGAACCGACATAGTCTTCGCCCCTGAGCCGCTGCGCAACCTGGACTTCGTTAATTTCATCGAGCAGCCGTGCCAACAGGTCGTAGTTGCGTGCCCATTGCCGCACGCGCGATGCCAGGAGATCGAGTTGCGGTCGGGCAACGGCAGCAGTCAATTCGTGCATACGCAAACTCAGGTTCGGGATGTCCCGTTTGTATCGCTCGAACACTTCCAGGTCGGGCCGCGCACCGTTCTGCGCGTAAAGCATGTAGCTGCCCGAGTAAAGAATTGCCTGCGCCGCGATGTCATCGTCGTCCGTGACGAGCACGCCGCCTTCCCCTGCATTGATGTGTTTGAACGATTGCAGACTGAAACAGCTGATCGAGCCAAAGGTGCCGGATAACCGGCCGTTCCAGCGTGCACCGAGCGTGTGTGCGCAGTCCTCGACGAGCACAATGCCGGCGCGCTCGCATATCGCGACGACGGCATCCATGTCGGCAAGGTGGCCGCGCATGTGCGACATGAGCAACACTCTGGCGCCGCCGGCCGCTTTGCTCTCGAGATCCTGCAGGTCGATACGACATTCATCTGCGCATTCGACGAACACCGGTTTCGCGCCGGCATGCTCAATTGCGCCAGGGACGGGCGCCAGAGTAAATCCGTTCACCAGAACGCTGTCCCCGGGCTGAATGCCGACGCATTTCAGGGCAACGAATATCGCGCTGCCGCAGGAGTTGAAAGCGGCGGCATAGCGTCTCCCGAGGAGCGCCGCGAAATCGCGTTCCAGCAGCGCCACTTCCGATGCGCCGCCGGAGAATTCGCCGTAGCGAAACAGCCGCCCGCTGCGCATGATCTCGATAGCCTTGTCGATGCCGGCATCCGGAATCGGCAGCGGGTCCGAAAGATCGCGCCGGAGTGACACTTGCTTGTCAGCGGGTTTGTTCATCGCGTATCAATCAGGATCGTTATCAGGTGACCAGTCAACGTCTTCGTTGTGTAGCTGAAACTGGCGTTCGGGAAAGTACTTGCGCAGCCTGACATCACCGGTTCTCGCATGTCCCTCCATGCCTTCGAGGCGCGAGATACGCGCAGCGACCGGAGCGACCTGCGCAGCCGCGTCGCGGGTCATGCGCTGGTAGCTGACTACCTTGATGAAGTTCAGTGCGCTGAGGCCGCCGGTGTATCGCGCGGCACGCCGGGTAGGCAATATGTGGTTCGGGCCTGAACATTTGTCGCCGAAAGCGACCGTCGTCTCCTCGCCGAGAAACAACGATCCATAGTTGTTGAGGCGTTCGAGCCACCAGCCAGGGTCGCTTGCCTGCACGTGCAGATGCTCGGCGGCATACCGGTCGCTGACCTCGCAGGCCTGTTCGCGCGAGTCGACGAGGACTACCTCACCGTAGTCGCGCCACGCGCTGGACGCCGCCGTTCTGGCAGGCTCCGGCAGCGCGGCGATGACGCGTGGCATCAGTTCGAGCACGGCGTCCGCCAGCCGCCGGTCGGTCGTGATCAGCCAGACCGGGGAATCCGCGCCGTGCTCTGCCTGCCCCGCGAGGTCGGCCGCAACCACAGCGGGATCGGCCGCAGCGTCCGCAATGATGAGACTCTCCGTCGGCCCGGCGATGACGTCGATGCCAATGGCACCGAATAACTGCCGCTTGGCTTCTGCGACGTATCGGTTACCCGGGCCAACGACGATATCGGCCGCCCTGCCGCTGAACAGACCGTAGGCGAGGGACGCGATGCCCTGTACGCCACCCGCAACGAGAACTGCAGAAGCGCCACAAAGCTGCAGGGCGAACAGAATTGCCGGGTTTACTTCGCCGCCGGCGTTACCGGGAGTCGCGGCGACGATGTTCCTGACGCCGGCGGCCTGCGCCGTGCCTGCGCTCATGATTGCCGAGGCCGCGTGCGCGTAGCGTCCACCGGGCACGTAACAACCCGCGGTGCTAACGGGGATCAGCCGTTGTCCGCCAACGAGCCCGTCAGCGAGCTCGGTCTCGAACTCGACTATCGAATCACGCTGCCGCATGGCGAAATCGGTGACTCGCCGATGTGCGAATCGCAGGTCGTCCTTCACACCGTCCGGTAATTGCTTGTGCGCTTCGGCGAAGGCCTCCTCCGGCACGACCACGGCACCGGTGTAGCCATCGAGGTTCTCGTTGAGCGCACGCACCGCGTTTTCGCCATCGCGTTTGATGTCGTCCAGCAGTCCAGCGACGATGTCGGACACCTCCCGGTCAACGTCGCTGGTGCCGGGATTTGCTTTTTTCAGATATTCCATTGTGCTTTCCCTTCCCGGGCAATGCCTCGTCGACTTGCTGGCGTCAACGCAGTACGCGCCTTCCTGCAAACGTCTCCTCGACGATACTTCCGTCACGCAAGGCAAAGCGGCCGCCGACGATTACGTGCGAAATGCCGGTAGAGGCCTGGTACGGATCCTGGAAGGTGGCGTTATCGATGATGGTTTGCGGATCGAAAACCGTGATGTCGGCATCGGCACCGGGCCTAAGCCTGCCCTTCATCGCCATTGCCGGGCTGTAGCGCGCCAGGACCATGGCCGGTTGATAGGTCATCTTCGACAGCGCGGCCATCAGGTCGAGGGAGCCTTTTTCCCGGACGTAACGGCCCAGGACCCGAGCATTCGCGCCGATTCCGAATGGCGCGACCTTCGCGTCGAGCGTCAGGATCGGAACACCGTCGGCGGCGACGATGACATCCGCCGCGTTCGTGGCAATGCTCGTCCACTCTTCGCGGTTGTAGTGATGAATTACGGCGCCCTGCGGATACTTCTCACGGTATTCGTTCCACATCTGTTCCGTGAACCGTTCGCCGGTTGCCGCCCACTCGACGTCTTCGTAGCCGATCGCGAAAATCTTCCGCCAGTCACGGTTGAACACGGCCGCCGTGATCGAGGTCGAGCCGGCGTTGTAGGGAAACGACTCGGTCGTAATCTGCAGGCCATCCTCGCGCGCCTGCCGGATCAGGCGCAGAAACTCGGCGACATTCTGCATCGCGCTTGCCTGAAGATGACAAATGTGAACCGGAGCTCGGGTATCTTTCGCGAGTTCGATTGCTTCGATCAGCCCACTGGTGTCGCCCGCAACGCCGCGTCGCACGTGAATGAAGACAGGCGCCTGGCGCTCTCCCGCAACCTCGAATATCGTGCGTAGCTCGTCCTCGCTGACGACCTCGCTCATGTAGTCGAGCAGAACGCCTATACCGAGGCCGCCTTCGTCGAGTCCGTTCAGCAAATGCTCGCGCAGTTCGCCAATTCGATTCGCGGGCAGCGGCGAGGAAAACGTTCCCGATGCCAGACCACCGTCGGTCGGGCCACGCATGGCGCGCGCAATGACCTGGTCGAATCCGGCGTCCGCGCGCTCGCCGTCAAACAACAGCGAACGGACCCAGGCATGGCCGACGGATGCGCCAAAGTTGATGCGGGCACGCGCGGCGATATCGATCGGTTCGTGTGTGCCGAAGGCCGCGACGGGGTAGGCGCCGGATTCGGCCTCGATGGCGGTGGTCACGCCGTCGCGCAGTTCGAACTCCTGGCCCAGCGGCGTAAACGAGTGACTGTGAATGTTGACGAACCCGGGCGATACGACTTGTCCGCTTACGTCGACCACCAGCGTTCCAGCCAATGGTGCATCGGATATTGCGCCTATCGTGTCGCCGGTGATGCCGACATGGCGAATGGCGTCGAGGCCCGATTCCGGATCCATGACCCGCCCGTTGGCAAGTACGACATCGTAATGGCCGGGCGCGGTTGTCGTGACCTCGCGTTCGCCGCAAGCGGCCGCCAGCAAAACGATAATGAGGATCGCCGAAATTCTTTGCATTTTTTCTCCCCTCGAGCGCCGCTTGGATCACGCGCGACTCATAGTATTATAGTGCAAGTGACCTGACGAACGCCTGCGCGCCGACCATGGGACCGGAACGTTCGCCGTCCGGCCCGGTCTTATACCTATATATATGCCCCGATGGGCACTGACAAAGGCAAACCCGTCGAAAGGCGGGGGCGCAAAACTACCGGTCTAAGGGAATTTCCTATGACAGCGGGGTTGCCAGACCTGCGCCTGCCGGCGCATCCCGGCGCGGTGGCATCGCTGCCCGGACTCCGCTTCCCGACGATCGATTTCGCGCCCCGCTGACGGGATTGTCGCGAGGCAAAGCTATGCAAAGCTTGATAGTCGGGTTGTTACTGGCCGCGGTTTCCGGCGTTTCCGTAATTGCGTTCCGCCATCCGAACGGCTACGCACGGCTGTTCCCGTACCTGCTGCTGGCGGTGACCGGACTGTTCGTCTGTGTGACGGTCTGGCATATCGCGGTTGAACTGACCTGGGATCGCGTCGTGCCGTATCTCGACGCGGACCTGCACCGAACCGCCAAGGTCAGCAAGAACGAACTTGCCGCTCCATACGAATGGCTGTCCGTCGCGTATCTTGGTGTAATGGCGTTCCTGTGGGTGAACCTGAAACTGCCACCATTCCTGCAGCACACCGACGGAGATGGTAAGAACAAGAACAACAAGTGATCGCGGAGTACGCTTTTTGCGCCGCGAGCAATGGGGCGCCGACCCGGCGTTGCCACGTCGCGGGCATCCGATCGGGCCGCGACGCCGCACTGAAGTGTTTATTCACCATACGGCGATAATCGATCGCGACGAATCGCCCAACGAATGGCGCTCATTGACTGACGTCAGGGCACGCATGCAGGCATTGCAACGTATACGACCCGACCTTGGCCTCGATATCCCTTACAACGTTGTCGGTTTTTGCATGAGCAATGGGTCGCTCGTGTTGTGCGAGGGCCGCGGTCTGCATCGAACCGGAGCACATACGCGCAATCACAACCGTTCGGCCATCGGCATCGCCTTGCAGGGCAACTTCGAATCCGAGCCGCTGCCGCTTGCAATCGACGCACAGCTGGCTGGATTGTCATGGTGGCTACGTGACCTGAGAAACAATCGGGGCTATATCAGGCTCGGGAACAAGAGGCCGGCCGGCATGCAGGTCTGGGGGCATCGCGATGCGCCTACCGCGCGAACCGTGTGCCCTGGCCAGGCACTCTACGACAAACTGGATCTGATACGATTCATTGACGCAGAGGACGAGGATGCGATGGACAAACCTACCTGGAAGCTGGTGCAACGCAGCCTGCAAGCCCAGGAACCGCCGCTGTACGCCGGCGGCCGCATCGACGGCAAGCCTGGCCCCAACACCAACCGGGCAGTGCGCGCCTTCGAACGACGCATGTCACTCGCAACGCGCGGCGTGATCGGCGAGCTGGGCGATCCGGCAGCGGCCATATGGCCCGCTACCCGTGAATTGCTGTTTGCTTCGCGATACGCACGCAGCCGCTGACATCGCAAGCGAGGTTTGAGCTATCGCCGCCGGTATCCTGACCATCAACAGCGGATCATCGAGTCTGAAGGTTGCGCTGTACAACGGCCCGCAACTGCTGTACCGCATCGTGGTCAATCGCACGGGAGACTCGGCCGAGCTTTCGATGAGCGAAGGCGCACGCGACAAACCCGCAATATCCTCATTGCCCGATTACACCCCGGCTGCCGGCGCGGACCGCATTCTCGAGATTCTGCACCAGCAGTTCGGCGACCCGAGCATACGTGCCGTCGGTCACCGCGTTGTGCACGGCGGGAACGGTTTTGGCAAGCCGGTGATCATCGACAAAGCTGTGCTGGCCAAGCTGCGGGCGCTGGAACCCATGGCGCCGATGCACCAGCGAGACAGCCTCGATCTTGTGCAAGTCTGGCAGCAACGCCTCGATGACGTGCCCCAGGTTGCCTGCTTCGACACTGCGTTCCACCGCGGCCAGCACGAAATCGAGAAGCGCTATGCGTTGCCCGATGAATTGTTTGCCGAGGGCCTCCATCGCTATGGCTTTCACGGCCTTTCCTACGAGTCCATCGTCGCCGTATTGCAAAGATCGCATCCGGGTATCGCCGATCGGCCGGTAGTGATTGCGCACCTCGGTGCCGGCTGCAGTATGTGCGCAACGCGACGCGGCAAGAGTGTCTCGACCAGCATGGGATTCAGCACCGCAGAAGGGCTGCCTATGGCAACCCGCAGCGGCAGCGTCGACCCGGGCGTGCTGATATACCTGATGCGTCACAAGGGCCTGGGCGTGGACGAGCTCGAGGACCTGCTCTACCGCAAGAGCGGCCTGCTCGGATTGTCAGGCACCAGCTCCGGCATGCGCGAGCTGCGACAGCAGAGCACCCCCGCGAGCGATATGACGATTGACTATTTCGCGCATCGATGCGTGCAGGAGATTGGCCGGCTTGCCGCAACGCTCGGCGGGCTCGAAGGGCTCGTCTTCACGGGTGGTATCGGCGAAAACGATGCAGGCATTCGTCAGCAGATTGCGGATCGTTGCCAGTGGCTAGGTGTCGAAATCGATCCCGACGAGAACAAGTCAAGCGCGGAAACGATCAGCACTGCCGACAGCAGGGTGCGAGTGCTCGTCATTCCCGCCGATGAAGAGGGCGTGATCGCGGCACATACGCTGAAGCTGATCAGCTGATCAGCTGAGCGGCTACGCCGAGACAGTGCACGCGGCCGGGCGCTCCGTCACCTCCCTGCGCGAATGGCTCGCTGCGCTGCGCTTTATTTCGCTTCGGGAGGCAACCTCGCCCCCGGCCTGATCGTCAACGGACCGCGAATTCGTCGTATGCAGAGGGCCGCCGAGACAGCGCACGTGGCCGGGCGCTCCGTCACCTCCCTGCGCGAATGGCTCGCTGCGCTGCGCTTTATTTCGCTTCGGGAGGCAACCTCGCCCCCGGCCTGACTGTCAATGGACCGCAATTCCGTCTTCTGTAGGAGCGACGCCCCCGGCGCGACTGTGATGCATGTTGGTGGTCGCGCCGGGGGCGGCGCTCCTACAATTTTCCGTTCGCGATCGTAAGCCCGGCCGCGTGCGTTAACGCGGTATTGGTACAATGCGGCTCAGTCGTCGGACTCGGCGATCAGCGCCGTGATGAGACCCTTGGCGAACTGCATCGCGTCGCGACCGCTTTCCCGGTTCTCCGGTGATGCCATCGCGGCGTCGAAGTCTTCCTTGCTGTCAAACTGCATCTCTGCGATCAGAAAGTAGGGCGGATCGCCGCCAAACGCATTGCCGGTGATTCGATTGACAACCAGTTTCTTCAGGCCCGGTATCTTGCGGGCAAGCGGCGCATGCACGTTCTCGTAGTGCTCGAGAAACGCCGGAACGTCGTCCGGCGTCTTGTACAGGGCGAAAAACTTGTACACCGGTCAGGCGCCGGCGCCGATCGCTACCGGCCGCACCGGCGATCCCGACGCACCCTGCGACCGCAGCGGCAGGATTATCGTGCAGGAGGTCCATACCTTGTCGCGCGCAAGTTCGTCCAGTTTCATGTTCTGGATCTGGTGGATACCCGACTGCGTCAGGTTGTAGTGGTGGACGACGAACGGTAGTCCTTCCGGGGTGCCCTCCGGCGGTCCGGAAGCGCCGGTGAGCTGGCCCTCGTTCACCGGATCGGTGAACGGGTTATCGAGCGCAACCAGGACGACCTTGCGTTCCTCGATGTAGGCCAGCGCATCGTTCGCGAGGCCAGGCCCCTTCGTGTAGTACTCGTCGTCCTCCCAGATGTCGCTCCACCCGGTATATATATAGAGCACGTCGCCGGGCACGATGCCGCGCCAGCCGAGTCCCTGCGCCTCGAGCATTGCGTCGATATCCGCGGCGGTGATCAGTTGTCCCGCTTTCATCGCCTCGCCAGCGCCCAGGTGCGTGCGCGCGTCCAGCAGTACAGCGCTCGTGATGATGGGCGGGACATTCTCGATGCCGAGTTTCAGCAAGGGTGAATCCGGCGTGGGCTTCACGTCCGCCTGCGTGAAACCACTGTAGTACTTCGCCGAGTCGGCCGGGATGTCCTGGTCCGGTGTCCAGATCTCATCGAAATAGGCAAAGTGGCCCAGCGCATCCATCTGCGTGCCCTGTGCGCCAGGCTCGCCAGTGACGATCTGCTCGCCATTGAATGCGTGCTTGCTGTAAGGGACGCTGGCCGTCGGCCGGTACTCATACACCAGCGGCACGCCGAACGGCGATTGCGTCATATCGTTTGAGCGAACGTGCGACAGCTCGTAGCTTTTCGCGTTTGGCTGCGCCAGGTAATGGGCGCAGCGCATCCAGGTGCCGGCACCCAGCGTGTTCGCCATGCCGACCTGGTCGCCGCCTGGCCACGGCCCCGCGGGTATCATGCCGACAGATGCCTGCGTAACGCTGGCCTCGGTCGGAGCTGCCATCGACGTGGTTGGCGCTGGTGCCTGGGTGCAGCCGGCCAATAGCATGGCTGTGACCGACAGTGTCGGCAGGAATTTCGCGTACATTATTTCCCCCTTTTTTGGTCCCTAACAGGGTTTGCAGATGAATTGTAGTACGGCATCTCAGTCTTTGCGGCCGGTCTTGATGCGCCAGACATCGACCAGCATGACGAGCAAAATCAGGACCGGGATGCCAAGAAACAGCCAGAAACTGAGTGTCGGTAGACCAAGTATCATGTTGTCTCCGGGAAATACTTGTCGATTGCCGCCTGCTGCACCGGCCGCGTGAAAAATGACACCACGAGCATCAGCGTGCCTGCGACCGCCAGCCCGACGATGCCCGGATGAAATCCCTGGGCCCAGCCAGCCCCGCGCAGGGCCCCCGCAATCCAGATGCCGGTTGCGATAGTGCCACCGATTGACGACGCGAGGGCGGCTTCGCGACTGACGCGCCGGGATGTCATCCCGACGAGCAACGGGAAAAAGAACGCAGCGCCAACGATCGCAATCGCGTAGGACACGATGCGAAGAATCAACGCGAGGTCGGGAATCGAGCACAAAAAGGCGATGACACCGACGACGATAATCGCGAGCCGGGAGATTTTCAGGTACTCGCGCTCATCACGCTGAATTCCCTTTGGCTCATCGTGGCAGCGGCGCACCAGGTCGTGCGCAATGGCAGAACCCGACATCAGCAATAGTGAATCGGTGGTCGACATTGCGGCGCTGGCGATGCCGGTCAGGGCAAGCGCTGCAAGAGCCGGTGTCAGGAGCTGATTGACCATCAGCGGAAATGCCTGGTCGGGTGATGCAATCTGATCCCACACGAGCACGCGTGCAGCCGCGCCGAGGTAGAAATTGCCATAGAGCAGGAACACCATGACCAGGCCGATTGTGATGGGTACGGACATCCGCGCAACTCGATGATTCCGCGCGGCATACATCTTGGTGACGAGTTCGATGCGCGTGCTGTAGGCAACGAACCATATGAGGTACCAGGAAATCATGTAGCTCGTGGACCAGGCCATGCCGGTTGGCGAGGTCCATCCCGGTGCGATCGCCTCGACTTTTTCCAGCACGGTGAACCAGCCGCCGGCTGCTTCGTAAACAAATGGCACAAGGATCAACAAACCGACCCACATGAACAGGAATTGCGCGATGTTGGTCCAAACGACGGCCAGCAAGCCGCCCATCGCAACGTAGGCAACAAAAATGATGGTGCCGACGACAAGGCAGGTGAAGAACTCGAGGCCGAGCAGCCGCTCCAGGATAAATGCCATGCCGCGAAGCTGCGCGATGAGGTAAACGATGCTCGAAACGGCAACGACCAGCGCGCTCCAGGCGCGCAACCCCCGGCTGTCGAAACGGTCACCCATGTAGTCGGGGATGGTGAACCCGCCGGATTGCCGAAGCTTCTTCGCGAACAGGTAAAAGACGACCGCGGAGCCGCACACGAACGAAATGTAGGGAAGAATGGCAACGCCACCGAAGTTGGCCGCGAATGCAACGCCGCTCAGGATGGCACCGCCGTGCATGATGGCTGCCATGTTTGCCATGATCATGACGCCGAGGCCGAAGCGCCGCCCGGCGACCCAGAAGTCCGCGCCGGTCTCCTGGTAGCGCGAAGCGATCAGCCCCAGCACCACGATCGCAACCAGGTAGACCGCGAAAATTGCCATGCCGATGCCGCTTGCGCCCAAGTCTGTTCCTGTTGTTGTTATTGACTGCCAGCAAGCCCAAGTGTGCCATCAATCGCCGTTGCCGGCAGGCTGCTGCTTAAGTTGCTGTATTCTAAACGGATTAGCTGGGTATTTTATACTTGAAATGTTAATCTGCGAAGCGCCGCCGCCCGTCCCCGGTGCCGGCGCAAAAAACTATACCGATAATTGCACCCACGGCGGGGCGAACTGGATACACTTTCCCGATGGCCGAACGGTCTTTCAAAAAAGAGGTTGAAAAACTCCGCATCCCGGCAGGCGGCGAATTTTCGGGCGAGGGCATCCTGGCGGTAACCAAGGCGCTGCTGCAGTCGGGTGTTGCCTATGTCGGCGGTTACCAGGGCGCGCCCATATCGCACCTGATGGACGTGCTGGCAGACGCCCAGGACATACTCGGCGAACTCGGCGTGCATTTCGAATCGAGTGCCAACGAAGCGACGGCAGCTGCAATGGCGGCCGCATCCGTCAATTATCCGTTACGCGGCGCCGTCACCTTCAAATCGACGGTCGGAACCAATGTTGCCAGCGACGCGCTCGCCAACCTCGCATCCGGTGGTGTAACCGGTGGCGTGGTGGTCATCGTTGGTGAAGATTACGGCGAAGGCTCCAGTATCATGCAGGAGCGCAGCCATGCGTTCGCCATGAAGAGCCAGATGTGGTTGCTCGATCCGCGACCCAACCTTCCCAGCATCGTGTCAGCCGTAGAACAGGCTTTCGAATTGTCGGAAGCCAGCAACACACCCGTGTTTCTCGAATTGCGCCTGCGCGCATGTCACGTCTACGGCTCGTTCACCGCCAAGGACAATGCCAGGCCGAAGATGTCGCTACGCGAAGCGATGGAGAACCCACGACGGAACCTGGAGCGAATCGTGTTGCCGCCGGCTTCGTTCCAGCACGAGCGGGAAAAAGTAGAGGAACGCTGGCCCGCCGCCATTGACTATATTCGTCGCAACAAGCTCAACGAGTTGTTCGATGGCGAGCGCGAGGATATCGGTATTATCGTGCAGGGCGGCCTGTACAACGCACTGCTGCGCACGATGGAGAGACTCGGGCTGGCAGACGCCTTCGGTGGCACGCAGCTGCCGATCTACGTGCTCAACGTCGCGTACCCGCTCGTGGACGACGAAATCAACGATTTTTGCCGCGGCAAGTCCTCGGTCCTGCTGGTTGAAGAGGGTCAGCCGAACTACATCGAGCAGGCCATTCACGCGATATTACGCAAGGCAAACATCGGTACGCGGCTGCACGGCAAGGATGTGCTGCCAATGGCCGGTGAGTACACGAGCCAGGTTCTGCGTCGCGGCCTGGTTGGCTTCATGCGTGAAGCGGACCCGTCGTATCGCGCTCCCGAGGATCCGATGCAGACGGTTGCGACGTTTATCGACGAGGTCACGCCACACGTACCGAATCGCCCGCCTGGCATGTGCACCGGTTGTCCGGAAAGACCGGTGTTCGCCAGCCTGAAAATGCTGCAGGAGGAACTTGGCGAATTTCACGTCAGCGCCGATATCGGTTGCCACCTGTTCTCCATCCTGCCGCCATTCAACATCGGCAACACGACTATGGGCTACGGTCTCGGTGCGGCGGGCGCGGCGGCGTTCAACACCGACAGCGACAAGCCGGCGATCGCGATCATGGGCGACGGCGGATTCTGGCACAACGGGCTTACCAGCGGCATCGGCAACGCCGTCTTCAACAAGAGCGACGCGCTGACCATCGTGGTCGACAACAATTACGCCGCTGCAACCGGTGGCCAGGATTTGCTGTCCAGCAGGGGCGAAACGAAAAACCGCAGCACGCAGCACCCGATCGAGAAAGCGGTCCGTGGCGTGGGTGTCGAGTGGGCAAAGACCGTTCGCACCTACGACATCGGCGAGATGCGCAAGGCATTGAAAGAAGCCGTGTCCGGAACATCGAAGGGGCCGAAAGTGCTGGTGGCCCAGTCCGAGTGCATGCTCAACAAGCAGCGGCGCGAGAAGCCGCTGTTCGCCAAAGCGGTGACGAGCGGCGCCCGGGTCACACAGGAGCGCTTCGGCGTCGACGAGGAAACCTGCACCGGGGATCACGCCTGTATTCGCCTTAGCGGCTGTCCGTCGCTGACGATCAAACCGAATCCGGATCCGCTGAAGCGACAGCCGGTGTCCTATGTCGACAACAGCTGCGTGGGTTGCGGTAATTGCGGTGAGGTTGCTCACGAAGCCGTACTGTGCCCGTCGTTTTACAAAGCCGAACTCGTTTTCAATCCGACCGCCCTGGACAGGATGCTGTGGCGACTGCGCAGTTCAATCATCGGTTTCCTGCAGAGACGCGCCGATCGGCGCAGGCTGCGCGCGGCATGACAGTGGAGCGCACGCGCGAACGGCCGTTGACGATCGCCATCCTTGCGCTCGGCGGACAGGGAGGCGGTGTATTGACCGGCTGGCTGGTCGAAGCGGCAAAGTCGAGCGGCTACCTGGCGCAATCGACATTTGTCGCGGGCGTTGCTCAACGGACCGGCGCGACGATCTATTGCGTGGAGATGTTTCCGCGGGACAGGGCCGCTGCGCTTGGCAAAGAGCCGGTGTTCACGGCATATCCCGTGCCAGGCGATGTCGACCTGGTGATTGCCGGCGAGATGGCCGAAACCGGACGTGCGATTCAGAAGGGTTTCGTCACGCCAAACGTGACCACACTGGTCGCGAGCAGTCATCGCGTCTACTCCATCGACGAGAAATCGGCGCTAGGCGACGGCATCGTCGATCAGCGGCCGGTGGCCGAAATCGCCAGTCGCGCCGCAAAAAAATTCGTGTGCTTTGACATGCAGGAGATTGCTGACGAAACCGGCAGCGTCATCAGCTCGGTGTTGCTGGGTGCTATTGCGGCGACCGGGGCTTTGCCCATCGAACGCGCAGCGTTCGAAGACGCGATCCGGCAGGCCGGTCGCGCCGTCGCGGCGAACCTCGAAGGCTTTGCTCGCGGCTTCGAAAAAGGCGCGGGCCGTGCGGCGCCGCGGGCAGCAGCACCGCTGGAGAAGGCGATGCCCGCCGGTCCGGCGGGGCGCGCGCTCGCGGAACAGATTGCCGAAACTTTACCGGCTCCCGTGGCGGAACTCGCGTTGCACGGCGCCCTGCGTGCGCTGGACTTCCAGGACATCGCTTACGCGCATATGTACCTGGATCGCATTGCCGAGATCGTGAAACGCGACCGCGCTGCGGGCGGCGACGAGCAGCAATACGCACTGAGCGCCGAGTGCGCGCGACAGCTCGCACTGCAAATGTGCTACGAGGACACGATTCGCGTCGCTGAACTGAAAACGCGCGCCGAACGCCATTCGCGAATCCGTGGGCAGCTGGCGGCGACGCATGACCAGCCGATGTACGTCTCGGAGTATTTTCATCCACGCGTCGAGGAAGTGTGCGATACGCTGCCCGCAGCCCTTGCTGCGCGCGTTTTGGGTTCGCCCGGCATGCGGCGCCTGTTCGGCAAATTGTTTTCCAAAGGTCGCATCATCAGGACCACCAAGTTAAGCGGCTTTCTGATGCTGCGCACGCTGGCGTCAATGCGGCGCTGGCGGCGGGGTACTTACAGATTTGCGCTGCAACAGCAACGAATCGGCGATTGGCTGTCCTGTGTGCACGAAGCTCTGGATCAGGACTACGATTACGCACTGTCGGTCGCGCGCTCGATCGAGATTGTAAAAGGCTACGGCGATACCTACGAACGCGGCCTGACCCGGTACCTGCGGTCCATCGACGCTGTACGTCAATTACCGCCTGGACAGCGTGCGGCGGCGATGCAAAAGCTGCATAACGCTGCGCTGGCTGACGAGCAGGGCAGGGCTTTCGAACAAACGCTCGATTCACTTGGAGCTGCGGCATGAGCTGGTACTCACGACAACATGCAGTGGTAACCGGTGGTGGCAGCGGCATCGGTGCGGCGATCGCCGAGGACCTGGTGAATACCGGCGCAATGGTCACGATCATGGGGCGCGGCGAAGTGCGCCTCAAGGCAACGGCGAAACGCATTGGCGCAGCATGCGAGGTATGCGACGTAACGGATCGCAGCAGCGTGGCGAAGGCATTCGCCGCGGCACGCTCGGCGAATGGCAGGATCTCTATACTCGTCAACAATGCGGGAACTGCCGAGGCTATGCCTTTCGCGAAGATGCAGGACGAATTCTGGGACCGACTGCTCTCGGTGAATCTCGACGGTGTATTTAACTGTACCCGTGCCGTCGCCGGTGAGATGCTCGATGCAAAGTCCGGCAGGATTGTGAACATCGGTAGTACCGCGTCACTCAAGGGCTACGCCTACATCGCCGCCTACTGTGCTGCAAAACATGGTGTACTGGGACTCACGCGTGCCCTGGCGCTGGAATTCGCCAGTCAGGGAGTGACGGTCAACGCCGTCTGTCCGGGCTACACCAACACGGACATCGTCGATAACGCGATCGACAAGATCATGTCGGCGACCGGCCGCAGCCGGGACGAAGCCATGGCCGAGCTGGTCAAAGCCAATCCCCAGGGGCGCCTGGTCGAGCCTTCAGAGGTGGCATCAACGGTGCGTTGGCTCTGTGACGAGTCTTCGGGTTCCATCACCGGTCAGGCAATTGCTGTCGCCGGTGGCGAAGTGATGTGAGAGCAATATGACGACGATCAAACCTGAACATTTTCTCTGGGATCTCGACGACGACGGCGTAGCTACCGTGACGCTGAATCGGCCCGAACGCAAGAATCCGCTGACCTTCGAATCCTACGCAGAGTTGCGCGATACGTTTCGATCGCTCGTGGGCAACGAACAGGTGAAAGCCGTGGTCATCACTGGCGCCGGCGAGAACTTTTGTTCGGGCGGCGATGTGCATGAAATTATCGGCCCCCTGACGAAAATGAATATGGACGGCCTGCTCGGCTTCACACGTATGACAGGCGCGCTGGTTCTCGCCATACGCAATTGCCCGCAACCCGTTCTCAGCGCCATAGACGGTGTTTGCGCCGGTGCCGGCGCTGCGATTGCCATGGCAAGCGACCTGCGCTACGGCACCGCGCGCTCAAAAACAGCTTTCCTGTTCACACGCGTCGGCCTGGCCGGGGCCGACATGGGCGCTTGTGCGATATTGCCGCGGATCATCGGCCAGGGACGCGCATCCGAATTGCTGTTCACCGGCCGTTCGATGCTGGCGGACGAGGGCGCAGCCTGGGGCTGGTTCAACGCGTTGTTTGAGCCGGACGAGCTGCTGGATAATACGCGGGCCGTCGCTGCGAGACTCGCGGCGGGCCCGAACTTCGCGCACGGCATGACCAAAAAACAGCTCAATATCGAGTGGGACATGCCACTCGACACGGCCATCGAGGCCGAAGCGCAGGCGCAGGCGATATGCATGCAGACCGCGGATTTCGAGCGGGCGTACAAGGCTTTCGTCAAGAAGGAAAAGCCGAAATTCGAAGGCAACTAGGCGACGGACACGAATACTATGGCGGATCAAACCTACCTGGACTGGCCGTTTCTCGATGACAGCCACCGCACGTTGCAGCGCGGACTGCGCAGCTGGTGCGAAGCGCAGGAATTCCCGCACAGCGACGATACCGATGCAGATTGCCGCGCGCTGGTCGCGTCCCTCGGTGGCGCCGGCTGGCTGAGGATGTGCGTTCCCGCGGCCTGGGGTGGCGCCAATGACACCCTCGATGTCCGCAGCATCGCGTTGTGCCGCGAGACGCTTGCCTATTTTTCCGGCCTCGCCGATTTTTCATTCGCAATGCAGGGACTCGGCAGCGGCGCTATTTCGATCGCCGGCTCCGACGAACAACGGCAGCGATACCTTCCCGGCGTTGCGGCGGGCAAGGCTATCGCGGCATTTGCGCTCTCGGAGGCGGAAGCCGGTTCGGATGTAGCCGCCATGGCGACGACGGCGCTGCGGCACGGCGAGGAATACGTTATCGACGGCGCCAAGACCTGGATATCAAACGGTGGCATCGCGGACTTTTACTGCGTGTTTGCCAGAACGGGGGAAGCGCCGGGTGCCCGCGGTCTCAGCGCATTCGTCGTCGACGCCGAGAATCCCGGTCTCGAGATCGCCGACCGGATCGAGACGATCGCCCCGCATCCCCTCGCTACGCTGAATTTCAACGGATGCAAAGTTGCCGCGTCCGCGCGCATCGGCGGCGCGGGCCAGGGCTTCAAGATCGCGATGGCGACACTGGACGTGTTCCGCACTTCTGTCGCCGCCGCGGCACTCGGGTTTGCGCGACGCGCGCTCGACGAAGCCGTCCGCCATACCAGTACACGCGAGCTGTTCGGCGCGCCACTGTCCGCATTGCAAATGACCGAGGCGAGCATTGCCGATATGGCAACAGAGATCGATGCCAGCTCGCTACTGGTGTATCGCTCGGCCTGGGCAAAGGATTGTTACCAGGAACGCGTCACACGCGAGGCGGCGATGGCCAAGCTATATGCCACCGAGGCGGCGCAGCGGATCATCGACAAAGCGGTGCAGCTGTTCGGTGGCAGTGGTGTAACGAAAGGCAACATCGCGGAGAGCCTCTACCGTGAGATTCGCGCACTGCGTATCTACGAAGGCGCGAGCGAGGTACAGAAAGTGATTATTGCCCGCCAGACTTACCTTGGAGCCAATCGATGAAATACCTGTTGCCCAAAGGCTGGCCGCGCCCCAGCGGCTACTCAAACGGCGTACTTGCAAAGGGTCAGCAGGTATTTGTGGCCGGGATGGTTGGCTGGGACGAAAATGGCACGTTCGCGGAAGGACTCGTCGAGCAGTTCGAAAAAGTGTTGCAAAACACCGTTGCTGTATTGCAGGAGGCCGGCGCCGGGCCGGAACACGTTGTACGCATGACATGGTTCGTCAAGGACCTGGACACGTATCGGCAAAACCTGGTGCCGATCGGCCTTACCTATCGCAAGGTCATGGGCAAGAGTTTTCCTGCAATGGCAGCTATCGGCATCAACGATCTGGTCGAGCCGGAAGCGCTGATCGAAATTGAGACGACGGCCGTTATTCCGGACGACGAATAGCCAGCGAACAGAGACGATTCGCCAAATTGTCCGTATATGCCGCAATTCCCGTACGCAAGGCGACGACTTACATTGCCACGCGATGAGGCAGCGGAATTGAGCCATGGGTCTCAAGATCGAGCGCAGCGAGTTTACTGACCAGGAATACATCGATGCTCGCAGGAAACTGATCGAGAATATCGATGCGCTGTCGATGCTGCTGCAGCAGCCCGGCTTCGGCCGCGGCGACTACTCTGTCGGCGCCGAACTCGAAATGAGTATCGTCGATGATCGTGCCCAGGCGCTGCCACTCAACAGAAAGGTTCTCGAACAATCGCTGGATCCCAACCTGCAGCTCGAGCTCGACCGCTTCAATCTCGAATACAACCTGTCGCCGGTAATGTCAGCGGGCACACCGTTCGGGAAAATGCAGGCGGAACTGGAGAATGCACTGGCGGAGCTCGGTGACATTGCAGCCACGTACGGTGGACGAATCATTCCGATCGGAATATTGCCGACCCTTTGCGAGGAACAACTGCAATCCGCCGCGATGACCGACCTCGAACGCTACCGTGCACTGCAGGCCGGCATTCAACGT